>QKPP01000233.1 GCA_006508105.1 Myxococcales bacterium FL481 | reverse complement strand
TGTTCAAACTCCGCCTCGAAGGGCCAACCCACGGGCTCTCGGACAAAGAGTTTGCGCGGCGCGTGGGTGAACAGCCAAGCCCCACCCAGCTGCACAACGATGGCGAAGGTGATGGCGATTTTGACCCCGCGGGACCGAAACGCGCCGCCGAGGACCATCGCCCACAGTACGATCGGCAGCCAGTCGAGCGCGAAGCGATACGTGAACTGGAGTTGCCCGCTGTTGTGGTACAGCAGCGAGGGGATGGCTAGTGCAAGGGACGCCAGCCACACGGCGGAGCGCCCGTGAAACCGATGACGATGGGTTGCGGCCCACAGCAACCACGGTGTGGTCCACAGCAGGCCGAGACCGTGGATCGAGACGCGAAGCGGCCACGTCCCCCCGTGCCACTGGGGCCATAGCACTAGCAGACAAGTCAGGTTGCGACCGAGATAGCGGGGCGAGAACAGTCCGACCTCTTGCATGCGCTGTTGCCAGCGGATCTCAAGGTAGCGGTGGCCGAACTCGAGCGGGTCGTCGAAGCGAGCCAGGTTCAAGGCCGCCAGTGCGGTGCATCCCAGCATCAAGGGGATGGCGAATCGAAGCGCGCTCGGCCACGACCGGCCGCCGCGCCACCAGATCACGCCGAACAGCCCTGCGGCGAGCGCAAGGTGGGGCCGACAGGCGGTCGCGAACGCCAACGCGAGCCCCGCAGCGGCGGGCCATCGCAGTTGCCATGCGCACGCAAGGAAGACGGTCAAACCCAACGCCGCGGCGATCTGGGCGGTAAACCACACGCTACCGTTGGCCGCCACGAAGCACGCAGGACTTCCTAGAGCAAATGCAGCCGCCATCCACAGGTGTTCCTGCGAGGGGCCGCGGACCCGATCGCAGCCCCATAACAGGAGCACCGGGATGAACGCCGCCAAGACGACAGTGAACGCCACGTCCGGGAAGTCGAGCCCGAGCCAGGCGACGCCAGGGAGCATCAGTAGCGCGGGCCCCGGCGGAAAGCTCACGTACCAAGTGGCGTGCTGGTCGACGATGTCGCGTCGCGGTGTGACTACAAACTCACCCGTGGTCGTCCACCAAGTTCGCACGCGCGACGCTTGCTCCTGGTCTCGACAGGGCGTGGTGCGGCAGCGTTGGCCTCGAAACGTCTCCCCCGACGCCAGCTCCACCGTCCACACGC
Organism: Myxococcales bacterium FL481; assembly: GCA_006508105.1. Taxonomy (GTDB): domain Bacteria; phylum Myxococcota_A; class Polyangia; order Nannocystales; family Nannocystaceae; genus FL481. The sequence continues at coordinate 26,401 of QKPP01000233.1, read as the reverse complement.
GGGCCCAATCGTCGGCTCGGCCTTTGCGCCACCCCGGAGGTTCGTGCTCGAGGGACAAGCGCCCGTGGAGCCAGCCGTCGGCCAGATGCACGAAGTGGTTGTTGCGACTCGGCTGGCTGAGTCGATCGCCCGCAATCGCGGCCAGGGCTGCGAGCGCGAGCAGCCAAACGAGCGCGTAGGTGCTTGTTGAGCGTTTGGCCGGCGCGCGCACCAGCACAGCATGCCACGCGAGCGACAGCGCGTGTTCTCAACGCCCGGTGTTGACGTGCGTCGTTTAGCGGGCACGACGCGGGGTTTGAGCCATCTGGGTGGTGGTGACGTGTCTGCGGACCGCGTCGGCTGGTCGAGTTTTCTCTGCGGTCGCGCTACCGTTGACCCGCTCACTATGCTGACTCGACGCCTCGTTCCGATTGCTGCGCTCGGGCTGGTTGCCGCCTGTGCGACACCGCCCGTGACTGACTCCACCGAGACTCCCGCCACTGCACCGGCGCAGGCCGACCCGCCGGCGCTGCCAGCCAACGCGCTGCTCGAGTCATGGGCCGGCCCCTACGGGGGCGTGCCCGCTTTCGATCGGATGCAACTCGACGCCCTCGAGCCCGCGATGGACGCGGCGATGGCCTATCACCTGACCGAGATCGATGCCATCGCCGAAAACCCCGATCCGGCGACCTTTGACAACACCATCGTCGCGCTGGAGCGGGCCGGCGAGCCGCTACACCGAGCCTTCGTCTACTACGGCATCTGGCGGGCAAACCTATCCACTCCGGAGTTTCGCGAGATTCAAGGCCGGTTGGCGCCCAAACTATCGGCATTTGAGTCGAAGATCATTCAAAACGCAGCGCTGTTTGCTCGGGTCAAGGCCGTTTACGAAGGTCCCGAGTTGTCCACGCGCACGCCGGCCGAACAACGCCTGGCCTGGTTGACCTACAATGACTTCGCGCACCACGGAGCGACGCTGAGCGGCGAGCAGAAGGCCCGCTACGCGGCCATCGAACTCCGCTTGGCAGAGTTGCACACCAAGTTTGGCAACAATGTCCTGGTGGACGAGGAAAAGTACGTCTTGTTCCTCGACCAGACCCAGCTCGACGGGTTGCCGGACACCATCAAGGCCGCCGCCGCCGCGGCGGCCAAGGAACGGGGCCAGCCGGGGAAGTTCGCGATCACCAACACCCGGTCCTCGATGGACCCATTTCTGACCTACTCGACGCGCCGGGACCTTCGAGAACAGGTATGGCGTACGTACTACAGCCGGGGCGACAACGGCGATGCGTCGGACAACAACGCCGTGATCGCCGAGATGCTGGCCTTGCGGCACGAGCGGGTGCAGCTGCTCGGCTACGCCAACTACGCCGCGTGGCGCCTCGAAGATCGCATGGCCAAGACGCCCGAACGCGCCATGGCCTTGATGGAGGCGGTGTGGCCGGCCGCGGTGGCGCGCGCCAAGCAAGAGGTCGCGGATATGCAGCAGGTGGCCAACGCCGAGGGCCACAACCTGACGATCGAGCCATGGGACTATCGCTTTTACGCCGACAAGGTTCGTCGGGCGAAGTACGCCCTCGATTCAAACGAGGTCAAGCAGTACTTGCAGCTCGACAAGCTTCGTGAGGCGATGTTCATGGTCGCGGGGCGGCTATTCAACTTTGGCTTCAGTGAACTCCCGCAGGGGACGGTGCCGGTGTTTCATGCCGACGTGCGGGTTTGGGAGGTCACCGACCTCACCTCGGGAGCTCATGTGGGTCTGTGGTATCTCGATCCGTTCGCACGCGCGGGCAAACGGTCCGGGGCGTGGGCGACCAGCTACCGCGGGCACACCACGTTCAACGGCAAGAAGACCGTACTGAGCTCGAACAACTCGAACTTCATCAAGGGCGCTCCCGGCGAGCCGGTATTGCTGTCCTGGGACGACGCGAGGACGTACTTTCACGAGTTCGGTCACGCTCTCCACGCGTTGTCATCCACGGTGGCGTACCCGTCGCTCAACGGTGGCGTGCGCGACTACGTTGAGTTTCAGTCACAGTTGCTCGAGCGTTGGTTGTTGACCGACGAAGTTATCAACGGGTTTTTGGTGCATCACCAGACCGGTCAGCCCATGCCGGCTGAGCTGGTCGAAAAGATCAAGCGGGCAGCGACGTTCAACCAGGGGTTTGCCACGGTCGAGTACTTGGCCTCGGCGTTGATGGACCTCAAGTTTCACACCGTCGATCCCACCGGTTTGGATCCCGACGCGTTCGAACGAGAGACCTTGACGTCACTGGGGATGCCGCGAGAGATTGTCATGCGACACCGCTCGCCCCACTTCGCCCACATTTTCTCGAGCGAAGGCTACGCCGCGGCGTACTACGGATACATGTGGGCCGACGTGCTGACGGCTGATGCGGCCGAGGCGTTTGCGGAGGCGCCCGGCGGCTTCTACGACCGTGATGTCGCGCAACGGCTCGTCAAGCATCTGTTCGCGCCGCGCAATGCAGTCGATCCGGGCGAGGCCTACCGGGCGTTTCGAGGACGCGATGCCGATATCAAGGCCCTGATGCGCGACCGGGGTTTTCTCTCGCCCTAGTGGCGGTTAGCGGACGCTGACCGCGGCTTGGCTCCGCAGCAAGTCATCGGTCATCGGCGCCGCGTCGCGCGTGGCTTCGCGGCCCGACGTTGCGGGGCCCCACGCTTGAGTTCAAGCGGGGGGGACGGCGTTGGTGGGAGGGGTTGCCCGTCGACTTCGACCGGCAACCCTAGCACTTAGCCGCCGACGCACTCTTCCCAGCAGCCGGACTCATCGAACAAGTTGTCGGACTTCTTCTGTAACAGGTAGACCGAACTCGAGCCGTCACTGGAGAACGCGCCGGCCGGCAGCGGAGATAGGCGAATGGTGTTGGCGACGTCCATCTCGTCGGCGTCGACCATCGTGACTTTGGACTCGTCGGCCGTGTTTGGGTTGGGCGGCTTACCACCACCGGGCTCGAACTGCAGCCAGACTTGCGAGAGTTCGCTGCGCCAGTCGTACGAGAAGCACTTGCAGTCCCACAGTCGCTCTTCGTCGTCGCTGCCGCCACGGCAGCGCGAGCTGTATGGACTGTAGTCGGGCGGATCGTCGAGGGGCGACGAGCAGGCGGCGGCGGCGACCGTGCCCTTGGCCTCAGAGAACTTCAGAAAGAACGAATCGCGCCGAACGTCAATTTTGCTCAGGTCCTGAAAATCCGAGCCGTTGTCGGCCCACTCTTGGAGCGACCACGTGCCGTTTTCGTCGAAGCCGCGTGGATCGGGCTCTTCTTCTTGGCAGGCAACGCAGACGATCAGGCTGGCCGGGAGGAGGACGTGGAGAACGCGAAGCGGGAGTGAGGGCATGATGGCGACCTTCGGCGACGTCGAAACTACCATAGGTGTCCGAACCCGAAACAGGCGCATGCATGGTGCGGTCGTCGACCGCCGGAGTCGACGCGGTCATCGAACGCGCCGGGGCTTGTACCATGCGGGAACGTTTGCGCGACGTCCGGCCGGCTTCGTCCGCTTGGTGTCGCGGACGACAAAACTAGCGTTGACAGTCGGCTGGCGTGGACTTAGGTTGCGCCGCGCGATGTCCGCCAAACGGGACTATTACGAAGTGCTCGGCGTGCCCCGAGAGGCCGAGGGCCCCGATATCAAGCGGGCGTACCGCAAGAAGGCAGTTGAGCTCCACCCGGATCGGAACCCCGATAACCCGGACGCCGAAGAGCTGTTCAAAGAAGCCGCCGAGGCGTTTGAGGTGCTCAGCGATCCCGAAAAGCGGCAGTTGTACGATCGCTTCGGCCACGAAGGTCCGGCGCGCGCCGGCTTTTCGGGGTTTCAGGGCACGGACGACGTGTTTTCGCACTTCGGCGATCTGTTCGGCGATCTGTTCGGCAACCTGGGCTTCGGCGGGCGTCGTCGCGGGGGTCCGGCGAAAGGCGCCGATCTTCGTGTGCGGCTGACCGTGCCGTTTACCGATATCATCGACGGGGCCGAGCGTGAGTTGGTCGTGCCGCGTCGTCATCGCTGCGAGGAGTGCGGAGGCACGGGCGCGGCCCCAGGCTCCTCGCCCGTCACGTGCACGCAGTGTTCGGGCACCGGTCAGGTGGTGCATCGCCAGGGTTTTTTCACGCTGCAGACGGCGTGTCCGGCGTGCCGGGGCGAAGGTACGGTTATCGAGGAGCCGTGCGAGGCGTGCTCGGGCACGGGCGTACAGCAAAAAGAGACGACGTTGTCGATCCGCATTCCGGCTGGTCTTGACGACGGACAAACGCTGCGCGTGGCCGGAGGCGGAGAGCCGGGATCGCGTGGCGGCCCACCGGGCAACCTCTACGTCCAGATCTCAGTCGAGGCGGATCCTCGCTTTCAGCGCGAAGAGTTCGACGTCCACTCCGTCGTGGAGATCGACATGCTTCAAGCCTGTCTCGGCTGCACCGTGAGCGCGCCCACCCTCGAAGGTGATGTGGAGATCGAGATCGAACCCGGTACCCAACCCGGCGATGAGATCGTGCGTCGTGGCAAAGGGATCCCCGTCCTCGGTCGGCGGGGGCGGGGGGACCATCACCTGCACATGCAGGTGGTGATTCCCAAGCGCCTAGAGGCTGCGCACGAGGACGCGTTGCGCAAGATGGCCGACGATCTCGATGTGACGGTCAGCAAGAAGAAGGGCTTTTTGGGCTCGCTGCTGGGTCGAGGCAAAGACTGAGATCCGGTCGGCCCGCCGCCGCACTCCGGGGCTTCCGCTGGGCGGCCGTTTCTTTGAGCTACGGCGAGTCCTCGAGCCCCAGCTCGCGGGCTCGGGCGAAGGATGTCGTGGCCGCGGCCGTGTCCCCGCGCCGCGACTGAGCCACGCCGAGGTTGTAATGGGCCCGGGGGTCGACGTCGCGAAACTCGGTCGCCCGTCGAAAGTGCCGCTCGGCCCGTTCCCAATCGTTGCGTTCGGCGGCTTGCGAGCCGAGGTACAGATGCTCGCGACTGGCGCTGCTCGAGAAGTTGACCTGGGGTCTCGCGACGGTCGCACCGATGCCGGCGAGCACTAGCAAGGCGGTGGCTCCCACGAACACGCCGGCACGCCGCCAGCCACCGACCGTCGCCGATGCGGCCGCGAGCAAGCCGAAGACTGCGCCCGCTCCGTGCGCCACGTTGGCGACCCGAAACAACGGCGTGTCCGGCACCGCGGTCAACGCGATGCATAGCCCGAACCAAAACAGCAGAAACGACGCGTCGCGCTGACTGAGGATCCCCGAGTAGCGCGGGTTGTGGCGCCCCGCGAGCCACAGGAACCCAGCGAGCCCGTACACGACGCCTGACAGCCCGATCGCGTTGCCCGACAACGCGTACTGCGGCAGTGCCGACCCGAGCGCCGTGCACAGCACAAGACCACCCAGCGGCACGCTGCCCATTCGTTCTTCGAGCGGCGCGCCCAAGGTCCACAACCAGTACACGTTCATGCCCAGGTGAAGCAGCCCACCGTGCACCAGCGTGGCCGTGAGCACGCGCCATGATTCGCCTTCAAACGCCCGGGCATCGAACACAAACGCGTCCGTGGCATCGCCGGCCAAGGCGAACAAACCGATCGCGATCAAGCCGAGGCCGCCGGCGATCGGGTGCTGCGGGATTGCGCGAAGTGGCGTCACCGGCAGGTTCGTGACGCGCTAGCGGCAGTTTTTCTCGACGTCTTCGACCGATTGCGAGGCCAAGACACACTCGACTTCACTGGCCGTGCCGTCTTTGGTGCAAGACTCGACCAGCTTCGGTCGCAGCGACGTGGCGATCTCTTCTGCGCTGCGGGCCAGCTTGCCATCGGCGTTCTCGCTTTTGGCCAGCAGTTTGAGAAAGTGGTCGGCGAATTGCTCGCAGGCCTCCGGCGTGGCGGGCTTGTTGCAGCCGGCGATCAGCACAAGTCCGAGGGCCAAACACAGTCTTCGCATAGAGGTCCTTTGCGGGCGTGGTTTCGACGTCGCGACGTCGCAGCCGGCGCGCACGATTGCGGACAAAATTACTCGACCGGCTCGAAGGCGACAATGCGCGCCGCGCACCGGCTGCGCTGTCAGCTGGCCGGCGCGGCGCGCAGTCCCGATGACGACCTACTCCGCCCCCATAAACGGGTAGCGGTGGTCCGTCGGCGGTACGAACGTCTCTTTGATGGTTCGCGGCGACAGCCAGCGGATGAGGTTCCACATGCTGCCGGCTTTGTCGTTGGTGCCGCTGGCTCGTCCGCCGCCGAAGGGTTGTTGGCCGACGACAGCGCCGGTGGGCTTGTCGTTGATGTAGAAGTTCCCGGCGCTGTAGCGCAGACGTTCGACGGCCGTGGCCACCGCCTGCCGGTCTCGGGCAAAGATCGCACCGGTCAGCGCGTAGGGGCTGGTCTTGTCGCACAGCGCGAGTGTTTCTTCGAACTTGGTGGCCGAGTACACATGCACGGTGACGATCGGTCCAAATAGTTCCTCGGTCATCGTGCGTGAGTCCGGCGTGTTGGACACGATGACCGTGGGGCGCACAAAGTACCCGGTCTGGTCGTCGCACTCGCCCCCGAGCAGCTCGGCGATGTCGCCTCCGATTTTGCTCTTGGCCTCGTCGATGGCGGTCTTGTGTTTGGCGAACGCGCGGTCGTCGATGACCGCGGCCATGAAGTTGCGAAAATCTCGGGGGTCACCCATCGTCAGCGCCCCGAGTCCGTCGCCAAGTCGCGCGCGCAGCTCGGGCCACAGCGTGTCGGGCACGTACACGCGGGACGCGGCCGAGCACTTCTGACCCTGGAACTCGTACCCGCCGCGCAAAATCGCGGTGACGAGGCCGTCGAGGTCGGCGCTTTCGTGGGCGAAGATGAAGTCTTTGCCGCCGGTTTCACCGACGACCCGGGGGTAGCAACCGTACGTCTCGAGGTTCTCGGCCACGCTGCGCCACAAGGTCTTGAAGACCGCGGTGCTGCCCGTAAAGTGCACCCCGGCCAGGGCTGGGTCGCGCATCACCTGGGCCCCGACTTCGGTCGGCGTACCGGGCACCAAGTTGATCACGCCCGGGGGCAGCCCCGCCTCTTCGAGCAGGTCCATCGTGTAGTGGGCTGACAGCAGCGCCGTCTCGGCCGGCTTCCACACGACGGTGTTGCCGCACAGGGCCGGGGCTGCCGCGAGGTTGGCTGCAATCGAAGTGAAGTTGAACGGGGTGACCGCGAACACGAACCCGTCGAGTGGCCGGTACTCCGACCGGTTCCACATTCCTGGAGCGGACGCCGGCTGATTGGCGTAGATCTGCTCGAGGTACGCCACATTGAACCGGAAGAAGTCGACCAGCTCACAGGCGGCGTCGATCTCCGCTTGGTGGGCGGTCTTCGACTGGTTGAGCATCGTCGAGGCATTGATGCGATCGCGATACGGGCCGGCCAAAAGGTCGGCCGCGCGAAGAAACACCGCGGCGCGGTCCTCCCAAGGCAGCGCGGACCAAGCCGGTCGAGCTGACTCCGCGGCGGCGATCGCCTGGCGGATCTCGTCTTGTCCCGCTTGGTGGCATTGACCCAGGACGTGACGGTGGTCGTGCGGCATCACCATGTCGCGGGTTCGGCCGGTACGCACCGATCGGCCGGCGATGCGCAGCGGCATGTCGACGCGGGCGTCCGCTTGGCGAGTCAGCTCGGCCTTCAAAGCCGCGCGCTCAGGCGAGTTGGGGGCGTAGCCCAAGACGGGTTCGTTGTTGGGAAGGGGAACGCGGGGAACACCAATGGACATGAAAGGGACCTCTGGCGCCGAGGATGCCCAAGTTCGGCGGTCTCGCAAACCGCGGAGCCTGGCTGGTCGCCAACGCGCCGGCCCTCGGTCGTCGCGAGTCGCGCCGTCGGCGTGAACCCGCTGGGCCTCGTCGGCTTTGCGGTCCGAGCCCGGTCACTCGGCCGCGCGGGCTCGGCACGACCCGACGAGATCTCGGGGCCGAACCGGCGGCCAGCGAGGCGTGCGCGACGACGGCGCGGAACCGCCGCTACCCTTGCTCTCGTCGAGAGCGTGACCTACAAGGCCGCACGAGCCGTGCGCTCGGCCGGCCGACCTCGGACGGGGCGTGCGTCGCCTCGTTCGCCCTGACTTGAAAGCGAGATTCCATGCTCACCGTAGCTGAAGTGACGAAATCGTACGGCGGCAAGCTGTTGTTTGATGCGGTGACGACCAGTTTTGACCCCGGCAACCGCTACGGTCTAACGGGCGCAAATGGGGCCGGAAAATCCACGTTCATGAAGATTTTGGCCGAGGAGCTCGAGCCCGATCAAGGGGCGGTTTCTCGCCCCGGCCAATCTCGCCTCAGCGTGTTGCACCAGGATCACAATCGCTTCGCCGATGTGACGATCCGTGACGTGGTGATCATGGGCAATCAGGTGCTGTGGGGGGCGATGGTGGAAAAAGAAAAGATCTTGGCGAGCGGGGAGCTGGACGACGAAAGCGGAATGCGCCTGGCTGAGCTTGAGATCACGATCGCCGAGCAAGAAGGCTACGAGGCGGAGAATCAAGCCGAACAGATTCTCCAGGGCCTTGGTATCCCGGCGGAATCGTGGGAGGAGCCGTTGTCGGTGTTGACTGGCGGCATGCGTCTGCGAGTGCTGGTGGCGCAGGCGCTGTTCGGCGAGCCCGACATTTTGCTGCTCGACGAGCCTACGAACCACTTGGACCTCGACTCTATCTCGTGGCTCGAGCGGTTCTTGTGCGACTATAAAGGCGTGCTGATTGTGATCTCCCACGATCGGCACTTTCTCAATTCGGTATGTACGCACACCGCCGACGTGGACTATGAGAACATCATCGTCTACCCCGGCGCGTACGACGAAATGCTCCGGCAAAAGGTCGCCTACCGCATCTCGGAAGAAAAGGCGAACGACAGCAAGACCCGTAAGATCGCGGATCTTAAGCACTTTATCAGTCGGTTCGGCGCGAACGCCAAAAAGGCCAGTCAAGCTCAGTCGCGTCGTCGGCAGCTGCAGAAGATTCAAGTATCGATGACGGACTTGAAGCGCTCGAACATTCAGCGACCGTTCATTCGTTTCGAACCGAAGCTAAAGAGCGGAAAAATCGCGCTCAAAGTCGAGCGACTGACGAAGGGCTACGACGACCTCAAGGTCTTGGAGAACGTCGACTTCACGTTGCAACGCGGCGACAAGTTGGCGGTGGTCGGGCCCAACGGCATCGGCAAAAGCACGCTGCTCAAGTGTTTGGCCGGCGTGCACGAGCCCGAGCGAGGCAAGATCGTGCCGGGTCACGAGGTCACCGTTGGCTACATGCCCCAAGACCACGAGGATGCGTTGGTCGGGGCCGAGGGAAAGACTGCCTACGAGTGGCTGTCGTTCTGGGACGAAAAGGCCACGGTGGAGGAGATTCGCGGCTTGCTCGGGCGCATGCTGTTTCCGTCGGAGGACGCGGACAAACAGGTTTCCGCGCTCAGCGGAGGTGAAACCGCGCGGCTGTTGATGTCCAAGTTGACGCTGACCGGCGACAACGTGCTGGTGCTGGACGAGCCGACGAACCACCTCGACTTGGAGTCGATCCGGGCGTTGACCGAGGCGATGCAAAAGTACGAAGGTACGTTGGTCTTCGTGTGCCACGACCAGTGCATGCTCAGCGAGGTGGCGACGTGTGTGCTGGAGCTGCAGCCCGATGGGAAGTCGGACTTCTTCCCCGGGCCGTACGACGACTTCTTGGTCAAGACCGGCAAAGCCGAGCCCTAGGCTAGGCGACCATCTGTCGCAACCTCGCGCCGGGCGGAGCCCGAACCGACCGAAGCGTGGTGCAGATGGGGGGCGTTCAGGGCTCGCGCCGGGTTGTCTTGAGCGAGGACCGCCCCGACGCATCCAAGGCATCCTGGCGAGGACCGATCTGAACCCGATCGGGCCACACCACACGATGATCACGTCGGTTCTGGGCCACAGACCCGGTGGCCCGTCGTTGGAGGTCCGCTGCAGATACCGATCACGACAGCGGCGCGATGACGATGAACATCCCCGCGGGTCCGCCGTCGCAAGCCAGACCGAAGGCGTGGGCGCTGCGTTCCTCCCCCACGTGAAGGCATCGAGGTTTTGCCCCCGCGCACAACCCATGCTTGTCTACTTTCCCGAAGGTCCCACGCTCACCACCACGATTGTAGGAGATTGAATCCATGAACATGAATATGAATATGAAGCGAAGCCTCGGCCTGCTGTCGATCGGCCTGATGTCCGCCGTCGTTCCCGTCGCCTGCGACGGCGATGACGGCAATGGAGGCAGCTCTCCTTTGCCCATCCCGGGCGCAGACGAGCTGATCGACTCGTGCGGCCTGAGGTGCTCGGCCGAGGGGATCGTGGACGGCAATGCGAGCATCTCCGGGGTTGCTAGCGTCGACGCGTTTTTCTCCGCGGTGATCTCGGTGCGTGACGCGTCGATGAACGCCAGCGCGTCGATCCGCGCCGAGCTCAACGGCATTGCCGCTTCACTCGGGATCGAGGGCGCGGCCGCGATGTCGGTCGAGGATCTGACCGCGGAGATTCAAGCTCAGCTCACCAGCAAGCTGAGCGCTCACGTGGCCGGGAGCCTCACGATCCAACACGAACCGCCACAGTGTGAGGCCAACCTTGAGCTAAGCGCCCAGGCGGCGGCGGACTGTGACGCTGACTACGAACCAGGCACGGCTCAGGTCAGCTGCGAGGGCTCGTGTGAAGTCACCGCCGAGGTCGCCGCGATGTGCCAGGCGGACGGGACGCTCACGTGCCACGGTCAAGCGCCGGCGTTCAAATGCGAGGGCACGTGCACCGGCTCATGCCAGCTCTCGGCCGCGCTCGAGTGTTCGGGAAGCTGCAACGGCTCGTGTAGCGGTACCTGCACGGCATGCGCCGGGGGAGACTGCGAAGAAGAAACCGAAGACGGCGCCACGGTTGTGGCCAACTGTGCGGGCGCTTGCGACGGCATGTGCAAAGGCGAGTGTCGCCTCGAAGCGGGTGGTGAGTGCAACGGCGATTGCGAGGGCGAGTGTGTGTACACCCCGGGCGAGGCCGGTTGTGAGGCATCCGCCACCGCGAAATGCGATGTCTCGGGCATGGCCAACGTCGAGTGTCAGGGGGGGTGCGAAGGAGAGGTGAAGCCGCCGGAGGTTCGAGTCGAATGCGAGGCCACGGTGGAGGCCAAAGCCAAAGCCGACCTGCAGTGCACGCCGCCGGCGGTCTCGGTGGATTTTCAGTTCGCGGCCAATCTCGAGGCCGCGGAGAAAGCCGCGTTCAAAGCTTGGCTAGAGGGGTTCAAGGCGCGTTTTTCGGCGTTGCTCGCGATGCAGGCCAAGCTCGAGGGCCCGGACGGCAACGGCGGTCTCAAGGCCGCCATCGGCGACCTGCAGGCGTCGGCGACAGGTGCGGTGGGCGACGCCGTCCAGGCGTACGCCGCAGGAGACGTCACGCTCAAGACGACGATCGGGCTCGGATGCGCCGCCACCCAACTCGGTGAGGTCGCCGCGGCCCTCGGCGGGGCGGGCACCGAGCTGGCCGCGAACGTCCAAGCGGTGCTCGACATCTCCGCCGCGGTGGGCGCTCGCCGGACCCGGTGACGGCTCGACCCGTCCGAGACGACTGACGAGACCGGGCCGGGCATCGCCTCGGAGGCCCTGGCGGTTCGCCACGCCGCCGTCGCCCGCCGCTTCGGCCCGCTACAACGCGTGCCCGAGGCCGAGGCGGTACACCGTTCGGTACGCGGCCAACGGATCGGCTGCGGCGGCGTAGCGCTGGGCGCGTTGCTGCGCCGACCGTTGGGAGTGCCTCCGGGCGGCCTGATCCCGTAGCAGGCATAGGATCGCGTCCGCCATCGCCGACGGCTCCGCGTGGCGAACCACGATGCCCGCCGAGCCGAGACGACGGTCCGACGCGTCGCACCCGTCGATGAGGTCACGGCAGGGCCCGAGGTCGGCCGTGACCGCGGGCACGCCCGCGGCGAAACCCTGGAGCAACACAAGCGGTTGTGCCTCGCCGATCGAGGTGACCACGTTGACGGACAGCTTCGAGATGATCTCCGTCGGGTTTTGCGGGTTCAGGACACGAACGCAGTGGTGGAGGCCGAGCTCGTGCACGAGCTCGCGACACTCCTTTGCGTAGGACCGATCGTCGTCGGCCGTACTCACCAGCCAGCCTTGGGTTCCCGGAAAGACCCGACACACTTCGTTCATCGCCGCGATGAAGGCCTTGCTGTGCTGCTCGGGCGCGAGTCGGCCGACGAGGCCGACGATGGGAGGCGTCTTCGCGGCAGCACGCGGGACGGGGAGGGGACTTGCGGGGCGGTCCGCGACGGTGGCGTCTCGCGGCGTCAGACGAGCCCGGGCGCGCTCACGCCAAGGCATGACCGGGCTGGCCCGGCGGTAGGTGAGGCGGCCGAGCCCATCGAAGTACCGGGTCCACAGCGTGCGAAGCGACCCAAGACCGACCATGGCGTCACGTGGAGCGTCGTTGGCTGGAGCGGTGGCGTCCGTGATCGTCGGCCCGGCTGACGAGTCGGAGTCGGGCGCGGCCGAGCGATCGGTCAGCACGAGCGGGACGCGTTCGCGGCGGGACAGCAGAGCCGACAGGACGCCGGCGTAGCCGGTTGACATCGAGTGAACAACGCGGGCCGGGGGCACGGTCCGTGCGATCTCGGCCAAGCGAAACAGCGGTCCGAACATCTCGCGCAGTGTCCAGTAGTAGTCCGCGAACGCAGGGCCGGGGCGGCGCGTCTGATACGTCTCGCGGATGCATTGCCACGCGGCACCGCTGTGGAGAAACTCGGCCCAGGAAATGGAGCCGCCATTTCCGAGCGATGCCAAGGCTTGCCACAGCGCGTCATCGTCGGTGGGCTGCTGTGGGCCGTGAAAATACGAGAGCAGTACGGACAGCGCTCCGCGTGCCCGGCTCCCGGCGTGTCGCACGGACCCGGCGCTCGGCGGCGATGCGGTCTGTTGGTAGCCGGCCAGGGCATGGGTTTCGAAGTGCACGACGTTGGGCGGCAGCGTGTACTTGAGATCGCGGCAGTCCTCACGGCAGGCGCCCAGACATACGATGCCGAACTGATACTCGGGGTGGCGCATGATCAGTCGATGCACCCACGTCGCTCGATCGCCCCGCACGAATGGGTAGGTCTCCTCGAGAACGAGACAGATGTCGGCCACGGCTGGGAACTGGGGTTTGTGCATCGATATCACGGCGACCCGCGGCCGTTCTGCCTCGTCTACGCGGTCGGACCCATGGGTCCACGGCGACGGCCGGACTGCGTTGAGCACTGTCGCCACACTCAGTGTGTGATGATTTGCACCGCCGTGAGAGGCGGCCCACCGGCTCGAATGCTCTATCAATCGCGTGAGATCGATGTCAAATGCGACGGGACCGAAGTAGCGCGCGAGGCTCCCGCCTGTTTGCGCTAGTGGTCCGACCTCAAGTGGCTGGGTCGGCGCGCATGCCGGCCGCCGGAGCCGGGGCGGGGCGCGGCGACGGACCGCCAGTCGGTCGATGGACCGGCAGAAGCGCGTTTGAGCGTCGAGACGGGGTACATGCAGCCAAACCCGCCTGGGAAGCGTTTCAGCGGTTGGCGGATCGAGGTGCAGCCCGATCGCGGTCCGGCCGTCGTCGGGTTGTTCTTCGGCATCACCAATGAAACGCACGGTGGTGCGACCTCCGGCGGGGCACGCGGAGAGCCGCCCGGGCGGGGACGATGACGTCCCGCCACTAGTACGCAAGTATTGACCCGATAAGACCGATCGTCTGGGTGGGATCAGCTATTCATATTTGAGATCGATCGCAACGACGACAGCGTACAGTTCGTAGCGTCGCGCGGCTGGTTTACGTGCGAGCGGGCCAATTGCCGCGTCGACGTACCACAGTCGCGCCGCTGTTGACGACGTCTGGGCGACGAACCGCGCCTCGGGGTGGAGCCCTCATGGCCCCGGCGCGGCTCTCTCATCGGTCTGCGCCGGGGAGCATGAGACCGCGGCTCGGTCACGCGTGGTTGGCTACTCGTCGACGTTCGGCAGCACGCCCAGACCCGCCTTGGGTGCCGTTGGCGGTGGCGGTGACGCCACGCGACGAGACGAACTTGGGGCCGGCGATTGGCGGGAAGGGTGGACCGAGCCGGGGCGAGGCGAGCGGGAGTCCGTGGGCTGGGGGCGTGGCGACGGGGATTGGCGGGAAGGGTGGACCGAGCCGGGGCGAGGCGAGCGGGAGTCCGTGGGCTGGGGGCGTGGCGACGGGGATCGTCGGGAAGGGTGGACCGAGCCGGGGCGAGGCGAGCGGGAGTCCGTAGGCTGAGTGCGCGGCGCCGGGGATCGTCGGGAAGGGTGGACCGAGCCGGGGCGAGGCGAACCGGCGTCCACGGGCTGGGCTCGTGTGGCGGGGGAGGTGCGGGAGGGCTGAGCCGAACCGACGAACCGCGCTCGGGCGATTTCCACCTTGCCCACGTAGCGGCGACTGTAGTCGGGCATGGGCTTGCCTGCGCGAAGCCAGCGGCCGACGTTGCCCGGGCCCGCGTTGTAGGCCGCGAGGGCGACGCGAACATCACCGTCGTATCGTGCGATCAGCTTGGCGAGATAAAAGCTCCCCGCGTGGATGTTGAACTCGGGATCGTACGGCCGCGCGCGACGTTCTCCCATCTGGCGCGCGAGTTCGCGCGCGGTGGCGGGCATCAACTGCATCAGCCCGCGGGCGCCGGCGGGCGAGCGCGCGGTGGTTTGGAACCGGCTTTCGACCCAGATCACCCCGTTGATCAGCGACGGATCGAGGCCGTAGCGCATCGACGCCGATCGCACCTCCCCTTGGACCGCGGCGATGCGCTCGCGCTGCGCCGGCGTGAACGAGACGGGTGTTGGCGTGGGCGCCGCCGTTCGAGAAGGCGTTTTCGTCGACGAGCAAGCCGCGGCCCACCACGTCAGATTCGCGGCCAAAAACAGGGAGACCCGAAGGCGACGCATCCGACGGCGTGCGTTCGTTCGCGCTCGGCTCGTCCCGGGACGGCGGGCGTCGGGGCGACCAGACGGCGTTGGCTCGCAAAACGGGGAGTTGACGCGCCGCACATGCTCGGTCATGACGGCCCAGCCTACGAGAGGACGCGCGCCGGCCGAACAAACCGGCGAACTCCAGGCCGGCTGTCGCGCCAGGCGCCGGCGAAGCGTCCCCCGGCTGAGCGCTTGACGCCCGGCCGTAGATCCATAGACTTCGCACGCTCCACGCCCGTTGGAGATCAACTACTCGGGTACCCGAGGCCTGGTCGAGGCCTCCGCTGCGACGGGCGCATCGTCGACGAAAGCACTCGGCATCGTGACTCAACAAGCCATTATCCGCACTGGCGGGAAGCAGTACCGCGTCGCACCGGGCAGCATCCTGCGGGTCGAAAAACTCCCGGGCGAGGTCGCCAGCACGATCGCGTTCGACGAGGTTTTGCTCGTCGGCACGGGCGAAGACGTCAAGATCGGCACCCCGCAAGTCGCCGGGGCCAAGGTCTCGGCCGAAATCGTGGCCCACGGGCGCGGACCCAAACTCGTGGTCTACAAGTTTCGCCGTCGCAAACAGTACCGCCGAAAAAACGGCCATCGTCAGCCCTACACCGAGATCAAGGTCACGGAGATCTCGGCCTAAGCGCGCCGAAGAAAGCTCGAGAAAATGGCACATAAAAAGGGTCAGGGTTCGATCAAGAACGGGCGCGATTCAAACGCTCAGTTTCGCGGCGTGAAGAAGTTCGGCGGCCAGGCTGTTCGAGCGGGGAATATCCTCGTGCGTCAGCTCGGAACACGGTTCCATGCCGGTCCCGGGGTGGGCACCGGTCGTGACTACACCCTGTTCGCGCTCGTCGACGGTCACGTGCGTTTTTACCGTCGAGGACGCGAGCGCAAGGCGTTCGTTGCCGTCGACAGCGTGGCGGAGCTCGCCGCCGCCGAGTAGCTCGTGCTGCGCTAGCATGCGCTTTATCGATCGAGCCCGCGTGCATGTGCACGCGGGTGATGGTGGAGATGGGGTCGTCGCGTGGCGGCGCGAGGCTCTTGTACCGCGCGGCGGGCCGGCGGGGGGCGACGGCGGACGGGGCGGCGACGTCTACTTCGAAGCCGACGGGCAATTGTCGACGCTCCTCGAGCTGCGCTACCGCAAGGTCTTGCGAGCCGGGTCGGGCGCGGTCGGGGGCAGCAAGAGCAAACACGGTCGCGGGGCGGAGGATCTCGTCGTGCGCGTGCCCGTGGGCACCGACGTCTTCTACGAGGGGCACGAAGAGGAGGACGAATCGGCGTGGGGCTCGACGGCCGCGCTGGCGAACGGCACCGAGGCGGAGCTGACCGACGGTGAAGACGACGCGCTGTTCGAGATCGACGGCATTCGCCGGCTGCCGCCGCGGGCTCGCAAGACGGCGCACGATCACGAGGTCGGCGAGCGCATCGGCGAACTATCCGAGCCCGGCCAACGGCTGCTCGTGGCCCGCGGCGGTCTCGGTGGACGCGGCAACATCCACTTTCGCAGCTCGACCAATCGCGCGCCGCGGATGTGCGAGCAAGGTGGCGTCGGGGAGCGTTGCGTCCTACGACTCGAGCTGCGCCTGTTGGCCGACGTGGGCATCGTCGGGTTCCCCAATGTCGGCAAGTCCACCCTGATCAGTCAGATCTCGCGCGCTCGTCCGGAGATCGCCGACTACCCGTTTACGACCCTGGAGCCGCAGCTCGGCGTGGTGTCATTGCCCCACGAGCGCGTGATGGTCGTGGCCGACGTACCGGGGCTGATCGAGGGCGCGGCGGAGGGCAAAGGGCTCGGTCACGACTTTCTTCGCCATCTCGAACGGACTCGTGTGCTGCTGCACGTGCTGGCGCCCGACCCCACGCCAGGCCGGGTGCCGCTCGACGATCTCGAGGTGCTCGAGCGCGAGTTGAATCGCTACGGGCCGATGTTTCGTGGACGGCCTCGCGTCGTGGCACTCAACAAACTCGATACTCCCGAGGGCCAAGCTTTGCTCCAGGAGACCCGCCAGGTACTGCGAGGACGGCAGATCCCGTTGTTCCCGATCTGTGCCACCACGGGAGAGGGGGTGCCAGCCTTGCTGGAAGCGATTTGGCGCCGCCTGGAGATGGTTCGCCGGCGCGAGTCGGCATCGCAGGGCTGATCGCACACGTGGGGTCGTCCGGTGCGAGGGGTCTCCGTTCGGCCAGTGGTCGCGAGCGGTTTCTCCCCTTGGCCGGTGGCGATTGTGCTGGCCACCATCGTCCGCGGACCCCGCTGGTCAGTCGCGAGTGGCCCTGGTAGCCTCCGACGGTGGCTATTCGGTCGTCAGTTCGCAGGTGGAGCCTCGGGATCGGTCGCGTGCTCGGCCGGTGCATCACGGCGCTGCGGCGCGCGTCCGTACGGATCTCGGCCCGGCTGCGGGGCGCCGTCGCGAGCGTGGTGCCGTCGCTACTGGTTGTCGCCCTGAGCTTGTCGGCCGGCGTGGCCGGGGCTTCCTGGTCGGCCGCCGATTCTGGTCGTGGCGCGTCCGCGAGCAGCAAGGCCGTGCGGGCGGGGTCGTCTCGCGCCGCGCCAGCAGCGACGAAGCCGGCGACGCAGCCTGCGGACGGGTCGGCTCCGGCCTCCGCCCCGGGTCAGGGGTCGACGCCGAGCGGGCAACCGCCTTCGCCGGCCGGCGCGTCAGCCGTCGCATCGGAGGCCGCGAACCGAGCGGAGGCGAGCGGTCCACCTCCGGTCGCGGGCGCGGCTGCGTCGGCCCCGGCCGACAACGCGGGGCCGCCTCCGCCCGCCCCCATCGATGTCTCGCGGCGAGAAAGCGAGTTGTACGGTGAGCGTCTCTCGCGGCTCGAAGCGGATGTGGAGCAACTCAAAGAGAAGGTGTTTCGCACCCGTGCCCGTCTGTCACTCCTCAAAGAGACGGTGCTCCACGGCGTGATGGCCGGCTCTCGCACCATCATCGCCCACCGCAACCTAATGGGGGCGCAGTTTCGGCTGGTCAAAATCGTCTACTTCCTCGACGACGCACAGGTGTTCGCGCGTCGCGACGACGACGGCGCGCTCGATTCCGAGGAAGAGATCATCGTCTTCGACGGGAATCTCGTCCCCGGTCCTCACAACGCCACGCTAGAGCTGACGTACCGCGGTCGTGGCTCCGGGGCATTTAGCTACCTCAACGGCTACGTGTTCGAGTCGCGCAGCTCGCATTCGTTCACCGCGTCGGAGGGGGGCTCGGTCAAAATCGTGAGCGCCGGCTTCGAGCAGGGCAATCTCACCACCGAGATGAGTGATCGCCCGGCGGTGTCGTGGCAGGAGCTCGGCATCGACAGCGGGGGTCGGCCGACCGGTGAAACTCGCTCGCGCAAGTCCGCGACCCGTCCCCGCCCCAAGGCTCGCAAGCGTCGAGCGACGCGTCGTAAACGGAGGCGGTAGCGGATGCTGCGGTCGCGACGGCGGGTGCGACTGCTCGGTTGGATGCGGCTGGTCGCGGTGGCCGTTTGCCTGCCGTGGCCCGGCGTGGCGCAGGCCCGGCGCCCGATCAAGCTCGACCAAGCGATGGCGATCGTGCGGGACGTCGAGACGGTGGTCGTGGGGATGGAGCGCGCGGCGGCGGCCGATCGAACCGTCGGCGATGACGAGCTCGCGCGACGACTGGTGGAGGGTCAGCTGACCCTCGCCGAGGCGGACTACGAGCGTGCGGCGATCCAACTACTGGAACTGGTCGAGCATTATCCCGAACGCCCGGCCGGTCAGCAGGCGTTGTACTATCTCGGTGAAGCCCTCACCCACCTGCGGATGCACAAGTGGGCGGCGGAATGCTTGAGTCGGTTGTTGTCGTCGACCAGCCAAGAGGCGATCAGTTTGCGGCACCGAGCGCTCGCCCGATTGCTCGATCTCGCCGCACCGCGGCGCCCCGCTGGGTTCGCGCGCGAGCCGGGGATGAGCGCCACCCCGGAGATTCGCGCTCGACTCGAAGCGCTGGGAGTCAGCACGGACGTCCAGCCACCCGCCGGGGTGTTTCGTGATGACGATCTCCAACGTCTGACGACGTGGGTCGGCTCGATCCCGGCCGAGCAGCGAGACCTCGAACTGCAGTACGCATTCGGTCGGTTCTTGTACCTTCGCGGAGATGCGGCCGCGGCTCGTACGGAACTCGACGAGATGTGGCCGCCCGACGGTCCGGGGCCGAAGCAGGTGGAGCTGGCGCGCTACTGGACGCGCGCGGGCTACATCGCGGCCGCGGCTGCGCTGGCCCTCGACGACCATGAAGAAGCGATCGCTCGGTTTGAGCGCGTGGCCTCCCATCGTAGCGCCACACCGCGAGACACGGAGATCACTCAGCTCGCGACGTTGGCCTTGGGCCGCATCTATCATGATCTCGGCGAGCCCGAGCGGGCCGTGGCGGCGTACCGCCAGATCTCCCGCAGTTCCTCGTTCTTTCCCGAGGCGATGTACGAGACCGCGTGGACCCAGCTGCGAGCGGGCCGATTTGATTCGGCTCTGCAAACGCTCGACGTGCTGCTCGTCGTGGTCCCGGACAACCCAATCGTCCCGGAGATCAAGCAGCTGCGCGGCAAGCTCAAGATCCAGCAGCGCCAGTGGAAGGCAGCGGAAGAGGAGTTTATCGCCTTGCGACGCGAGTTCGCGGAGTTGTCGCAGGCGTTGGCCCAGCATCTGCGGGCGCAAGGTGAGGCGGCACGCTACTTCGCCGCTGTCGCGGTGCAAGAGGCCGAGCACTTCTCGTTGACGAGCGTCATCCCACCCGAAGCGGTTCCCATGGCGACGCGCTTGTCGTTCGCCCGCCGGGCCGAGACGGCGGCGGTCGACCTGGGGACGTTGCAGCGCGACATCGACGACGCTCGTGGCCTGCTCGCGCGGATGGAAGAGGCGGTATCGGCCCGTCAGCGCGCCAGGCTGTTCAACGACCTCGGTGGGTTTGTGGCCGCTATCGATACGGCCGCACTCGAGCTCGTCGAACTTCAGGAAAGACTGATCGAGCGGGCTCAGTCGCGGGCGCGCCGGACCAAAATCCCCGCTGAGCTGGGCCGAGCTCAACGACGCTTGCGAGCGCGGCTCGACGATCCGACCGTTGCCAATGACACTCGCGAGGTGATCGAGGCCCGACTCGAGGAGGTCAGCGAAGCCGTGCACCGCTACGATCTGATGATCGCCGGACTACACGCACAGCTGGTGGCCAGCGAGGACTACTACGACCGAACCTTCGACCGGCAAAGGATCTCCAACGAAGGGTTTTTGAACCAGGCCTCCGAACTCCGGGAGGCGGTGGCGCAGCTCGAGCAGCGCGCCCAGCAACTCGAGGCGGAAGCGCGACGGTTGCGAACCGCCTTGCGGTTTTCCGATCCCTGGCACGACGCTCGTGCGCGGGTACTGGTCGAGTACCGGGGCGTGCTCGCCCAGATCTTCGCGGTCGTGAGCAAAGCCGAACCGGAGACCGAGGGGGCGGCGCTGTACCGGCGGATCGAGGCGCTTCACGAGCGGATTGTGGCCGGGTATCCGCGGTTAGATCGCGCCGCCGAGAAGCGGTTGCGCGAGGCGATTCGCGTGCTGGAAGAGGAGCGTGGCAACCTTGAGGCGTATCGGGCCGAGCTGGGCCAGCTGCGCGACCCCGGGGCCGAACTCGTGGGCGAGGTTCTCGAAGCGAGCTACCGCGACGTGGTGGCGGAGGCCGAGAACATGGCCACGCGCAGCGAGGTGGGTTTGCTGGATGTCGCGTGGGCGATCCAAGAGGTGGAGGCCGCGGAGATCCGCCGGCTCGAAGGCAATCGCGCCCGCGATCTCGAAGAGCTCGAGCGGGTGTTGACCCAAGGCCTCGAGGAGCTGCGATGAGCTGGCGCCGGGGGCTGCCGCGGTTCTTAGGCGTCGCGCTTCTCTGGGGCCTGGAGAGTCCGCCGGTCGCGGCCGCGGTGACGAGCTCTTCGATGCCCGGGTCGGATCTGCCGCCGCCGGACTCGGCGTGGCGCGCACGCGAGGGCGAGCCCGGTTCGGCGCAGCCGCGGGCGGAAGCGGGTTCGCCCCAACCTGAGCGGCTGCAACCGCCGCTCCCCCAGCGGGCCGTCGATGCCGAGCATGAGAACGCCCTCGACGAGATGGAGCGGATGTTCGCGCGATTCGGTCAAGCGGCCGATGTCACCCATAAAACCATGCGAGACTTGTTGGTGCTCGAAGCCGTGCGGGGCCGTGAGCTGTTGCAGCGGCACTACGAGGCCCGCTTGCGCGAGCACCAAGCCAAGCTGCGACTGCTGCGGTCCAAAGCGATCGCGCGTTACGAGCAGTTTCTCGAGCAGTACCCGAACGATCCCAACTGGACTCCGGAGATCACGTTGCGTCTTGCCGAGCTGACGTTCGAGGCCGCATCGGCCCGGCTGGCCCGTCAACAAGACGCATGGGACAAAGAGTTCGAGGCGTGGCAGCTGCGTGCCGACGCCGACGAGGCGGCTGCGGGCGATCCTCCGGCCTCTCCCCAACCCGACTACTCGCGGCCCGTGGCGTTGTACCGAGAGGTCGCGCAGAACTTCCCCCGCTATCAGCACGTCGATGCCGCCATGTACATGATGGGGTCGTTGTTGTTCGAGTCCGAGCAGTTTGACGCGAGTCGGCAGTCGTTCCTGGCGCTCACCTGTCCCGCGCGATTCCCCGTTCCCCTCGCCGACGGCTCCAACGTTCGGACCTCGGATCGGGTCCGCGCCGCCGAGTACACCGACTGCGAGCCCGCCCACCCCGACAGCAAGTATCTGTCCGAATCGTGGTTGCGGGTCGGGGAGGTCCACTACGACATGGACGAACTCGACCCGGCCTTGGCCGCGTACGAGGCGGCCACCTCGGACCCCGAAGATCGATTGTACCCTGCGGCGTTGATCCGTGTGGCCTGGACGTTGTATCTCAAACGGTCGTTCGAGCTCGCGGCGGTCAAGCTCGACGAGTTTATCCGCTACGCGGACCGGGTGGAGGGAACCGACGAAGGGGCCGGAGCGGCGGAGTTCCGCGATGAAGCGGTGCGCTATTTGGCCAAGTCGTACGTCGAGGAGGACTGGAATGACGACGGGCGACGCGATCGGGTGTGGGGGGTGGCGCGAGTCGATCGCGACTACGCCCAACGCCAAGATGAACCCCACGTCCCGGAGATCTACGCCGCGTTGGGCGACTTGTTCGCGTTTCAGACCGAGTTTGCTCTCGCCATCGATACTTGGGAGCAGGTCCTGCGGCGCTGGCCGACGTTTGCGCAAGCCCCGGCGGTTCAATCCAAAGTCATGCAGGCCTATCTCGCCTTACACGACGAGGACGGCGCGACCCGGGCTCGCGATGCGCTGGCCACCGGGTACCTTCGGGGCACGGACTGGTTCTACGCCAACGAGACCGACCCGGATGCGATCGAAGCGGGTTTTGCTCTAGCCGAGGACGCGTTGGTCGCCGCGGCGATCGACCACCATACGCAGGCTCAACGCTTGCGCCAAGCCAACGATCCCGGCGCGGCGGCAGAGTACGCGATTGCGGCGCGAGCCTACGAGGCGTTTCTCGAGCGGTTCCCGCAAGCCCCGAGTGCGTACGAGTATCGCTTTCAGCTGGCGGAGAGCTTCTACTACAGCGAGCAGTTCGCGCGCGCGGCCGAGGAGTACATCCACGTGCGCGACTCCAATCTCGACGACCGGTTGCAGCAAGACGCCGCGGAGGGGGTGATCTTCGCCTACGAAGCCTACGTCGAGGCCGAGGAGAAGGCCGGCCGCTTCACCTTGAACGACTTGCCGGAGACGGCCAGTGACGCGCCGTTGGAGGCGTTGCCGTTGCCCCCGATCGCGGACGGGCTGCGTGCAGCCTACGACGATTTCGTGGCGCTGTTGCCCGACGCCGAGTCGGTCCCGCTGATGCGTTATCAGGCCGCCCGCATCAGCCAACGCTACTACGACTTCGCCGACGCCGAGGCCCGGTTCGTCGGGATCATCGAGCAGCACTGCGACGACAACATCGCCATCAAAGCCGGGCAGGCGATCCTCAACTCGTACGTGGCTCGCGGTGACCTCGAAGGCACGCAGGCGTGGACCAAAAAGCTCATGGGGTTCGGTTGCGGTACCGGCGAGGAGCTGGCGAAGTTCGCCGGCGAACTCAAGACGTTGGGCAACGCGGTGCGTTTCGAGGAGGCGACGCGTCTGTACGAGGCCGGGGAGTTCGAGGCGGCGGCGGATCGCTACGTCGCGTTGGTGGCCCAAGCCCCCGACGACCCGCACGCGGACCGGGCGTTGAACAACGCCGCAGTTGCATACGAGAAAATCGGCCGCTTCGGTAGCGCGACGACTACCTACGAACGCATCTACACCCGCTACCCCGCGAGTGAGTTTGCCGACGACGCCCTGTTGCGCACGGGATTCAACCATGCGCGCTTCTTTGAGTTCGAAGACGCGGTCCGCAAGTATCTCAAGCTCGCGGAAAGCGAGGACTTCAAGGACAGCGAGCATCGCTTGGTCGCCCTCAAGAACGCGGCGGGATTGCTCGAGTCGCTGCAAGACTACGAACGCAGCAGCCAGCTATACCGGCAATGGTCCGAGAGTGCCGACGATCCCGCGCAAAAGGCCGAGGCGGCGTATCGCGCGGCGGCGGTGTTGGGGAAGGCCAAACGACCCAAGCGTGCGATTCGTGAGTACCAGCGCTATCTCGCGGAGCACGGTGATGCGCCCTCGGAGGCCGAGCGGGCGACCGAGGCCTGGTTGCGGATCGGCGAAGCGTACGCCGGGCTCGGTGATCGCAAAGCGGCCGAGCGCGCCTGGGCCGAGTGCATCCGTACGTTTCAAGCCCGCGGCCTCAAGATGGCCACTCAAGCGGCCGATTACCCGGCGCAAGCGCAGTTTCTGCTCTCAGAGTACGAGCTCGACAAGGTGCTCAACTTCAAAGTCAAAGGCCGTCGTCTCGAAAAGGACGCCAAAAAGCTGTTCGACAGCGTGCTCGCGGTGTCGCGCAGCTACGACGCCATCCATCCCTACCGACGGATCGAGTGGACGCTGGCCGCGATGTTCCGGCGCGGCTACGCGTTCGAAACCGTGGCGACCAAGGTGCGTGAGGCCCCGGTCCCGCGGCAACTCAAAGAGTACAGCGAGGCGTGGTTTGCCTACAAAGATCTCATCGACGCCGAGATGCAGCGATTTGAGGACAAGGCCATCTCGCTTTACGAAGAGACGCTCAAACGCAGCCGAGAATTCCAAATGTCGAACCAGTGGACCCGACGCGCGCGGGAGCGACTCAACTTGTTCCGCCCCGCCGACTACAAGCTTGTGCGGGACCCGGCGCTCGAGCTTCAAGTGGAGGATCTGCGGTGAGGCTCCCAAGAACCGGGTACTCCGCCGAGACGCCGAGCGCGGGCTCGACGACGTGGTCCGCGGCCGAGTCGGGTCCGTCGCGCGGTCTTGCGACGGCGGTATCGAGTGCCGGTTGGCCGGCGCGCCCGACACGGGCTCGCGCAGCCGGTCCGGCGCCAGCGAGCTCCCCGGGTTCGGTGCCCGTGGGGACCAACGGACGCCGTGACGTACCGCGGGGCGCAACAGCCCCGCGGCGGGCGCGGTCGGACATCGGTCTGTTGCGCAGCGTGCTCGCGGGGTGGCTCGTCGGGCTAACCGCTTGTGCCGGCTCATCCGAGGCTCCGTCGCGCGCACCGGACAAGCCGGCGGCTGAGGCCAACGGATCTGCGGCGCCGCAGCCGTCCGCGGACGCGGGGCGTCGTGCGGCTGGCCGTACCGCCCCCACGTCGGTTCCGGCTCGTGATCGCGACCCGCAAGAGGAACGGCGCAAGATGTCGTTGTCTCGCGACCACAGCGGCCGGGCGAAGCAGGCGTTGCAGCGTGGCGCGACCCAACAGGCCGTCGCTGAGGCCCAGCGCGCGCTGAAGATTCACGAGCAAAACGTCGAGGCGATGCTCATCATCGCGCAGGTCTTCTACGGACAAAAACGCTTCGAGCTGGTCCAGTCGATCACCAGCTCGGTGCTCGAGGTGGATCCGCGCGTGCTGACCCCAGAGGAAAGCTCGAGGGCCTACAACTTGAAGGGGTTCGCGTTTTTGGCCGACGGCAATCGTGTGGCGGCGATGCGGGTGTTTCGCAAGGCCGCTGAGCTCGACGAGCGCAACGCCGCCGCTTGGAACAACCTCGGCGTGCAGTACATGCTGCAAGAGGAGTACGCGGTAGCGGAGTCTTGTTTCAAGTACGCGGTGGAAATCGACCCGTCGTTTCTTAAAGCCCAGCTCAACTACGGCGCGGCGCTGCGGGCCCAAGGCAAGCTCGCCGCGGCGTTGGCCACCTTCAAGCAGGTACTCGCCGCTCGGCCGAGTTACGCCGAGGCTCAGTTCAACCTCGGCGTGCTGTACCTAGACGGCGACGCACTGCCCGGGATGGATCCGCCGGCGCGCTATACCGCGGCCATCGCCGCATTCGTCAAATACAAAGAGCTCACGCTCGCGTCCGGTGGAGGTCGGCCGTCTGTGGCACCGACCGGCGCCGCGGCGGCGCGAGTCGTGACCGGCAAAGAGCTCGTGTCGCCCGCGCAAGCTGACTTGTACATCGGGGTCGCGCGTAAGGGCATCGAGCGCGCGGCTCGGCGGGCGGAGCGGTCGAAGCGTCGCAAAGCCCAAGCGGCTGTCGACGGGGCCCCGCAAACCGCGTCGGCGCCGGAGCGCTCCAGTTCTGGCGGCGCCACGATCGACCCGGCTACAAGCGCAGCGGGGGCGGGTGCAGCGTCGCCGCGTCCCGAAGCCGGTCGGAGCCCTCAGCGCCCTCGCGGCGCCGGGAACTCGGCGCCTGCCCCGGTTGGGCGTCCCCCATCCAATCCCGCGCCGGGTGCCACGACTGCGCCGGCGCCTTCTCGGCCTCGAGCATCGCAGCCGACTCCGCCGTCGCCGGGCACTCCTCAGCGGCCTCGTCGCCCCGCATCCCCCGACGGGGGCAACGCACGCGAGTCGCGTCCGCCGAGCCGCACCCCGTCGGCTCCGCCCGTTCCCCAGCGCCCCGCAGGCTCGCCCAAGCCGACCCCCCCGGCCACGACGCAACCTCAGCCGGTGCCGCAACGTCCGTCGAGTCCCGCTCCGCGAAATCCAGCGTGAGGGCGTATCTGCGGATCGCAGCGACGCGCAGCAGCGTCGGCCCTCTGGCGCGGTGGCTTCCCGCGAATGTTGGACGAGCAGCCGCGGCAAGCATCTCGCACGCCGACGCGATCTCGCCGGGTTGGCAATCCACCCAATGCGCGGACACAGCGCTGCGGTCCCGTCGCTCGTCGTAAACTCGCCGCACCGACGACTAGCTATCTCGGGCCGGGCGAAGCCTGGCTCGATCGCCCCGCCCCGAGCCAACCGCAAACCAGCCCCAAACCAGCCCCAAACCCGAGCTGTTGCACCGTCCGAACCCGAACCCGAACTCGAACGTGGACCCTGGACCTGGGGAACCCGGAGCTGGTTAACCTGGACCTGGACCTGGACCTGGACCTGGACCTGGACCTGGACCTGGACCTGGA
>QKPP01000276.1 GCA_006508105.1 Myxococcales bacterium FL481 | reverse complement strand
TCGTCATCGTCGTCATCGTCGTCATCGTCGTCATCGTCGTCATCGTCGTCACCATCGGTGTCGTCATCATCATCATCGGTGTCGGCGGTATCCCCTTGGTCCGTGTCCTCGCCGTTGTCGTCACCGGTGTCGACGTCGTCGTCATCGTCGGCTTCGCTCCCTTGATCGTCGTCGTCGCCAGGGGGCGCGTCGTTGGTGCTCGTTCCGCCGTCGCAGGTCAGCAGGCAGCACAGCAGTCCGGCCGGGACGGGCGTGATCAACCAAATGCGGCGAGGGAGAATCGTCATGCCACGATGATAGAGAAAACGACGCGCGCTGGCGCGCGCGCGCAGCGGCGACTGCACCGGACGCGGGACACGGCGTGGCCCGAGCCACGGCTTGCGGCGGATCCAGGCACCGACACCGGGCGTGGATGCGGATCTTCTCGTCGTGCGCGCCGCGATGCCCATCGGTGGCGGCTCTCGGTCGCTGCGCGAAGCGAGAGGTCGGGAGCTGACCGCCCCGCGACGTGCAGTAGCGGCGCGGCGTCTCGGTGTCGCGTACCGGTGGCTTGCCGACCCACGCCGTCGACCTCAACATGGTCGCGTGACCGACCCTCACCGTCCTGCGCCGTCTCGCTCGCCTGACGACTGGAATACGTGCTACGTCGAACGGAATACGCCGTGGGATACCGGTCGACCCGACGCGAATCTGGTGGCGGCCATCGGGCGCAGCGGACTCGTGGAGGGTCGCGTTCTCGATATCGGCTGCGGCTCGGGGTGTGAGGCAGTGTGGATGGCGACGCGGGGGTTCAAGGTGACTGGGGTGGATCTCGCCGAGGCCGCGATTGCGGGCGCGCGGCGGCGGGCCGTTGCTGCCGGGATCGAGGCCACGTTCCAGGTCGGACGAGCACCGGACGGCGAGCATCAGTTCGAGCTGATCTACGACTGCGGCTGCTTTCACACTGTCAACGAGATCGGACGCGCGGCATTTGTCGAGTCCGTCGCGCGGCTGTTGGTGCCGGGCGGTTGCTGGATCTCGATCGCCGGTTCGTCCGACGGGCCTGATCGCGACCACGGCCCGCCCCGAATGTCCGCTACGGAGATCGTCACGACGGTGGAGCCGCGGTTCGAGATCCAGTCGCTGGACGCGGCCGAGTACGACGCGGTCGTGCCGACGCCTGCGCGGGCCTGGGTCGGGACATTTCGCCGCCGCGCTTCGTGATCGCGCAATCGTTCGCCGACACAACGCTCCCCGACTCCGCGTCGCGGTTCGTCGCCTCCAGTCCCCGCTACGATGTGGACTTGAGCGGCTGGTTCGTCGCCGCGAGCCCCAGGCGGTGACATCGCCTCGGGCCTCGGGTGGCGGGGTGATCGCCACGGGCGACATCGAGACCCGAGTCGCGCGTGGCTCGGGTCTCGTGCAAGACGCCGTGGATCGTTTTCGGTTGCGCCGAAGACGGGCCGTCTCGCCGGGACCCCGGTCTACGGCAGCAAGGCCGCGATGTCTTCGCCGGTGATCTGCGGCTGCTCGCCGTGATGGGCGTGGGTTTTGTTGAGCTTCATGCCTGGTTCCATCAAGGCCATGCCGCCCGTGGTCTCACCCGGCCACATGGCCACGAGCCAGGAGTCGTCGGGGGCTAACAAGACGCTGTCTTGAAGGCCGTACTCGTCCTGCCAGGCCTCGCCGTCGGCCGGCATCGGCTCGAGCTTGTCGTGGTTTTGCCAAATGACGCTAACGCCAACAAACCCCGCGTCGCCGTACTCGCCCTGCAATTCGGCCAAACTGGCCGCTTGTTTTTGGCAGCTTCCTCACCACATCGCCCCAATAGCCACGCCCACGACTTGTTTACACATCGCGTGGAGTGAGTGCTCATTGCCCGCAGTGTCCATGAGGGTGAAGTTCGGTACGATATCCCCGATCTCTGACCCGCTGGACTGCAGTGCGTCACAGTCGAGCTCGTCCCCGTCCTCGTTTTCGTTTTCGTTTTCGTTTTCGTCGTCGTCGTCGGAAGCCTCATCGCTGCCTTGGCTGTCGTCGCAGCCCGCGGCCGTGCTGCCGACCCATAGGATCGCGGCGGTGAGCAGGACGGCTAGTCCGGGACGGGTGGGAACGTGGGCGTGCGTTGGGTGTAGACTGGAACGTAACATGAGCGTCTCGCTTTCTTGTGCTCATCGAAGTAGATGGATCGAGCGAGACCCGTGAACGCGGGCCAGTCCGTGGTGTTACGCGACTGCCGGAACCGGCACCCGCGGGCCGCGAAGACCACGCGCAGTCGCGAGCGTCATGGTTGCGGACCTAGGTATGCAGATTTCAGCCTCACTGATTCGCAGGGGTCATGGTGAACTCGGGCGATTTTCACCGCATCCATCGGTCTACTCAAAACCGACACAATGAACCACGGGCCGTGCGGGAATACGGGTTCGCTCACGACACGACCCGCGGCCTCGCGCGTCGGATCGCGACGCCTTCGCGGTGGCCCGAACCACGTTCGCCGCGGAGCAAGCACACGCCCCACGCGGTCCAGTGCCGCGTTTGCCCAGTGCCTCGAGCCTTCCGGCTGGGCGCTCGTCATCAATCCAAGGGCAATTCGCCGCGCTCCCCGGGGAGGTCGAGACCCGTTGCCTGCTTGATGCGCGTCGGTCCGCAATCGGCTTCGATGGCCGATCGCAGACAACTCGCTGGCGCGCGGTGCCGTTGGAGCTAACGGGGTCGCCGGGTCAACGTTTTGGACTCGGGACCGCGGTTGAGGTCATAAAGACTTGGCACCAAAATGTTGTGCCCCAAGACTCGCTTGTCACCGCTCCGTCTCCAGTGGAGTTCCCACGCGACGTCACCCTCTCGGGTGATTTCCATCAGTACTGCGTCGTCCCCATAGTTCGCCAGCACGGTACCGCCCGGCATGAGCTCGACCATGCCTTTGCTCTTGGGTCGAAAATCAACATCGTCGCCGAAGCGCCACAACTCGCGCAGCGTCTGCTCATCTTCGTCGATTTCAAACTCGACGAAGGCGTGACCGCTGTTGACGTGGGACGAGACCCAAAACTTCCCATCCTCGGCAAAGTTTGCCCAGTGGTTGAAGTCGAACGAGACTTCGCTCGGCTCGAACGTCCAATCCGCGAGATCTCCCCATTCGTGCACGATCTCGCCGCTCTCGCGATCGATCACCAAGACGGTGTTCTGATAGGGCAACGATAGCGTGATCCAGTTTTGTTCGGGGTACCAGTCGACCGTGTTCGAGTAGCACCATTTGCGGTCGAGCGGACCGTTTCCGTGGTATTGCTCGGCCCAAGGTCCGCAGTCCCAGATCTCGCGGGTGTCACCGTCGGCCGTCCATTCGTTGAGACGTGACCGCACGAGCTGGCCGCCCTCGCGTTCGAGCGTGTTGTAGATGATGCTGCCGGAATCGGTGAAATCGAACGCATCGCACATGCCCGAGAGCTCGGCAATCTCGGAGTATTCGTGGTCGAGCGTCATCATGTGCACACCACTATCCGTATTGTTGAACGTCTTGCGTTCGGTAGCGATGAACCGACCGTCTCGGGAGGTGCGAGGAAACGCCATCATCCGTTGCTTCTCGGCGTCTTGGTAGTACCAGACGACGCGCCCTTGTCGGTCGAGAATGTAGATCCAGTAGGGACCTTGATACTGGTCGCCTTCGGTCACCGCGCCGAGCATCCAGCGTTCGGGCCCGGCGAGGTCCTCGTCGAATGTAACCACCTCCGGAGGGGCCATTTGGGACGGTACCGTGCCCGTAGACTGCGTCATGGTGGGGGACTCGACGTCGGCCCCGTCGATCTCCGCGACGATGCGGAACTTGACCTCGGTATCGCCGGGGACGCCCAGGATGACATCGCGATGTGACCCCGCGTCGCCCGGTTGCGGATTGGATTCGTGCCACTCATCGTTCTCAAAGGAGAAGCGAAGCCGTGAGGAGTCCGACTCTGCGGCCTGATTCCATCGCACGACCAGCACGGTTTTGACGGTCGGGTGCACCTCGACTTCGATGTCAGAGAACACGTCGTCGTCGTCGTCGTCGTCGTCATCGTCGTCGCCTTGGTCGTCGTCGTCACCTTGGTCGTCGTCATCACCTTGGTCGTCGTCATCACCTTGGTCGTCGTCGTCGCCTTGGTCGTCGTCGTCGCCTTGGTCGTCGTCGTCGCCTTGGTTGTCGTCGTCGTCGCCTGGGTCGTCGTCGTCGCCTTGACCGTCGTCGTCATCGCCTTGAGCATCGTTGTCGTCCGCGGAGGACGAGGAGCAAGCCGCGAGGCACAGGCAACAAAGCAGGCTGGAGGTTTTCAACAACGCGGACGGAGTGGATGATGGCATGGCGGATCGGCGGACTCGGGTGAGAGGAGCGAACCTCAATGTTGACTCGACAACGAACTCGGTGCTCGAGTCGAACGGTACCACCGTTGGGCTCCACCTTCGGCGAATGCGCTACCGCCTCGTCGCAACGCGGCGACAGTGGTCTCGGGCTCGTCGGGTTTATGCGGCATCGCGGTCGCGAAAATCGGCACACGAAGTCTTGAGAGTAAGCTCCGGTGCGCGGTCGGACGGGGGTGCCAGCGGGCGGGAGTCCGTGGTGCACGGGCTGTGAGCGCGCTGCGTCGCCCTGTCTGCGCGCTGGATTGCCGGCTTTGAGTGGAGGCGCCGCCGCCGGGCGGATCTGGTCCACGGTGGCCATCCGCGCTCGTATCCTCACCCGATGGTGGGGGGCGGCGACACGCGAGGGCCGGAAGACGTTCCGCGGTCGGCGTGGCCTGTCCGCGCGGTTGATTGGCGTGGGATACAACTGACTAGCGTTGGCCGAACGTGTGCTTGGTCCGTTCCTCGCTGCGGTCTGTGGCCGGCGGCGGCGCGGCCGACAGCGAGGTGATCTCGGCTCGCACGGCCGGCGTCAGTGGCTGCGCCGCGGCGAGGAGGGCCGGGCGGAGCTGCGCGACGGTGCGGGCGCCCAGTAGCGGGGCGGTCACGGCGGGATGACTGGCCACCCAGGCGATGGCCGTTGCGACCGGCTCCCGACCGTGCTCCTGACACCATCGGGCGAAGCGTTCGGCTAGCTGGTCGTAGTCCGCGCCCTCGTAACGGATCTGGTACATCTTGCTGTCGCGAAAGCGGGCCGGGCTCGCGGTGGCGTCGTGCAAGTACTTGCCCGTGAGCAAGCCGCCCGCTAGCGGGCTGTAGGTCAACGCGCCGATGGCCTCGGCTTCGCACAGGGGCAAGATCTCGACCTCGGCTTGGCGCTTCGCCAGATTGTACATCGGCTGCGTGCACACCAGCGGCGCCCAGCCGAAGCGTTCGGCGATCCCCAGGGCTTTCGCAGTTTGCCACGCGGAGAAGTTGCTCACGCCGAAGTAGAGCACCTTGCCGCTGGTCACCAAGTGCTCGACGGCCCGCAAGGTCTCCTCGAGCGCGGTCTTTTCGTCGAAGCGGTGCAAAAAGAACAAGTCGATCCGATCCGTGCCGAGTCGCCTCAGACTCGCTTCTACGCTGCGGACCAGGTGGTAACGACTGGTTCCGCGGGCGTTGCCATCGTCGCCAGTGGGAAAGTACGCCTTGCTGGTCAGCACCACTTGGTCGCGACAGTTTGCCACGAGCTTGCCCAGCACTTGTTCGGATCGACCCTGCTGATACACGTTCGCGCAGTCGAACAGGTTGATGCCGGCATCCCGCGCGGCGGCGAAGATCTCGGCCGAGGCGGCTTCGTCCGCCTCTCCACCGAAAGTCATGGTTCCTAGAGCGAGCGTCGAAACGCGCACACCGGTCTTGCCGAGGAAGCGATAGTCCATCGTGGTCGGTACGTTGGCGCGAGTCGGCCGAGAATTCACCGGGTTCGTGCGGCGCGATGCCTCGCCCTCCCCGCCGCGAGCTGGACACGCGACGCCTGGCCGCCGTCGGCGTCGTAGGGTCCGCTCTCGACGTCCGCGCTCACGGGCCGCACCGGCGTGTTAGCATGCACCGGGTGAATCTCGCCGACCTGGGCTACGGCCCGTTCTTCGCGGACCAGATCGTCGAGTCGCCCGACGATCGATGGCCAGGTCGGGTGGTGCGGATGGACGGCATTCGGGCCCATGTTTGGGGCGCGACGGGGCAAGTGGCCGTCGACGTGCCCGGCAAGCTGCGCTCGGCTCGCGATGGCGGCGCGGTGGTAGGGGATTGGGTCTTGGTGCGAACGGGACCCAACCCGGTGATGGATCGTGTGCTCCGGCGCCGCACCCAGCTGACGCGGGCCTCGGCGGGGCTTCGCGCGCGCGAGCAGGTCATCGCGGCCAACGTTGACCTCGTTTTTTTGGTGATGGGGCTCGATGGCGATTTTAGCCCCGCGAGACTCGAGCGGTACCTCGCCACGGTCGCGGACAGCGGGGCCGAAGCCGTGGTGTTGTTGACCAAGGCCGGGCAGTGCGGAGACGTTCCCACGAAACTCGATCGACTGGCGCCGGTGTTGGGGGCCACCCCGTGCCACGCCATCGACGTGGTCGATGATATCGAGGCGGACCGGCCGCAGATGTACGCGTCGGCGGGGACCACCGTGGCGGTGCTCGGTTCGAGTGGCGCGGGAAAATCGACATTGGTCAATCACCTGATGGGGAGCGACGAGATGGCGACAGCCTCGGTGCGAGCCCACGATTGTCGCGGACGTCACACCACGACCCATCGCCAACTGCTGCGCACGCCTAGCGGCGCCGTCTTGATCGACAACCCAGGCATGCGAGAGCTCTCGTTGTGGATCGAAAATGCCGGTTTGGAGCAGGCGTTCGACGATCTTGCAGAGTTGGCTGCAGCTTGTCGGTTCGTGGACTGCAGCCACCTCCACGAGCCAGGCTGCGCCGTGCGTGCGGCGGTTGAACGCGGGGAGATCAGCCGCGAGCGGGTGGATCGCTATGTCAAGCTGCAGCAGGAGGTGGCGGTCACGAGCCAGCGGCGCAGCGTCCACGAACGACGCCGCGCGGAGCGGCTGCAAGGTCGAATGTACCGCCAGGCGATCGCTGCGCGACGACGTGGCGGCGCGGGCTAATGCGGTCCGATTGGAGCGCTCGAGCTACTCGGTGACTCGCCGCTGCGACCCGGCCGCTGGCAGTCTGGCCGACCCACTCGAGCGACGCATCGCGCCGTTGCGCGGCCGGTTTTCCTGCCGGGCGCGACCGCGGGGCTCTCGGCGCGGTTGGCTCGCATCGGCTAGGTCCACGGCCGCGCCCGAAGGTCACCGCAAGTAAGCGGTTCGGATGAGGTTGCGGCGCACGTACGCCTCATGGGACGTGCATACCGGGCGCAAGGCATGCACGGGTGAGCGAGCTCGCGTCGATCTGGCCCGTCGGGGTCAGGTTTCGCGTGGTAATCGATGCAGCGATGCCTCTTTCGTCGCTGGGTTTGGTCGCCTCGTTCGCCTCTTCACTGCCGGTGCTTCTAGCGGCGGCCGATCCCGCCGCGGTGAGCGAAGGAGCGAAGGCGGCAGCGGCCAATTCGTCGAGCTCCGAGTCGGCGCCCACGCGTACCCCATTGATCTTCGATCCGGACAGCCCGTTTGGCGACGACGTTGGCGTGCCGATCATTGCGGGCGGGACCCTGAGCGGCACCTGCCAGTGGCCGTCCACGGCCTACGTGAGGATGGGCGGAAGCCTTTGTACCGGAACGCTGATCCATCCGGAGGTCGTCATCACTGCGGGCCACTGCTACGACTCCGGTATTCAGAACATTCGCTTCGGCGAGCGAGCGAACGACGCTCCCATTAGCGTCGGGGTGGATCAGTGTTACAAGCACCCGAGTTGGAACGGTCAAAATAGTCTCGCGCAGGGCGTCGACGTGGCGTTTTGTCGCTTGAGTGAGGCCGTGAACGATGTGCCGATCATTCCGCCGCTGATGGGGTGCGAAGTCGATGTCCTCGACTCCCCGCAAGAAGTCGTGACCGTCGGCTTCGGGACCACGCCACAGGGGGGGAACGGCACGAAGTACTGGGTGCAGAACGACTACTCGGGCATCGAGAACAACGAAGCGGTGGTCGGAGCTGTGGGGCAGGGGGCTTGTTCGGGGGACAGCGGCGGTCCGGTGTACATCAAGTTGCCCGAGGACGAGTACGGCGAAGATGCGGGATGGCGAGTGTTTGGCGTCACGTCATGGGGGACCTCGGCTCCGTGTCCCGGGGAGGCGTATTACGGCATGATGCACACGTTTATGGATTTGGTGGAAGAGGAGACGGGGCTCGACGTGACTCCCTGCCACGACGCCGACGGAGCTTGGGATCCTGGCCCCAACTGTGGTGGGTTTCAGCTCGATCCATTCGCGGCTGACGGCGACTGGCCAGCGTGCGGGCCGGGGCCGGTCGGCGGCCTCAATGAATCGTGTGGGGAAAATGGCGGTGACGATGATGACGATGATGACGATGATGACGATGATGACGACGACAACGGCGATGACGATGATGATGATGATGATGATGATGACGATGATGATGATGATGATGAT
>QKPP01000127.1:24020-28088 GCA_006508105.1 Myxococcales bacterium FL481 | reverse complement strand
TCGTCGTCGTCATCGTCATCGTCGTCGTCATCGTCGTCATCATCGTCATCGTCATCGTCGTCGTTATCGTCATCGTCATCATCGTCATCATCGTCATCATCGTCACCGTCGTCGTCATCGTCGGCGTCGTCGTCGTCGTCGTCGTCGTCGTCGTCGTCGTTATCGTCGTCGTCGTCGGCGTTCCCGTCGTCGTCATCCCCCGTCGGCGGGTCCTTGTCGTCGCTGGCGCAGGCGCTGAGAAGCAGCGCGCTGCTCGCAGCTAGCGGAATCCAAAGGGCGGCGGTGAGCTTGAGGTGGATCAAGGCCATAGCCTTCGCAACTTAACACGTCAGCGAAGTCCGGTTGAAGAATGCGTACCTGGCGCCGCTGCTCGAGTATGCCGACTGTCTCTGTCGGCCGGGGTCCGTCAAGCGGGCGCTCGGAGCCGCCTTGCCGCATTGCATCAAAGTGCAGTGCGAACTACTCAACGATCAGCCGAAAATCCGTCCAGGCCATTCCGCCTCGGGTGTCTCGCACGACGACCCATCCGAACACGGGTCCCGGCTGCGGGGGTGCTCGCCAAGTGGTCGACAAGGAGGTTTCTGGCGCGGCGTTGGAGGTCCGCGTCTCACTGTGTTCGAGCTCGCCGTCGGTGACGAACCACGAAACGTGTAGGTTTTCGCGTTGTTCGACGAGCCTCGCTTCGCGCGGCACGTATACGACGAAGTTTTCGCTCGCAGTTTCTGCGCCTACGTGCACAAAAAGTTCGATGGGCTCACCTGGACGCGCGGACAAAGGGGCGCGCTGCAGATCGAGCGGGGGCGGGACGCTGTCGTCAGACACCGCGACCGGGCCGGGATGGGCATTGAAGCGGTATTGATCTTGATACGCGTCGAAAACCTCCCGCGTGACGCCGGCGAGGTCGCAGTGAATTCGGATCGCTCCGAAGGCCTGGGTGGCCGCGCCCGTTGCGGGATCCTCGGCTTGCGCTCGTACCGGGAGGTAGTACCCACCGGTCCCGTCCGGATCGGCGGGGCGACGCGGCGGGCCCTCACCCTCTACCGGCGGCGGATTGGGTCCGAAGCGGGCGCACGCGTCGGCGGGGACCACGGCCGGTGCGTCGAGGGGCGCGAGGTCTTGGTCGGCGGCGCAGCTTTGAGTGACGCCCGTTCGCTCCTCCACCCGTCGCGGCTGGGTGCAGTAGCTCCAGGCGACGGGTCCGGTGCTTGTGCCGTCGCCGGCGGCAACGAGGGCCTCGAGTTGCACTGGCGACGACGGGCGCAGCTCCGCGATCGTGCTGCGGATGCCGAGGACACGGGGTTCGTCCACCAGCCACGGCCGATCTTCGAACGCGGGAAAGCACGCGCAGGCGAACGTGGCCAACAACCCGAGTCCGACCGCGAGCTGGCGCCGAGTGTCTCTTGTACCGGACCGTCGGATGCTGGCACCGCGCGAATTCAAGTCAGATCGGGCGTAGCACGAGCGTTGCGTCATCAGGCCGGCGTTGGGGGCTCGGTCTGAGACGAGTTGCGCCCCTTTTGGGCGGTGGACCGAGGTTGGTTGATTCATCGCCGAAGCTCCAGTCCGGCCAACGGCAGCACCGGCAACCCGCGGATATAGCCGCGTTGGCGGTAGTCGGCGCTGTAGTAGATCTCTTCCACGTTGGGGTAGTTGGTGGCGTTTTGCACGTCTATCCAGGTGGCCAAGGCGATGGACGGCCACTCGCGGCGCCAGCCCACGCGCAGCGAGACGTCGAGAAACCATGGCAGTCGAGTGGCATTGTGTGCGCCAAAAACCGGGTCGTAGCGGCCGGTTCGAGCGTCGTAGACTGCGTCGATGACCGCGGTCCGGGGAAAGCCCGAGGCGACAACGGCCTTCGCTCCGACCTCGAAGCCGGTGCGATGCCGCCAGCTGGCCACGGCCTGGGCCCGGTGGGTTTGGTCGCGGTCGAAGGGGCGCCAGGCGGCGTGGCGGTCTCGTCGCCGCGAGGCGACAATCCACGAGTACGTCAGCCAGGCGAATAGGTTCTCGCGCGGACGGAAGCGAATCTCGGCCTGCGCGCCCACGTTGCGACCCTCACCGTGGGACTCGAGAAGCGCCGCGGTGGGCGGCGTGGCCGACGGAGACCGCATGGTGAGACGGTCTTGTTTCGCGGCAAAACCGGCGGCTGAGATCGCCAACCACGGCCATGGCTGGGTCTCGATGCTCGTGAGTGCTTGCCAGGCGCGAGGTGGCTCGAGCACCGGCGAGCCGAACACGGGCGACATGTCTTGGGCTTGTGCGGCCTGGTCGTAGCGACCGGCGGCGACGTGCAGCGCCACCGATTCGAGGGGGCGCCAGCTGGTGCGCAAGCGCGGCGACGCGGCGGCAGCCAGGGTCGCGTAGCCCACCGCGGGCTCCGTCTCGCGCACCGGAACCACCCGGTCGCCACTGACCACGGTGGGTTCGAACCGCAGGCCAGGCTCGACAGTCACGCGTCCTTGCGCGAGATCGACGAGCGCCGCCGCGTACAGGCCGGCTTGCCCGACCATGGTCCGCCAGTGGTCGTCGGCGATCCGGTCTCCGGGCGCTTGACCGAAGACGTAGATGTCGCCTTCTCGGGGTGGCAGACTGGGTGCACCACGCCGATCGTTTTCGTTGCGGGCGAACTCGAGGTCGAGGCCGAGATCGGTGGTGATCCGGCGATGGACCTCGCGGCGCTCGGCGATCCGCAGCCCGCCACGCACGGCGGTCTGTCGCGCGAACACGGTGGTGTAGCCGAAGTCTTGCTCGAGGCGCGACTGGTCCACGCCGCCCCAGGCATCGATTCGAGTGACGGTGTGGTTGGCGTGTTCTCGGCGAAACCGTACGCCCACCCGGTGAAACACGTCGTGGTTACGTTCGGTGAACGCAAGGTTGGGCGTGATGCTGGGCAAACTGCGATCGACTCGATCGAGCGCGCCCAGCGAGATCACCTCGAGCCGCTCGTTGGCTGCCAGGCGGACCTCGAGTTTGCCCTGGTAGTCCCAGTAGCGGGGAATTGGCACGAGGTTGCGGATGCGATCCGGCGCGGCGAGGTCCAGCGTGCGGTCGAGATGACTGCGGCGGCCGCTGAGGCTCAGGGACGCTCGCTCACCCAGGCGACTGCTGGTGGCCCCCGCGACGTCGATGGGGTCGATGCGGGCCGATGCCCGTACGTGGCGATTGCGGACTTGCTCCGCGGGGGACTTGGTGTCGATGCGGACGAGTCCGCCGATCGCTCGACCGTACTCCGCCGCGAATCCGCCGGGTTGCAGGGACAGCGCTTGCACCATGGTCGCGGGGAGGATCGAACGCACTCCGCCCACGTGAAACAGGCGCGGGACCGGCAGGTGATCCACGTACAAGCGGGTGTCGCCTGGAGCTGCGCCCCAGACGACCAACTCGCTGGTACCGACCGGGGCTCGGGCGACGCCGCCGAGCGACTGCACGACCTTGACCGCGTCGCCCTGCGTGCCCGCGACTCGCTCAGCGTCGTCGAGTGACACGGTCGACGCGGCGACGGTTGCCCGGATCCGCTCACCGCGAATCACCGCCGCGTCGTCGATCTCCTCGGTCGCGAAGGCAGGCTCGGCCGGCGTGGGGGGGGCGGCTGGTGCTCCGGTCGGGTCGGTCGGTGGCGGCGGTAGGCGGGGTTCGAACGTGTAACGAAACTGGATATTGACGGCAATCGGCTCGGCCCCCCGACGCGCGGGGCGAAACCGAAACCGCTGGGCGGCCTCGACGGCCTTCTCGTCGAACGGGGAGCCGGCTCCGGTCACGACGGACGCCCTCGAGACCGAACCGTCGGTGCCGATGTCGATGGACAGCAGCACTTCAATCGGTTCAGTCAACGCCGTTTGCTCCGGAAAATCCGTGGCAGGCACGAACTTGAGCAGTTCCGGCGGGGTGACGGTCGTTGGGTCGATCTCCGGCGCGACGTCGGAGGCCGGAGCGCCGGGGGCCGGAGCGTCGGGGGCCGGAGCGTCGGGGGCCGGAGCGTCGGGGGCCGGAGCGTCGGAGGCCGGAGCGTCGGAGGCCGGAGCGTCGGGGGCCGGAGCGTCAGAGGCCAGGTCCGAGGGGACCGCCGCC
>QKPP01000127.1:20557-23920 GCA_006508105.1 Myxococcales bacterium FL481 | reverse complement strand
GGCCGGAGCGTCGGGGGCCGGAGCGTCAGAGGCCAGGTCCGAGGGGACCGCCGCCAGCAGGAGCGAGGCGAGCCAGAGCATGTCGAGGCTAGCCACCGAGCTCGAACGTCCGCCGGATGGGATAGCGCCCGGTCACGGCTCGCCCACACGCCCGCGCTGGTTCGAACGTCCATTGTTTCAGCGCCTTTTTCATCGCTTCGTCGAGCACGGAGCCGGCCGATTCCGTGACTTCAACCCGCCGCACACGACCACGCTTATCCACAATGGCCACCATCGTGACGCGACCGCGCAGGCCACGTTGGCGGGCGGCGGCCGGGTAGTCGATGGGTACGCGCGAGATGGGTCGGGGGCGGGTCGCTTGCTCGCGACAAGCGGGCTTGGCTGGGGAGGGTGGCCGCGACGAGCTCGAGGCCGAGGTCGAGCCCGTCCCAGGACTGCGACCCGTGGATGCTTGGCCACTGGGGCTGGCCAGGGTGAGGTTGAGCGCGACCGGGGAGGGCGCGGCGGCGGCCGGGCGAGGCGTCGGGTTTCGGGGAGGTGGCGGGGCTTGAGGTTTGGCGGGAGGCGGCGTCTTCCGCTTTGGTGGAGGCGGCGGGGACTCGACGGGCGGCGGCGGAGCAGCGGTCGGTGGGGGCTTGGGTGGGGGCTTTGGCGGCGGCTCGGGTTCGGGCTCGGGCTCGGGGACGACCGCGGGGACGAACTCGGCGATCTCGAACGGGACCACGTGCCGCTCGCGACGAACGGGTTCCCCGGCGTCGAGGAAGGCGTACGCGAGGAGATGGGCACCCAGCGACAGCAGCCATGCTGTCTCTAGTTTCACGCGCGCCCCATGGACCCGTCGGAGGGGCTCGTCATGGCACCTCGAACTCCATCAACCGCAGGCCCGGGGCGTCCTCCACCGCGGGCTGCTCACGTGCATCGAAGGCGTAGAGGGTGCTGCGGCCGCGTTGCACGACTTCGCCGTGAAGTTGAGCGATGGCCTCGAAATTGACGAACGAGCTCTCGCAAGGCGCGAACAGATTCACATACACCGTGTAGACCCCCGGGGGCGGGTCCGCTTCGACCCAGACCACGTTTTCCCGGTTGTGGAGGTCGAGTCGGCAATCCTTGTTGGTATCGCGGTCGAGCCATCCGCCTTGTCGCCACGCGTCGGGGGGCGGCACCGTGCCGGCGTCGGGGGGCTCGTAGGAGTTGATGTTCTTGGCCCCGATGCGCGTGCCGTCAGGTGTTTCGACGATGAGGTCGAGATCGACGGGCGCGTCCCATCCCAGCGAGATCAGCAGCCGCGCCGGTGGCACATCGGGTCGGACAGCGAACTGGGTTCGTGTCACCGGGCCGAGGCGACCGCGCTTGTCGGCGGCCTGGACGCTCACGTCTACCTGTTCCGTGGCGATCGCGTGGGAAAACTCCAGCACCGAATCCCACAGCAGTTCATCCGGGACGACGAAGTCAAACCCACCGGGGAGCACGATCCAATGCTTGTCGTCGCCCTCCGCGTGCAAGTGCAGTGCGACGCCCCCGGGTCCCAGGCGGCCTTTGATCGCCACGGTGCCCTCGCCTCGGCTCACCTCGGGTTGAGGGCGGAGCAAGGCCGTCACCGCTGGTCCGCCCTCGTCGGGACCCAGTCCCCCCCGCACGATCTGGGCATCTGCGGCGCGGATCTGCAGGTCGAGACCGGGGTCGGCCAGTGACGGGCTGGATGCCTCACATGCCGCGATGGCCAGTGCGGCCAGGCTGCCGGCTCTTGCCCTGTCGATCGGGTGGCGTGGGGTCAGCATCAAAAGCTCAGCGACAAGCGCAGCCGAAGGGTGTCATTGTCGAGTTGGGCCGGGCGCCCGTTGGGGTCACGCCCCAGCGAGTTGCGCTGGTGGTCGTACTCGACCAGCAAGCGCGCGGTGGCCCAGGTGGACAGTGGCAGGTGGGTGGCCACCCCGCCGGTGATCGTGTGAAAGGGCCGGCGGGTGACGACCGCCACCCCGTCGTAGCCTTCGAGCGCGTCGAGGTTGGGCTCGTAGTAGTCGTAGCGGGCCCCCACGCTGAAGTACTTCGTGACGCGTTGGCGCAGCGCGGCGTACCAGGCCAAGCCCCGCTGGTCGCGGCCGAGCAACACCGGATCGGCGGGGGCGATGCCGCGATCGAGATTGACTCCGATCGCCGCTTCTCCGTAGACCATCAGCTCGCCTAGTCGGGGCATGTCGGTGCGCAGCTGGACGTCCACGACGGCACCCCAACGCGCGAAGTTCGAGGATGGGCGACCGGCCGAGCCCGGGACCGGAATGAGCTCGGCCACCGTCACGCGGCCGTCTTCGTTGAGGTCTTGCCACTCGAAGTGGTCTTTGGTCGGCTTGGTTCCCGCGCTGAAGCCGGTCCCGTACAGCCCCGAAAACCCTGCGGACGCTCGTACGGGGCCGAACAGCTTGCCGGACACGCGCACGCGCCCGACGGCGTCTTTGGCCGCGTTGGGATCGCGGTACGGGAACGCGTTCGAGCCGATCGGTTCGCCGTTTTGCCAGGCCAAGACCCAGTCGAAGACCCACAAGTGCCCGCCAAGTGCCACGCCCAGATCGAATCGACCGGGAGCAAAAGCCTCGGACAGCAGGGCGCGTTCGGCAAAGAAGCGTGCGAAATCGGTTTCGTCGCCGGTCTCGAAGCCGAAGGGCAGCGGGAGCAGGCCGGCGCGCAGCCGCAGGAGCGGAGGATCGCCGCTGCGGCCCGGCAGCTGCGCATGGACGTCGTACGAAATGGGCCGCACCCTGCCGTGGGGATGAAAAAACTCCACTTGGCCGGAGCCACCGGCCCACTTCCAGTCACTGACGAAGCCGACTCGGGCGCGTCGCAGCGTGAACCCGTCTTCGTTGAGCGGCTCGCGGTCCCCATCGGAGAGCTCGTCCGCGGAGATCTGGCGCCGGGTGTAGTCGACTTGGGTCAGGCCGAAGATCTGCGTGTGCTCCAGCAGGGTTTGGGTGCGGCCGGGGATTCGAGCTGGGGCCGTGAGGGTGGGATCGTCGTTTCGTGGCGGAGCGACGTCCGGTCGGGCCGCGGGCGGGTCCTGGGTCGTGGAGACGGAACGACGGCTTGCGCGGGTGGGGTCGGCTGTCGTGTCGAAGCCGGAGGACGGCGGGGCGACGACCGGGGACGGGCGTTCAGTGCGGGTATCGCCGGGAGGCCGCTGGTCTGGTTGCGACGCCGCGCTGGCGGAGGATGATGCCGGGCCGTCGACGGGGGCCGGCCTGGCCACGTTGTTGCCGACGGGGGCCGGTGAAGCGACGTCGTTGCCGGCGGCGGTCGTCGAAGAAGGCGCGCGAATCGAGCCGTCGTCGATGGG
This sequence comes from Myxococcales bacterium FL481, assembly GCA_006508105.1. Taxonomy (GTDB): domain Bacteria; phylum Myxococcota_A; class Polyangia; order Nannocystales; family Nannocystaceae; genus FL481. The sequence goes on along the minus strand of QKPP01000127.1, from coordinate 20,595 downwards.
GCCGTCTGAAGGAGGCCGAACGGAGCCGTCGTCGATGG
>QKPP01000127.1:0-20457 GCA_006508105.1 Myxococcales bacterium FL481 | reverse complement strand
GAGCCGTCGTCGATGGGGCCGTCTGAAGGAGGCCGAACGGAGCCGTCGTCGATGGGGCCGTCTGAAGGAGGACGAACGGAGCCGTCGTCGATGGGGTCGTCTGAAGGAGGACGGACGGAGCCGTCGTCGATGGGGGAGTGGACCGGAGCCCTGTCGCCGCCAGTGGGTTCAGTCGGCACGGCGTGAGCCGAACCGAAGGCCGGCGACGTCTCGCCATCCGGCACCGCTCGGCCCTGCCCGCGTGCGGGCCAGGCAAGCCACGCCGCCGCCCCTAGGGCCCCCCACACACGAACGTACTGGTGTATCGATCGTGGGCGGCGAGACATCGCGAGGCGACTGCGTGCGCGGGGGTGGGATCAGGGCAGCTCGAGCGGCCCGGGATTTCCGGGATGTTGGTAGACTTTGACGATGATCTCAACCTGTGCGGGGTCGACCGGCGCGTTGAGGAGCGCGCCCATTTCGGGATGCGCGCCGACTTCGTCGCATACCCAGCCGCCAGCGTCATCGTCATCGCCGGCAGCGTCGTCGTCGTCGCCCATTTCGTCGGGATCATCGGAATCATCGCCGCAGCTGGTGGCGGACAGCGCGAGTGCGACGACGAATAACGGGGGAGTAGCCCAGGTTCGAACTTTGTTGGTCATGATCATCGCTTTCTTCGTCGGTCGCTTAGCGAGCTTCACAAAATCCTAGACGGCACGCGCCGGTCGGACACTCGGCGTCGGTGGTGCAGGTGGTACAGCCGCTTGGGACCCCGTTTTGCTCCAGGAAGTAGCAATCGCAGGGAGCGGGGTGACTCATCGACGTGACCGGGCCTCCGTCCACGTCGCGTTTGACGTGCATCGCGCACGGCGGAACGTTGCCGGTCTCGATCACCGCTTGCGCCAGATTCAGCGACTCGATGCTCGCCACTCCAGTCATCAAGTGGACAAAACGATCGACGCGCGCTGCTGCTTCGGGGCCATTGGCGCTCGTCGCCGCGCCGTTGGCATCGGTGCGCACGATGTAGCGTAGGTTGGTCCAAAGCGGGTAGTGGCCGTCGCGAACATTTTGTTTGTCGCGCGCCGTTGCGGTGGAGTCAGGAAAGAAGGCTCCGTCACATTGATTGAACGCTTGGAACGCGAGCACGCGCATGTCGTTGCTCGCGGCTTCCCATTTGCTGCTGTTGAGAATGCCGATCACTTGCTCCGCGTTGCCCGTGGTGTTCTCGGCGATGATCGCATCGCGGAGCGCGCTCGAGCCCTGGTGGGACACGAGGTTGCCGTTCCACATCGTGCCAGGAATGCCGATGTTGGCCCCGATTGTCATCTGGGTGCTGGAGCCAGAGTGGCGCACGTTGATGAAGGTCGGATTGATCCACGGCGCGATCGTGCGTTCGGCCTCGCCGCCGAACTTCATCAGATAGTAGGCCTCGGTGGCCGTGATCGCGGTCTGAGTGGAGTTTCTTGGGACCACAAAGCCGAGCGTCTCCACGTGACTGGGGTACTCGGTCAAGTCCGCCGGCGGAGCAATGCCGCCGAGACAGGTCACCCCGCCGAGGTCCATCGCCGCCAGATCTGAGCGCACCGTGCTTCCAACGGGCATGTCGCAGGTTTGCTTGGTGCCGTCGGGAAGGTAGTACTCAGCCGTTCCAGGTAGCTCGGTTTGATCCTTGTGCGCCTCGTAGGCGAAGCACGACGACAGCGGAAAGTGCACAATCGTCATCTGATCCGCTCCCGCTTGGGCCGGATCGGCAAGCACGGGCGAGACCTTGGACAAGAAGGTCTCGAGCAGCGTTGTCGCGGGAAAGAACACCGGGTTGGGGAGTGTCGTGCAATCCACGCTAGGTGCGCGCGACGGTGCCTCGGCGGCGGGCGCCCAGCGCTGGTCGGGGTCCGCCGACGTACGCGTCAACGCGTTGTCATCGGTGGCTGGGCTCTCGGCTGTGGCCGTGCCGATGAGGGTCGCGACGGTGGTCACCGAAGCGGCCGTCCACAGGGCCGACCGCCGTAACTTCGGGGCAGGGCTAGGAAACTGGAACAAAGACATAGGGCTGACCTTCACGAGGAGGAACTCACTACCAGTTGCTCGCGTACTCGCGTCGCGCGGCCTGACACCTTGCCGGGCCACATCCGCGCAAGCTAGCAAAGCGCCCAAGCGAGCGGCAACCGCTGGGTGAACCGACCGGGCGGCCTATCGGGACCGTCGATGGTGCTCGGCAGCGGCATCGGGAGCTTGAATCGGCGGGACGGATGGCGCGGCGCAACTGAGCCGTAGCCTCGCCCTCTGACAACCGGCGTCGTGACGAGGTGCACGTGTCGGTGTCGGTGACGGGGCACGACCAGGCGGGGGCTGGTCGGGCTAGCGCAGGAGCGGCGCGCGGCCTAGGATCGGTGCGGACCCGATGAAGGTCGTACTGTTTGGAGCCACGGGCATGGTCGGCGCCGGGGTGCTCATCGAGTGCCCCGAGAACCCGCAGGTCGAGCGGGTGTTGGCCATCGTCCGCCGTCCCACGGGGCGTCGGGGTGGCAAGCTCGCGCTCCCGTGGGAGTCGGCCCACATGTTTCGCCCCGCCGCCATTTTGCCCCTCAAGGGGGTGCGATCGAATGTCCGGGCCTACCGGATGATATACGGGCTGATCGGGTGGTCGCTGCCTCTGCTGTGGTCGGGGCCTAAGGGGCGGGCTGGCTAGACCTCTGCGCTAGTCAGCCCGCTCGTACTCGTCGTGACGGCGGACCCAACTCATCGGATACTCGAATGCGGCTTCGTTGCGCCCGCGCGGCGACATATCGATCCAACGGTAGGTCCCGTTGAGGATGTCGAGGCCGCGCGTGTAGGTCGAGTAGGCGTGAAAGACGGTGTCTCCACGGCGCTGAAATGCGCTGGCCCCGGGCATCTCGCTCGCGGGAGCACGCAGCGTACCGAAGTTGTAGAGCTTGTCCCCGCTGGCGATCTCGTCTTCGCTGAAACTCACCCGAAAGTCCCGGTTGAATGAGTTCGCGGCCGACGAAAGCCAGCGAAACGACCATCCCATTCGCTGCGCGTACGCTTGCAGCTTGGGGTAGGGAGCGCGAGAGATCGCGGCGAACGCAATGCCACGCGCGCGAAGGTGGGGAATCATGACGTCGAAGTGATCGGCCCAAAACGAACAGGATTTGCAGCCCTCTTGCCAATCAGGCCCGAACATGAAGTGGTACACGAGCAACTGATCACAAGGGCCGAACAGGTCCCTGAGCGACATCGGCCCGTCGGCGCCATCGAACACGTAGCTTGGCTCGATCCGTCGCCGAGGCAGGGCCTGACGCCGGGCATTGACCTCGTCTTGCAGGCGCGTGAGCTCCTTTTCTCGTGCGAGAAGCTCGAGGCGAGCTTGGGTCCACGATTCGGTGTCAGCGGTCTCGAACGTTGGGTTGTCGGACATGCCGTAGAGGTACAGCCGGGGCCGCGTTGCGGCGAGTAACAAGGCCGTCGGGATTCTCTGGGGGCGGTTGGCAACCCCGTGGATCCCCTGCACACTCCGGGGACGTGGATTCAGCCGTCAGTTTCGCGGCTCGCGCCCTGATGGCCGGCAAGCCGTTGGAGGCGCTCGATCAAGTGGCGCTTCGAGACGATGCCCCCGCGTTGGCGCTGCGGGGTGCCGCCATGGCCCAGCTCGGGGAGCTGCCGCGAGCTCGCGTCCTTCTTCGCCGCGCGGTTGGGGCCTTTTCGGCGGCGGAACGGTTGGCGCGGGCCCGGGCCGAACTCGCCTTGGCCGAGGTCGCGTTCGCGCTGCGAGAGTTCTCGGTTCTTGAGGGGCTACCCGGCACGATCGCCGAGCTGGAGGCCCGGGGGGACCGCGGCAATGCGAGTCACGCCCGCCTCCTGCGGAGTCGCTATCTGGTGTTGTGCGGACGTCTCGCCGACGCCCGGTCGGAACTCGATCGCACGCCGGCAGATCACGCGCATCCGCTGGCTCGTGCCATCTATGGTCTCACGCAAGCCGAGCTGTCGATTCGCGCGGTGGCGGCCCGGCGTGCCCAGCATGAGCTGGACGCCGCGTTGGCGGCCGCCGAGGCGCTCGGCGTGCACGCGCTCGGGGCCGAGATCCGCCGGCTTCGCGCCGGTTTGTACCAGCCGGCCGCGAGGCGGTGGGTCGTCGACCATGCGGTCGACGCGGATCTGTTCGCGGTCGAAGAGGCCCTCAACTCGCCCGCCGTCGTCGTCAATGCGTGCCGGCGAGAAGTCTGGTATCGGGGTGCGTGCGGTTCATTCGTCCGGCGGCCGGTGCTGTTCGAGTTGCTCGTCGCGTTGGCCAAGCGTTGGCCGCACGTCGTGGCGCGAGAGGAACTGCTGGCCGCGGTGTTCGGCGGTGACGAACGCAACGAGTCGTGGCGAGAGCGCTTGCGCGTCGAGGTCGGTCGCCTACGCACGAAGTTTGCGAAGTTCGGTGGGATTGAACCGGTGGACGGTGGGTATCGTCTCTCGGTCCCGGCCCCGCGCGAGGTTCGGTTGCTGCTCCCGCCCTTCGACGGAGAGCATGCCGCAGTGGTGGCTTTGCTGGACGACGGCCGGCCGTGGTCGTCCACGGCGCTGGCCGAGGCGTTGAACCTCAGCCAACGCAGCGTGCAGCGGGCGTTGGCGGAGCTCGCCGACGAGGGGCGCGTGTACTCGTTGGGCGAAGCGCGAGCCAAACGCTGGTTGATCCGGTCCTCCTCGGAAACCACGACAGCGTTGTTACTCCCCCAGCTGGCGGGCGGCGTCTAAGGTGACGGCATGAACGACAATCGTATCGGTGAAGTTGAGGTCCTGCAGGAGTATCGACCGCTGGGTGAGGGCGCCATGGCTAGTGGCGTCGCCGTGGCTGGCGGCCGAGTTTGGGTGGGCGGCGGCGATCGGCTGGTGGGCGTCGACCTGCAAAGTGGCCGGACCGTCGACTCGATTCCGGTGGCGGCCGACGCAGGCACGGCGAGCGATGGCCGCTATCTGTACCAGCTCGCGGGCAAGCGAATCCAAAAGGTGGACCCCCAGACGGGCGAGGTCGTGGGTGCGATCCCGGCGCCTGGCGAGGGTAAAGACTCGGGCATGGCGTGGGCTGAAGGTTGTTTGTGGGTCGGACAGTTTCGGGATCGCGTGATAGTGCAAATCGATGCGGAAACGGGCGAGGTGCTCAAGCGCATCGCTTCCGACCGGTTCGTGACGGGGGTTTGTTGGCAGGAGCAGTCGCTGTGGCACGGCACCTTGGAGGAGGACTCGAGCGAGCTGCGCCGGATCGATGCGGAAACGGGCGAGGTTTTGGAGCGCTACGCCATGCCAACGGGGAGCATCATCACGGGGCTGGCCGCGGACGGCGACGAGTTTCTGTGCGGTGGGGGCAGTTCGGGGGCGGTGCGGCGGGTGGTACCGACGCGGCGCGCGACGCCGAACAAGCGCTAGGCCGAGCTGCGCGGCACCGGAGCTCTCGCGTGCGCTGCGCCCTGCCGCGCGAGCTTCGGACCGCTCGGGTCGGACGTCGGCGCCCGGGAAGCCCGCCGCGACCGACCGATGGACACCGGTCGTGCGCTAGCCTGGCTGCCATGACCGGTTCGAACCCTTTCGCCGCCCGCAGTCAATTGGTACTCGCCGATGGTAACGCGGGCACCTTCTTTCGCCTAGGCGCGCTCGAGGAAGCCGGGCTCACCAAGCTGGCGCGGCTGCCGTTTTCGATCCGCGTGCTGCTCGAGTCAGCGCTGCGCAACCACAACGGGTTCTCGGTCCGTGACGAGGACGTGCGCAATATCGCCGGCTGGCGCCCGCAAGCTGACCGCAGCGAGATTCCCTTCATTCCGGCGCGCGTGATCTTGCAAGACTTCACCGGCGTACCCGCCGTCGTCGACATCGCCGCGTGTCGAAATGCGATCGTCGAACTCGGTGGGGATCCGGCGCGGGTCAATCCGGCCGTCGAAGTCGATTTAGTGATCGACCACTCCGTTCAAGTCGACATTGATGGACGCCACGCCGATTCTCTGCTCCGCAATCTCGACATCGAGTATCGGCGCAATGCTGAGCGCTACGAGTTTCTCAAGTGGGGTCAACGCAACCTCGACAACTTTCGCGCCGTCCCGCCGGGGCGAGGAATCGTGCACCAGGTCAATCTCGAATGGATCGCGACGGTCGCGCATATGCGAGAGATCGACGGCGAGCGTGTGTATTTCCCGGACAGTCTCGTCGGCACCGATAGCCACACGACGATGATCAACGGGCTCGGTGTGCTCGGCTGGGGGGTCGGGGGCATCGAGGCTGAAGCGGTGATGCTCGGCCAACCCGTGTACATGCTGGCCCCCGACGTCGTCGGCTTCAAACTCAGCGGCCAGCTCACCACCGGCGTGACCGCGACGGACATGACCCTGCGTATCGTCGAGATGCTCCGCAAACACGGGGTTGTTGGCAAGTTCGTCGAGTTCTATGGTCCGGGGCTCGATAGCCTGTCGCTGGCCGATCGAGCCACAATCGCCAACATGGCCCCGGAGTACGGCGCCACGTGTGGCTATTTCCCCGTCGACCAGCGGACTTTGGAGTACCTGCAACTGTCTGGTCGCCCGGCCTCCCACGTCGCGAATGTCGAGACCTACTTTCGCGCGCAGGGGTTGTTTCGCACGGCCGACACCCCCGACCCCGAATTCAGCGAGACCCTCGAGCTCGATCTCGCCGAGGTCGAAACCTCGCTCGCGGGTCCCAAGCGTCCGCAAGACCGTGTGGCCCTCTCCGCCATGAAGACCCACTTTCGCGGCAGCCTGACCGCGAAACTCGGTCTGCACGGTCATGGCTTGGCGGAGGCACGGGTCAACGACGACGTCGCGGTCGACGGGCACGACTGGCGGCTCGCGCACGGTGACGTCGTGATCGCAGCCATCACGTCGTGCACGAACACCTCGAACCCCGCCGTGATGTTGGCGGCGGGCCTGCTGGCTCGCAACGCGCGGGCGCGTGGGCTGACGAGCCGTCCGTGGGTCAAGACCTCACTCGCGCCGGGCTCGAGAGTGGTCTCCGAGTACTTCGAGCGCGCCGGCCTCGATCGAGCGCTCGCCGAGCTCGGCTTCAACGTTGTTGGCTACGGTTGCACGACCTGCATCGGCAACTCTGGGCCACTGCCGCCCGAGATCGAGACTGCGATTCGCTCGGGCGATCTGGTGGTCGGCTCGGTGCTATCGGGCAACCGCAACTTCGAAGGTCGTGTGCACAATCAGGTCAAGGCCAGCTACCTCGCCAGTCCCCCGCTGGTGGTCGCCTATGCCCTCGCTGGCACCCTCGACATCGACTTCGAGCACGACGCTCTCGGCACCGATTCGTCGGGCCAGCCGGTCTATTTGAAGGAGCTGTGGCCGGCCGACGCCGAGATTCGTCAGGCCATGACGGAGCACATCGACCCGACGATGTTCCGCGAGCGCTATGCGGACATCACCGAAGAACCGCGGTGGGATGCGATCGAGGTCGTCGACGAGGCGCTCTATCCTTGGAACGCCGAGTCGACGTATATCCGTCAGCCGCCGTTCTTTCGGGGAATGACCGCGGATGCGGCGAAGGTCGGCTCCGTTGAGGGAGCTCGGGTCCTCCTTTTACTCGGGGACTCGGTGACCACCGATCACATCTCACCCGCGGGCTCTTTTCCGGAAGACAGTCCTGCGGGCCGTTATCTCCTCGAGCTCGGGGTGCCCAAGGCCGCGTTCAACAGCTACGGCAGCCGTCGCGGGAACCACGAAGTCATGATGCGCGGCACCTTTGCCAATGTGCGTATTCGCAACCAGATCGCACCGGGCACGGAGGGCGGTTGGACCAAACACTGGCCGACCGGTGCTATCGAGTCGGTGTTCGACGCGGCGATGCAGTACGCAGCATCCGGCACGCCATTGGTGGTCCTGGCCGGCAGTCAATATGGCACGGGTTCAAGCCGCGATTGGGCCGCGAAAGGGACGGCACTGCTCGGTGTCAAAGCGGTGATCACCAAGTCCTTCGAACGAATCCACCGCAGCAACCTCGTTGGCATGGGCGTCCTACCGCTGTGCTTCGCCGAAGGCGAGGGGGTGGAGGCACTCGGGCTCGACGGCAGCGAAAGCTTCGATATTCCCCTTACGGATGAGCTGGAAGCCGGGCAGGATATCGTGGTGACGGCGACCCGCACCGACGGGAGCACGTTGCAGTTTACGACCACGTTGCGTCTGGATACGCCGGTGGAAGTCGAATACTACCGCAACGGTGGCATTCTTCACACGGTGTTGCGCAAGATGGCCGCCTCAGACGCTGGTGCCTAGTCGCAACGAATCCGGTTCCGACGGGTGATGTGACCCGTCGTCGAGAGGCGCGAGTTTGTCCGCTTGGCGGGCGTATCTGCCGGTCCCGGAGTCCCGTGCGGCGGGGACTCTGGGCCGTGATCGCGCCTGCGAGGGTGGCAAGCATCGCCGCATGACTTGCGGCACCGGCCACGGGTGCATACGGCTCGTTGGGTTTGCTGCGGTATCTGGAGCGGGATCGTGCCGACGACACGGGGTCGCACCAACTAGTGCAACCGAGCACGCGGATACGCGCCAGTGGGCGACACCGCTTTGTCCGGAGTTGCTCCGCCCCAGACGAAGTCGGACGCGCCCGTAACATTCACCGTCGTTCGGGGTTCTCCGCGGCGACAAGGAGACTGCCATGCCGATTGAGCTTTCCACCATGGAGCAAACTATTCACGATGCCTGGAACAGCGGGCGTTTCGTCAAACGTCTACACGAGGAGGACATCCCCCACATCCCCCACGGGGTCGAGCTGACAAAATGGGAGTGCATGATCTTGGGCAAGATTGAGTGCGAACCCGGTCAGGTCAGCGAGCTGGTGCTTGCGTTTCCGCCGGGCGGTAGTCCGGCCGAGCTTGTCCCGCACACCCACGGCGGCGCCAGGGTCATCACGATTATTGAAGGGGTTGGCCTGTTCCAGGTGCAGCGCCATGGCGAGTGGGTCGACATTCCGCTCGAACGCGGCGTGCAGGTGATGTTTCCCAAAGAGACGTTGCACACGTTCATCGGAACGGACGACCAAGCGTTGCTAGCCCATGCCGTTCATGCGCCGTATCTGCTTCCAGACCACCCGCGCGCGATCGTGTATGAAGATGGAAGTGTGGAGCAGCACTACGAAGACTGGGATCCACGTGAGTATTTTCCCGAGCATCTCGGTGAACCGATCGGGCCGCTCAACGCGGTGTGCACGACGGCGTCGCGTCGCGCAGCGCCGGTCGCACTGGCCACCAGCTGAACTCGCTGGGGCCAAGGGAGGGGCCTGCGTCAGTCGGCACGCGGTGGCCGGCGTTCGCTGTGGCCTAGCTCATCTCATCCAGGGCGGCGTGCAAGGCGAGCCACAGTCGCCTGCGAACCGGCTCGGAGAGCCCGGCGACACCGGCCGCGTACTCATCGGCGCGGGCTTTCTGCAGCCGCGCCATCAAGCGGCGGCCTTGGCTCGACAACGTGATCTGGCGTTTCCGGCGATCCGTGGGGTGTTCGCTACGAACGATGAGCTCGAGTTGCGCCAGGCGGTCGAGCATCTGGCTGATCGACGACGGTGACATGCCCAGTTGTGCGGCCAGGACCGATGGGGCCGCGGCCCGGGTCTCGAGAATGCGGGCGAGCAGCAGTACTTGCTGGAGGGTGACTTGCGCCGAGGCCATGATCTCGAGCGAGGCGCCCCCTCGGTGCGAGACGCGGTTGACCAGCGCCTGGAGGGCGTGGCCCAAGGCCGCGGGGTCTGGAGAATCTGAGATCACGGGCCCGAGCTCGCGTTCCACACCAGCCGCTCGATCACCGGACCACGTTGTTCGATGCGTTCGGCGTAGCCCAAGCACACGAGCTCGAGGTGATTGCCGAAGGGGTCGTTGAAGTACAGGGAAGCCTGGCCCGGCGGTCCCAGCTGGAGCGGGCCGTCGGTGGGAATCCCGTGGTCCTTGAGTCGCCGCTGCCAACGTTTCATCTGTCGCGCGGGAACGGAGAACGCGTAGTGAGGGTGTCCGGACGGGTCGGGTCCGGGCCCGGCGGATTGCAGGAAAAGGTCGAGACGAGTCGCCCCACCGACGATGACGGAGACGTGGTAGGTGCCTTGCCCGTCGGCGCGCGCGGCCGGAAGCCCGCGAGAAGCGAGCGCAGCCGCATCGACGGTCATCAAGTGCTCCGCGCCGAGTACGTCGCAGTAGAACCGCCGAGCGGCGTCCAGATCGGCCACGGGCAACGTGACGTGGTCGAGGCCCTGTAGACCGGGTCGTCCGATCGCTCGTAGCCACCCGCGGGCCCGGACGGCACACAGCCAAGCGCGGACGCCGACGGCAACTACGCGGTGGCGAACGGATACCAGCACGGAACAGGATCTTTCATGATGATAAACAGTTTACACAGATAAACGATTGGGGCAAGGGCCGGCCCGATGAAACGTTCGCGCCGCATTGTCGTTGGCGGCACCGAATACGTTCGAATCGCGATCACGCCGGGACGCCGGCCTTGCGATCCGGCTGAGGCACCCAATCCGGTCCCTCGACTGAGGGGGGACTCCCGCCAGCGCTCCGCGGCTCGCACCGGCCCGATGCGCCCCGACGCCGCGCAGAAGCGTCCGCGGGAAACTTGACCGGATGCGCGCTCTCGGGGCCCACTGCCCGGCGTGCAGTCCGACGCGGCCTACGACGTGATCATCATCGGGGCGGGCATCGTGGGCCTGGCCGTGGCGCACGAACTCGCCAAGCGTCGGCCGGCGGCGCGCGTGCTCGTACTCGACAAGGAGGACGCGGTTGCGCAGCACCAAAGCGGTCGCAACTCGGGCGTGCTGCACTCGGGGATCTACTACGCTCCGGGTTCCGCCAAGGCCCGCAATTGCGTGCGCGGGCACGCGGCCATGATCAGCTTTTGCCGCGAGCACGGCATCGCCCACGATGTGTGCGGGAAGGTGATCGTCGCCGTCGATGATGGCGAGCGGGAGGGTCTGCACACCATCTTCCAACGCGGCCAGCAAAACGGAGTCCGGTGTGAGCTGGTCGATCGTCCACGATTGCGGCGTCTCGAACCCGCCGCCGCCGGGGTGGAGGCGATCTGGGTGCCACAAGCCGGGATCGTGGACTACCCGGCGGTGTGCGCTCGGCTCGTGCGGCTCGGTCGCCAGCACGGTCACGAGCTGCAGCTTGGGCAGCGTGTGATCGGAATCGACGAGGTCGACGCGGGCATCGTGGTCAAGACCGCAGCTGCGCGGTTCTTCGGACGACAGCTCGTCGCGTGCGCGGGTCTTTATAGCGACCGCGTGGCGCGAGCAAGCGGGGCCGAGCCCGACGCGAAGATCGTGCCGTTTCGCGGCGAGTACTACCGGCTAGTTGCCGGCCGGGAGAGCTTGTGTCGCAACTTGATCTATCCGGTGCCCGACCCTCGGTTCCCGTTTCTCGGGGTGCATCTCACGCGGATGGTCGATGGTACGGTGGAGTGCGGGCCCAATGCCGTGCTCGCGTTTGCGCGGGAGGGCTACGGCCGATTGCAGGTAGACTGGCGTGAACTCGCGGAGTACGCGGCATATCCCGGCCTACAGCGATTGTTTTTACGCCACTGGCGGCCCGGGTTGCGTGAGTTCGCTCGATCGTGGAGCAAGCGTTTGTTCGTGAATTCGCTGCGCCGGCTCGTGCCCGACTTGGTACCGGCCGACGTCGAGCGGGCAAAGGCGGGGGTACGAGCCCAGGCGCTGCGCCGCGATGGCAGCTTGGTCGACGACTTCGAGATCGTCCGTCGCGGACCGGCGTTGCATGTGATCAATGCCCCGTCCCCCGCCGCGACGTCGTCGCTGGCGATTGCCGAGCAAGTGGTGAGCACGCTCCAGGTCTGATCGAGTCCGGATGCAGTGGCGTGAAACCGTCTCGGTCGGATCGCGCGCGCGACGAAGGGCCGCCGGAGGGATCGCGAAACGGACGCGCCGTCGCGGGGGGTCACAAAGCCGCCACAGGTGGGTGCGACGGAGGGTGCAGTAACGCTGCAATCGGCGCGGGAAGGCGCCTTGTGGCTCCGCGCAGATACGCATCTTCACTGTCGTTGAAATATGACCATGTGCTTGTCGCAGTCTTGCCCCATGGGGGGCGCAGCTTGCCTGCGGTATGCAGCCACCATCGGGACAATCCGGGTCGAACCGGCCAGCGAACAGCGTTGTCGATGTCGATGTCGATGCTTTGCCTGCGGCGTTCCCACGCTTCAGCTGGCGCCGCGAGATGCTCGCGTTCGCGGTCTCGCGTCGGACCCTCGCGGGTCTTCTCGCTTTGGGGGTCGGCTGCTCGAGTGAGTCGGACGTTGATGGCGACCCCTTCGCTGGTCGATCCGCCGTCGTGGGTACCGAACGTTGGGCCCAGCCGAGCCGGGATGCGGCCGGCACGTTCTTCAACCCGAACAACGGCACGGTGACATCGGCGGAAGTGGGGGCTTTGTCGCTGGAAGCGAGAGTGGGTTCGGTGCTTCCCGACGGGGAGCACCCGTCGCTGGTCGCGGACGAGGCCCGCGTGGCCTGGGCCTCGAGTGCCGGTTGGCAGCGGCTGGATCTGACGGACGCCACGCTCGACTGGCAAGCCGCGGCGGTGGCGGGTCGCGGTTGCACGGGCGCTGGCGTGGCGGTGGGGGCCGACCGTTTGTACTGCAGCACGCCTCAGGGGGGCCGCATTTGGCAAGTCGAGACGGGCGCGGTGTTCGAGGAGCTCGGGTTCGGGACCGACACGTTTGACGTCTCTACGCCGGTCGTGGCCGGGTCGCGGATGTACCTTGTTGTGCACGAACGAGCCGCCGCGGTCGGCTCTCGTCTCGTAGCGATTGATTTCGACGATCCTCCTTCGGGACAACCCGCCGTGTTGGGACTCGATGTCGCGCTGCCGTTCGTCGAAACCCATGCGCCGGCGGTCGACGAAGGGCGGGTCATTGTCAGCGGCACTGGATCGACGATCGCACTGGACGCGACCAGCGGGGCCGTGGCGTGGCAAGTGGCGGAGACGGGGTCTCGGCCGGTGCTTGTCGGGGGAGCCACGATCTACGGCGCGGGCTCGGAGCTGGTCGCGCGCTCGGCCGACGATGGCACGCAGTTGTGGCGTACGACGCTGACCGATCCTCCCGCTGGTCCGCTCGTGGTCGACGGCACGGATGTATTTGTGGTGCAAAACGTTTCGCCCATTGATGACATCGGCGGCGTCCGGATCGAAAGTTTCGCGGTTGTCGACGGGGCACGACGCTGGTCAGAAGACTACGGACGCGGCGCGCTGGCGGGCGATCTCGTCGGGGCGGGGGAGGTGCTGTATCTCGCGCAGGACAATCGTACGTTGTACTGCCTGGCCAAAGATTCCGGTGTCGCGCGGGCCGTTTTGCCGTTGAGTGGGGTCGCGGGTTCGCTGCGGGTACTGGGCAAAACTGTGCTCGCGGTGGTCGACGATGAGTTGCGCCGGTTCGCGGGGCCGGAACCGACGGCCGACGCCGATGCCGACGGGGTGTTCGACGCGACGGACAACTGCCCGTCGGTCGCCAATGCGGACCAGGCCGACATCAACGGGGACGGCCACGGCGACGCCTGTGTCGCGCTCGACGCTGCGATCCATCCCAGCGTGCGGCTGGGGTTTGGCACCGTGGTCGAAAGCGGGGCTGTCGTCGGCCGCCGGGCGATCGTGGGAGCCGGAGTGACTGTGGGCGTGGGCGCGGTGGTCGGCCAAGACGCTCAGATCGGCGAGCACACGGTGCTCGGTACCGGGGTGCAGGTGTTGCCGAGGGTACGGATCGGCGAGCGCGTGGTCGTGGGCCACCACGCGACCATCCGCGGGAATGCGACGATCGGCGATGATGCGAGCGTGGGGGCGCGGGTATTGATTCACGATCGGGCCATGGTCGGTTCCCGGACCTCGCTTGGAGACGACGTCGAGGTGCGTTCCGAGGTGGTGCTCGGTGAGGATGCTTCGATCGCCGCGCGCTCGGTCATCCGCGAGCGGACATTCGTCGGCGCAGGAACCCACGTGGGCGCGGACACAACCGTGAGCTCCGACGTCGTGTTGGGGGCGGGCTCCGCCGTGGGAGCGGGTTCGGCGATCAGCGCTCGGGTGCGCGTCGGGGAAGCCGTGGTACTCGGCGACGACGCCTCGTTGGCGGCCGATGTCGAGATTGGCGACCACTCGAGCCTGGGCGTCTCCGGAGCGTTGCGAGCTCGGGTACGCGTCGGTTCCGACACCCATCTCGGCGACGAGTTCTTTGCCAACACCGACGTCAGCATTGGCTCCGGGGTGACCACGGGCGATGACGTGGACATCAAGCCGCGAAGCTTCGTGCTCGATGGCGCGACGCTGGGCCGGGCCATCCGGCTCAGCAGCGACGTCGTCGTGGGTGCGTTCGCCACGGTGGGCGACGGGGTTCAAGTCAGCGCACGCTCCACGGTGGGTGGTCACAGCTCGCTGGGCCGGGGGACGAAGTTGTCGAGCGACGTGTTCGTGGGCCGGGCGGTCGAGGTGGGAGTCGACGCCGCGCTGTCCAACCAGGTTCGCTTGGACAACGACACCGCGGTGGGCGAGGCCGGCGAGATCCGGTCGCGCGGTCGCGTGACGCTCGAACGCGCCGCGTGTTCGACCGCCGTCGCCGAGACGTTGCCGGTGGCATGCACGGCTCCGTACGCCGGGACGGTTCAGCTTCCGGCGCTCGACGACGCGGCCGCCCCCGAGGTGGCGCTTGACGGCGACACTGCCCATGGACTTCGATTGATCGAGGTCGCTGGCCACCACGAGGGCGTGGCCACGTTTCGTGCACCACACGACGGGCCGTTCGCGGTCTACCTCAGTGCGCAGAACATCCCGTTTCGGATCACCCCCGCTGCGGGGACGCCGATCACCCCCGTCGCTGCCCGCTGCGACGAGGACACCCGTGCCCTGACGTGCCCCGACCTACGGCGGCGGCGGAGCTACTGGCTGAGCGAAGGCGAGACCTATCGCCTCGAGCTCGGCCCCGTGGATCCGCCGCTTTCGTGGGTGCGGGCCGCGGTGATGTCCGTGCCGCTCGTGGACGAGTGCGCGCTCGGTCTCGACGAGTGCGACGCCGATCCCCACGCCTGCGTCGACGCGGCCGATGGGTACGCGTGTGTTTGTCCCGCACCTTATTCGGGCGATGGGGTCGGGAGTGCTGGCTGCCAGCTCGCGAGTGGGCCGCACGCGGCGATCGACTTTCCGCTCGCCGGCTTGACGAGTGCCGAGGTTATCGAGGTGCGGGGGCAGGCAACCGACGCCGGCGGCGAGGCGATCGGATCCGTCCGCGTCAATGGGGTTGCGGCCACCGTCACCCACGATGGCGGGTTCACGGCGAGCGTGCCGTTGGCGCTCGGCGACAATGTGTTGGTGGTGGAGGTGACGAACGTGAGTGGAACCGTCAACGCGGCTGCCGACGCGGTTCGGATCACGCGGGATGTTCTCGATTTTGCCCCGGATGCGATGCGACTCGATGCCGCTGACGGCTTCGCGCTGGTCCTCGAACCTCAGCGCCCCGCCCTGTGGCGGGTCGAGACCAGCAGCGGCGTGCGCCGTGTCGTGTCCGACGAACTCGTCGGCTCCGGGCCGGTTCTCATCTCGCCGCGGGGGTTGGCCCTCGATCGCGCCAACGATCGAGGCTTCGTCTACGACACCGATCTCGCGGCGGTCGTGGCCGTGAACCTGGCCGATGGTGCGCGTTGGGAGGTATCTGGCGGGCTGTCGCCACTTGGAGCCGGTCCGACGTTCGGCGAGCCGGCGGCGTTGGCCTACGATCCTCTCCGCGATCGCGTGCTCGTTCTCGAAGCGGGGCTGCAGCCGCGCCTGCTGGCCGTGGATGTGTCCACTGGTGACCGCGCGGTCGTGACTGATCCGGTCACCGGGGTCGGGGTGCCGCTGGTCGATCCGAGCCACTTGAGCTACGACCCCGCTCGCGACGTCGTGGTGGTCGCCGACCTCGGACGCGTCGCGCTGGTCGAGGTCGACCTCACCACGGGCGACCGCACGGTACTGTCGAGCGAGACGGTGGGCTCGGGTCGAGACTTCACCGAGCCCGCGACCGTGACGATCAACGGACTGGACAACACACTTTTGGTCGTTGATCGTCAGCAGCGCTTGGTGTTCTCGGTGGAGCGGGACACGGGCGATCGGCGTGATTTGTCGAACAACTGGGCGCGTACGGGGCCGGAGTTTTTGGCCCCGGCCGGGATCTCGTACGACCCCGGTCATGCGAGGGTGTTGGTCGCCGATGCGGATCGCCACGCCATCGTGCAAGTGGATACATTGCGAGGCGAGCGAACGTACCTTTCGGGAGCGCATCGCGGGGCTGGCTTGAGCTTGCGACAAGCGTCACAGATGCGCCGTGACTCGCGGGACGGTCGTCTTTATGTGCTCGACGAACGTGTGGATGCCCTCACGGCGGTTGATCCGCTCTCGGGGACGCGCTCGGTTGTCTCGAGCGCTACCGTCGGGTCGGGACCGGTCGTGGCCGAACCAGAAGCGTTTGATCTCGACGAGGCGCGCCACACGGCGTACCTGCTCGGGGAGGCAAGCGAGACGAGTCTGGGCCTGTTCTCGCTGGAGCTTGATTCGGGTGTCCGCGCGCTCGTGTCCGGGCCTGGCGTGGGGTCCGGGCTGGCGTTGGGGCGCGAGGTTGGCGGATTCGCGTACGACCCCGTCGGTGAGCGGGCCTTGTTGTTTCGTCGCAGCCCAGCGGGCGACCTCGAGCTGGTCGAGATCTCGATAGTTACCGGCGATCGCAGCGTCGTCGCCCTTGCGCCACCGCCCAACGGCCCCGCATCGATCGCTCCGGTGGGTGGGTTGTTCGATGGGACTGGCGGGCGACTGCTGGTCGCTGACCCGGCAATCGATGCTTTGTATGCCATCGACCCCGCGGCTGGAACCCAATCGATCATCACCAGCAACAGTGTTGGCTCTGGTGCGAACTGGCGTCTCCCGCGGCAAGTGGCCTTCGACGCCGAGCGAGCGATCGCCTACATTCCCGATGCCAATCGCGACGCACTGTATCGCGTGCTGCTCTCCAACGGCTCGCGGGCCCAAGTATCGGGGAACACGGTCGGGGCCGGGCCCCGGCTCGACAAGCCGTCGGGCGTGGCGATCGATGACCAACGGCGCGTCGCGTTTGTGGTGGACACCCGACAAGCCTCGGTGGTGGCGATCGACGTGCTCAGCGGGGTGCGGGTGGTGGTCTCGCGCTAGGCAGCGCGTGACTCTGCGAACCGGTCACGAACGCGGCGAGCTCGCTCGTGTCGGGGGCCGTCGCGAGTGACGATCCCAGCGGCGAGACGGGCAGCGACGGCACGGCACGTGCGGGACCGGGCAACGCCTCTTCAGCGTTCCGGTGACCACAAGTCGGCGTGGCGGCGGATTCGACGACACGGACGCGGCGTTCGTTCGGCGACCAGGCTGCGGTGCCCCGTGCGGTGCTACTCGTGCACGATGAGGCACCAGGTCACGAGGCGCCCGGTCTCCGAGTCCGTATGCATGATGTCGAGGGACCAGCTCCCACCCGTCATGTGCTGCGTCAATTCGGCCAACGGCTCGGGATCCGGACGCACGATGGAAGCGGTGATGTCGTCATCGATGCAGGCCTCGCTGAGGCTTTCCGCGGCCCCATCGGCGAACACCACGTCTAGCGAGCTCGCTGCACAGTCGGTGTCGTGCGGCGTGATCAGCCAAACTTCGATCAACTCGCCGCCCGGTGGCCGATGGTGCACGTTCGCGAGCAAGCCGCCAACCTCTACGTTCTCGACCACTAGCCGGACGCGGACGTCGCTTGGAAGGATATCGACACTCGGGTTGTCCAAGTCCGCGTGGACCCATTCGTCAGTGGTGATGGGAACGGATGACGTGGGAAAGCACGTCTCCCATACTTGCCCATCACCTGTACTCGTGTCCGGCTCGCCGCTGGTTTCAGATCCGCCTGAAGAGTCCGACTCGACGCCCGCGGTGTCTGAATCACTCCCGGACTGGGAGGCTTCGCCGCTTCCATCGTCACCACCTCCCGACTCGGACGATCCGACGCCCGTGGCAGTTCCCGTGGTGTGGCCGTCGTCTGAGCTCTCACCGGTCTCAGCGTTTGATTCCGTGTCGCTCCCGCCCTCCGTCTGGTCCTCGCCGTGATCGTCGGTGGCCTCGTCCGACGTCGCGGCCGCCGTGTCCTCCACGCTGCTGGTCTCCTCCGCGTCCGTGGACTCGTCGGAACTCGGCTGCTTCGGTGAACCACCGCTGCCATCCGCCGTCCCCGTCGAGTCGGACCCAGCGGCATCCTCGTCCCGCCACATGAACGACGGGTTGATCGCGCGGCAGCCTGCGATGACCAACAACGCAGCTGCCAGGCCCCAGCGCTTCATCTTCACCCAACACGATAGCAGCGGCCGCCGGCCGCCCGGCTGCCGATATGGGCCCCCACTGCCCCGCCGCCGGCCGCCACGCAGCTGCGCCCGCACGGGCGACCTAGGCTGCGCGGCCGCATCTGGGGACAGTTTCGTAGACCGGCCGGGATCGGTTTGGGCTCCGATGATTCGCTCTTGACCAGGCAGTGGCGTTCGACGCAATCGCGTCGTGCGAGCGGCCGGGGGAGGTTCGCCCGCTTGTCATACTTGCGCGCCCCGAGCGGGGCGGGTGCTCGTGTTGCCCACCTAGAGGCAGACCGTGTCACCATAGGTGCTTTGGCACTGTGCGGTGGACGTGCAGCCGGTGTACACACAGACTCCGTCCAGGCACTCGTGATTGAATAGATCGCTCTCTGGGCCGACTCCAGACACACAATCTGCCTTGGTCGTGCACTCGAAGGCACACGTGTCGAGCTTCTCGCTCTGGGCGCATATCAGCCCTTCGCTCGCGGCACAGTCGGCGTCATCGTTGCACCCGGTGTACTGACACCCGCCGTCGACGCAGGCGTAGTTGTCGGCATCTCCACCGGTGCCAGTGCCATCGTCGCAATCGGCCGGCGAATCGCAAGGCATGGTGCACACGGGGGTGCCGATGGCCACGCCGGCCAGGGAGCGGTTGGTGGGGCGGCACACCATGTGGACGGTCCCGCACTGCTCCTCGGTACAGCCGGTGTAGACGCAGCCGCCTTGGCGGCACGCGAAGTTTTGGGCCTCCACCGCCGGTCCACCCACGGTTGGGCAGTCGGCCGGCATCCGGCAGGCCCGCAGGCACGACGGTGTCCACCCGTTGTTCGCATCCCCATCACTGTCCCCACCGGCATCACTGTCCCCACCGGCATCACTGTCCCCACCGGCGTCACTGTCCCCGCCGGCGTCACTGTCCCCACCTCCATCGCCGGCCTCCTCCCCGCCGGGGTCTTTGGAGTCGGGGTCGTCGCCGGTGCACGCTGTGGCCGCCCCGAGCACACACACGAGGGACCAGATCCATATTCGCATGCGTCCAGGATACGCGAGCGCCGAGGTGAGACCAGGGCTCGATCCAGGCGTCACGGCGCGGCTGCTGGGCGGTCGATCGCACCTGTCGAACAGTTTGGGAAGCTCCTCTTACGGGAACATACATGCGCGCCGGCGCCGTTCGTTCCAGATCGGTGCAGACCTTGTCCGGCTAGGACCGGTTCAAGCCTCCCGGTCAGGGCGGGCGGGGCACGGCACCCGGTCGAGTTCGACGCCAAAAGACTCCCGATACAACCGCAACAGTTCGGCGTCGTCTTCGATCTCGCGTTCCTGCTTGTCGCCGTCGAGCGTCTGAATCAGTCGACGTCCGCGAATCGTCACTCGGCCGCGGGGTGTCGGCAGTGTGCACACCGTGTCCTGGGTAAAGTGCGACTGCGGCGACGACTGATGGTAGGCGCAGGCCGCTTGGAAGTCCTGAAGCTCGCGACTGCGGGGGCTGAAGCGAAACGCCGGTTGGCCGTTTTCGATCAGCTCGAGCCACTCGTCGACTTCTCCGGAGTCCGGACACGGCTCAATTTGGTACTCGCCATTCAAATCGCTTTGGCAGCCGCGCAGGTCCGCTCGCAGCGGACTTCGATGCGATTGACCGAAGCCAACGTCGCACAACCACGGCGACTCGAGCTGGACCAGCAGGCACATGTGATCGAACGGGATGCCCAACGCCCCGTCTTTGTAGACTCGAGCTTGTAGCAGCTCGACTCGAAACCCCAAGCTCGTCAACAGCCACGCGAACGCGCCGTTGAGCTCGTAGCAGAACCCGCCTCGCCGCCGCCCCACGAGCTTCGTCAGCAATGCCGCCGGCTCGAGACGAATCGGAATGCCGAGATGAATATCGAGATTTTCGAACGGAATCGCGTCGAGGTGGGCATGATGAAGCCGTTGCAGCGTGTCGTGATCGCAGTCGAGCGGCGGATCGATCTGCAAGCGTCGCAGGTAGGCGCTGACGTGGTCGGGTGGGACTCCCATGGCTCTCGCGAGCATAGTGCGGGTGCGGGCGGCGGGGGCCACGGACGCCGGTCTCGGCGTGGACGCGATGCCGGGAGGTGGAGCTCACCGCACCATCGGTGACCGACGTGCTGCCCACGC
>QKPP01000288.1 GCA_006508105.1 Myxococcales bacterium FL481 | reverse complement strand
CGTCATCGTCGTCGTCGTCGTCGTCGTCGTCGTCGTCGTCATCGTCATCGTCATCATCGTCGTCGTCATCGTCATCGTCATCATCATCATCATCATCGTCGTCATCGTCTCCGGATGCAGCTGCAGGTTCTTTGTCGTCGCAGGCTACGCCGCTGACAACGAGGGTGACGATGCTCAACCCAACAAGGGCAGACGAACGAATGTGGGTCAGTTTCAACATGTGAACTCCTTTTTCAGTCGCAACGGGATCGGTGCTATTCCTTGGGAGTGGGCTCCCTTCGCGGTGGATGCCGCCTGGGCGGCAGGCGCCCGGCCCCCGTAACTGATGGGGCCAGTATAGTCCTCCAACCGGGCTCGAACTAGTCCAAACTCCTCGTCCCGTGACGACACCACGCCGACACGCCGTGTCGGCAGCCGCCGAATCGGCCGCGCCGCCGGCGTTGGACCTGCCCGATGCGGCCCGGGCCGCCATCGCCAGCCGCGAACCTCTCCGTTCGAGCCTGGCGTGGCAGCAACGACGAGGTTCGCTACTTGGCGAGGATCATCCAAGTCAAGTAGTGCAACCCCTTGTCTCCGCTCGAGATACCGTCCTCGGTCACCTCGAGCTCAGTCACCTCATGGATAAGACCGAGGTCTCCTTTGCTCACCTCGAACACTTTGACCGTGTCACCTGGTTCGAGCCCCAGCGTATCCGAGATGTCGAACCGGAGCCGGTCGTCAGTGGAGACGTCATGGGGCACGAACGCCCAGATCGCCACAACCTCCGAGCCGTCCTCCATCTCGGTGTACGGCCAGAATTCCTCCGGGATCTGCACTCCCCCGACGACGGGGTCATAAAAGTCCCAGTCCATCGATTCACCGTCGATCGTCATCGTCAGATCGTCGTCCATTTCGATGTCCATCACTCCGGCACCTTCCATGTCGACGGTGCTCTCCACCTCCGGCAAGATGATGGTGCCAAGGTCGATGTCTTCGCCCGGCTCGATCTCGATGCGGCGTAGGTTCGCCGAGAGGACGCGCCCCTCGGCCGAGGACCCCTGCACGACCTGGAGTTTGAACGACCCATCGTGGGGTTCGTCACCTTGGTGCAGCGGATGCGTGAAGCAACCGTCCTCAGACTGCACCAGGAACGGCACACACATCCCCTCCATCGGCCCTTCCTCGGTCTCGAAGACCGGTCCGCACAGCTGGCCGGCGGCGTTGAGTAGACCGTCCCCGTTCATATCCACGACGCAGCCGCTCAGCTCGCCCAGCCCGTCGTCGTCATCATCGTCATCATCGTCATCATCGCCGTCATCGTCATCGTCCCCATCGTCATCGTCCCCATCGTCATCGTCCCCGTCGTCATCATCGTCGTCGTCATCGTCCCCGTCGTCGTCGTCGTCGTCGTCGTCATCATCGTCGCCATCGTCATCGTCATCGTCGTCATCGCCGCCCGTCACGTCGTCGTCATCGTCGCCGCCTTCCGTGTCGTTCCCGTCCCCGCCTGGGGAGTCGTCCTCGGTCTCGGATGCCTCCTTCGCGAGAAAGATGCATCCGGCGGGCACGAACAACAAAGACAAGAGGAGACCGCGAGTAATGGTCATGGTGTGATGATAGTGCATCGGTACCTGCTCCGAAGCTCAGCGCGTGAGCAACCTCGGACAAACGCGAGGGGTCCGGTCGAGTTGCAGCGCGCGCGCATCGAACCACGCGACTAAACCCCGCCGAGCTCGGGATTTTTCCTCTCTCCGATGCCCGAGGCGATCGGATCACCGCCTGCATCGTCGAGTGTGAGCCTCCAGACCGTGCTTTCAGGGCCCGGGGACCCGGGGGCGCCGCCGCCGGTGCATGAAACTGCCATCGCATCCGTCGCCTGGCCGAAGCGCCTGTCTCGCGTCCCCGTCCCCAAGGCCGACCGCGACCGCCGTCCGGACCGCCCCACCGGTCTGAGCCTAGCGCCCCCGCGACGCGTGGGTCGCCTCGCCCCGTGCGATCGCGGTGGCCACCCGGATCCCGTCGAGCGCCGCACTCACGATCCCCCCCGCGTACCCGGCCCCCTCACCGCAGGGGTACACCCCCGCCACACTCGGCGAGGCCAGCGTCTCCGGATCACGGACCACCCGTACCGGGGCGCTCGTGCGGCTCTCGACGCCGACGGCGACCGCCTCCGGCCCCACGAAACCCGGCATGGTCTGCCCAAGATCACGAAGCGCGGCCATAATCGGCGGATGCAGCTCGCCCAACACCTCGGGCAAGTCCGCCGGGACCACCCCGCGATGATAGCTAGTGCAAAGCGCCCCCGTCGTGGGCCTGCCCGCGAGATAGTCGGTGATCCGCTGCGCGGGGGCGACAAACCGCCCCCCGCCCGCGAGATAGGCTCGCCGCTCGAGCGCCTCTTGATAACGGATTCCTGACTCGGGGTCCTCGGCCGGCAGCCCAGCGGATCGCAGTACGTCCAGGCTAACCTCGGCGACAAGGCCACTATTCGCATAGCGACCACGGCGCTGGGATGGGCTCATCCCATTGACGACCTGGCGACCCGCGTGGGTCGCCGCGGGGACGATGTAGCCGCCCGGACACATACAAAACGAGTACACACTCCCCCGGGGTGTCGGACAAACAAGGCGATAGCTCGCGGCCCCCAGCACGGGATGCCCGGCGAGTTCGCCGAACTGAATGGTATCGATGAGCGATTGGGGATGTTCCACGCGCACCCCCATCGCAAACGGCTTGGCCGCGATCTCAACCCCGGCCAGACGCAGCCAGGACCACACGTCGGAGGCGGAATGCCCCGTGGCGACGACGAGCGCGCGGGCGGGCACGACTTCGCCGTTCGCCAGGCGAACCCCGCTCAACCGGGTGCCCTGCTGCACAAGACCATCGACGCGGCTTTCGAAGCGAAAGCGAACGCCGGCGGTCTCAAGGTAGGCTCGCAGGGCCGTCACCACGCGAGGGAGGCGATTGGTGCCGATGTGCGGCCGGCGGTCGACAAGGATATCGGACGGCGCGCCAAGGCCCACCAGCAACTCAAGCACGTCCCGTACGGGCCCGCGTTTGCTCGCTCGCGTGTACAGCTTGCCGTCGCTGAAGGTACCCGCCCCGCCTTCGCCGAAACAGTAGTTGCTGTCGGGATCGAGCTCGCCGCTGCGACTGAGGCGAGCGAGGTCGCGTCGACGCCCACGGATGGGCTTGCCCCGTTCAAACACCGTGCTGCGGATCCCGGCTCGCGCGAGGGCCCAAGCGCAAAGCATCCCCGCCGGGCCGGCTCCCGCGATCGCCACCGTCGGCTCGCCGCGTAGCGCGGGCAAGTCGGGGACCGCCGCCGCCGGCTCGGACCCGAACTCGCCCTCACCGCGCCGGCGCCAGGCTACGCGCAGCGCCACCCGAACCCGACCTCGGCGAGCATCGATGCTACGTCGTTCGACGTCGACTTCGGCGATCTCAGCCGGTTGGATGTCGACGCGACGCGCGACCGCTCGCACCAGGCGACTCGACTCGAGCAGCACGTCGGGATGCACGTCGAGGTCGACCCGACGCTTCCCGTCAGCTTGTGGAGGCGGAAGACGACTCACCGACGGTGCACGCGCCAACCGTCAAGCGGCGCCGGGTACTCGAGTCTGGCCGCGACCCCGCCCCGAGGATCGCCGCACAAGGGCCGTCGCGTGGCCGCGCGGGACGGGTCCGTGAGACTAAGCGGCTTTGGAGACGTCGTCTTCGGATGCCGGCACGATCTGCTCGCGCATCCCGAGCAGCGCAGCGCACACCAGTGCGTTCGCTTCGTCTTCGCTCTCGGACTCTTCATCGGCGGCTTCTTGGATGGCAAAAACGAGATCATACACGGTCGTGTGGACGGCGGCGTTCTCAGTGACCTCAGCGGCTTGGCTCGCAGATGCAGTGGACATAACAGACCTCTCGTGGAAACGTCGCCCAAAAAGGGCGGCGGTGACTTCCCGAGGACGCGAAGATCATCCCGCGCGTCCCCACCCGGACAACAGGCGCCATCTTATGATGAAATGCGGAAGCCCGAACCGCTGAAAGTGAAACCGTGGACCACGATGGGCGGGACAACCGTCACGAAGCGCGCCCCGACCCGTTGTGGTCACCCGCCGGCGTCGTAAGCTCGACGGCCCTCTAGGGCAAAGACTCGCTTCGTGTCTTCGCATTGCCACGCTAGCGTCAATTTCGTTGGGCTCAAGGGTCAACTCGCGGGATGTGGGTCGCCGATGCGACGCGGTCCAAAACCGAGTCATCACGATGTGAACACGGCCGACGCGACCTCGGATCCCCGCGCCGCCCCGTACTGCCGACATGTGGATCGAGGTGGGCAAAGCCCGGTGCAAGTCGTCGCGAGACCTGCTTGTACGGACCTCGCCGGGCGCGATGCCGTCGGATCACGAGCCCGCGGCGTCGTCCAGCAAGCCACGTACAGCCGCCAGCCGGTCCGAGCTAGGCCGCGTGACGACCCGGCGAAGACTCACCCATTCGAGTCCATCTCGCGCGTCTCGATGTCGGGGCCGTCGAGGGCCCGCATGGCCGCCCGAATCACCTCGGGCACCCTCACCGCCGCCCCGTCCGAGCGGTAGTCCACGAGCACGATCACCGCCTTGGCTTCCGCACAGATCCGCTGCGAGGTGGTCGACCACACGCGGCTTTGCATCGTGAAGCTAGAGTTGCCAATCGCCATCGTGCGGGCCGAGACCAACAGCTCATCGGGGAAGTCCACCGGGCAGCGATAGTCGATCTCCGTGCGCGCCAGGATCGGACCTTGACCGGTGTTGACGTGATGGGCATTCAGACCGATCCGTTCGAAGTACGCGAACCGAGCGTTCTCGATCCAACTCAGATAGACGGCGTTGTTGACGTGTCCATACGCATCGACGTTGGCCCACGAGACGGGTTGCGCGATGGTGATCGGGGACTGAGCCTCGCCGGGCGGCGAGAAACCCTGGGGAATGTTCCGGGACATGCCGCGACAGTCTACCCGGCGAACCACCGGCCCGTTGGGCGCCACCTCGACCCGTCCTGAGCCCGAGGAGCGCGGGGCGATGCCGGTGATCGAAGGCGTCCGGTTGTGCACGACTGGAACTCGGGCATGCTTGATGCGCCGATGCTGCCCTCGTTCCTCGCCCGACTGCGGGACTTAGGCTCAGCCCCGCGACGCGCTCATCCCGAGCCTCGCGGCCCTCGCCTTGTCGTGGGGTGGGGGTTGACCGTGGTGGGGGTGCACGGACTGCTCCGTCTCGTCTTGCCGGCCGCCGAGACACCGAACGGGTCGCCGACAGAGGCGCGCGGGAACGCGGAAAGACGACACGCACTCGCCGATCCCGCCCAATCCGCGACCGCCCGGCCCGTCCCGCACGCCGGAGATCCAACGGCTGCGTCGCCCGACGTCCCGCCGCACGAACGCACCCGCAGTGGCATGCCAACCCTGCAGCCCGGGTCGAGTCTTCTCGCGCTGCTGCCCGACACGCAGTTTTACTCGTACCGCCACGCCGAAGTGTTCATCGACCAAACGAGGTGGTTGGCGACCCACGCCTCCGCGCTCGACATTCGCTTCGTCGTACACCTCGGCGACATCGTGCATCGCAACTCACTGCCCGAATGGCGACGGGCCGCGTTGGCCCTTTCGCGTCTCGAGGGGGCGGTCCCGTTCGCAGTGGTGCCGGGCAATCACGACTACGGTCCTTTCGGCAACGCTCGCACGCGCGAGACCGGTCTCAACGCCGTGTTGTCGTTCGCGCGACACGCGGGTCGCCCCAGCTTCGGGGGTGCCTTCGAGTCCGGCCGACTGGACAACTCGTATCACCTCGTCGAAGCCAGCGGACACGCGTTCATTGTGCTCGCGCTCGAGTGGGGACCGCGGAACCAGGTCATCGACTGGGCAAACGACGTCATGCAGCGGCATCCCGATCGACGCGGGATCTTGGTCACCCACGCGTATCTGTATCGCGACGGCCGTCGCTACGATCACACCCATCCCGAATGGAACCAAGCCAACAACCCCCACCAGTACGGCACCGAGGGGGGCGTCAACGATGGCGAGCAGCTGTGGCAAAAGCTCGTGCGACACCACGACTTCGTGATGACCGTGAACGGTCACGTCACGGGAACCGGCACGGGCTACCTCGTCAGTACAACCGACACCGGGACCCGCTGCCACCAGATGCTATCCAACTACCAGATGCGCGACCGAGGAGGTGAGGGCTACCTGCGGCTGCTCGAGCTCGACGCCGACGGATCTACCGTCACCGTGCACACCTACTCGCCGTGGCTCAACCGGCAGATCGTCGAACCGAACCAGCAGTTCCAGTTCACGATCGAGCCGCCGGCGAACTGATGGGCGGTCTAAGGGCGATAGGGCAAAAACGGCAAACGCGGTGCGACCACCGGTTCGACAAACGGCGCTCGGGGCAGCTCGAGCAACGCCCGACCGGCGGCGACGCCCACAAACAGGGCCACCGCCAAGGGCGCCACCGCGAATCCACGAAAAATGCGCATCCCGTGTGTGCGCGCCAGCGCGAGGGATAGCGCAACGTACTGCCACGCGACCACCACACCCAGTAAGACGGCGTACACGTCGGGGTCGATCGCCGAGAAGTGCACGGGGATGTCGAGCGTGGCCACCACGAGCCACGGCCAAGCCGCGCAGCAACCAAAGGCCCGCATGCTCGCCCCGAGCGAGCGCGATGCACCGCCGGAGAGCACGACCGCTCCGTGGGCCACGATCCCGCCGAGAAAGTAGAGCACCGGCACCCCGATCGGCGCCAACAGCAGCAGCCACATCGACAACGCGTCGGCCAGGTTGGGGTCGAGCGCGTAGCCGAAAGCGCCCGGGCGCAGCAGGTCAGGTCCTTCACGCACGATGAAACGGACGCCCAGCGCGGCGACGAGCACCAGCCACAAGGGCAAACGAATCGTGAGTAAGAAGCTGATCACCCGCGCGTGGTCCACTGGCTCGCGCACCCGCCGAAATGACGCGTTGGGAGCCCGCAGCAGCTGCCACAACGTACCGGCGCAGCGATGCAGCCAGCGCGCTCCGTTGGTCAGCTCCACCGGCAACGCGCGGGCCCGCGGATCGAGATGGCAACGGCGACACAGATCGCCGCCGCGCGGTTGCACTCGCCGCTCGGCGGCGCGAAACGGCTGACCGCAGCGAGTACAGCGACCCACGATCTCGCGGTCCGGGTCCGAGTCGGCGACCGTCACGGCGGTGGAGTGTACTGGAACGCCACGCGCAGCGACGAGAATCGACCGCCCCGACGCCACGGCTGTCGGCGCGGGCCGCCCCGGGTTGGCCCGAATCGCGGCGAACTTGAGCTGGGCCCGGCCAGCGGTCTACCTTCGCAACATGCGTGCTTGGCAGGATCGCTGGCCCGGACTGCTGTTGCTCGCGTTCGCGACGTGTCGGCCCGCTGAATCCAAAGCGCCCCTGCCTCAGCACTACGCCGACAAAGACGCTGCGATCGCGCGCTTCGACAACCCAGCCCGTGACGCGTGGGCGATGCCCGACCGGGTCGTGGCCGCCTTGCCCCTCGACGATCCGGCCGCGACCGTCGCTGACATCGGAGCCGGTTCCGGCTACTTCTCACGGCGCCTCGCCAATCGCGTCCCCAACGGTCAAGTCTTGGCCGTCGACGTCGACAGTGACTTCAAACGCCACATCGAGACGCACCGCGACGCGTGGGGCACCCCCAACATCGAGCCCCGTTTGGCGGTGTACGAAAACCCCCTGCTCCCGGCCGCCGCCGTCGACTTGGTGTTCGTGTCGAACACCTACGCGTATCTCAACGATCGAATCGCCTACTTCCAAGCCGTCCACCGCGCGCTAACCCCCGACGGAACACTGGCCATCGTCGAGTTTCGCAAGGACGCGCAGTGTGAATCGGCGGATGTGTGCCCGCCGGTCGAGCATCGGATCCCCCGAGCCCAAGCCATCGCCGAGCTCGAACAAGCGGGATTCCGACTCGAACGCGAAGAGACGTTTCTCCCCTGGCAGTACTTTTTGCTCCTGCGCAAAGCCGCGGAGTTATCCACGCGCTGACGCGACCTTCGCGTCGCCAGCGACCGCGACGTGCCCCGCTCGACCGTCCGTCGCCAAACACGACGACGAACGACGCGGTCCGAGTTGCTCGGCGGTCACGGACGTCCGACCCGCGTTCTTGTCAGCGCAGGTGCGCCGCGCGTCCGACTCAGCCCGCCCCCGCGGCTCGGCTCCCTAGTCGTCCTCCTCATCACCGAGTTCGACGACTTCGATGCTGACTCGAATGATGTGCCGGGCGTCCGCGGCCAATACCTTGAATCGCACGTTTTCCCACACGAATACCGACCCCGCGATCGGCGTTTGCCCGGCCAGACGGCACAGCAAGTCGCCGATGCTGTCGACCCCGTCGATCTCGTCGAATTCGACGTCAAGTACCTCCTCGACCCGCGCCAGGCTGTCTTGGCCGTCGAGGTAGAAGATCCCGAAGCGCTCGGCGGGGCTCACCGCGGGTAGCCGGTCACTCTCGTCAAAGATCTCGCCGACGATCTGCTCCAGCACGTCCTCGAGCGTGACCACGCCGACCGCATCACCGGCGTCGTCCACCACAATCGCCAGATGCACGCGCTGTTCTTTGAAGCGTCGTAGCAAATCGTGGATGAGCAGGCTCTCGCTAACGAACACCGGCATTCGCATGATGCGCTGCAGCGTGTCCTCGCCCGGCTCGGTGGCACTTAGCCCCACGAGTTGTTTGATGTGCAACACACCGCGCACATTGTCGACGTCGCGCACGTACACCGGCAGCCGGCTGTGACCCGACGCCATCGCGACGCGCGTGATCTGTTCGAGATCCCAACTCATATCGACTGCGGTGACGCGGTCGAGCGGCACCATGATGTCGCGCACGGTCTTCGCCTCGAACCGAAACACTCCCTGCAGCATCGCGGCTTGGTCGGAGCGGATCGTCCCCTCGCGCTCGGCCTGTCGCACCAGATAGCCGAGCTCGCCCGATGTGATCCCGGCCGGCCCCGCCCCGTTGGCCTCCCCCGCGGTGGCCCGGCTGACGATCGAGTCGGTAATCTTGGCGAGCAGCCATGTCACCGGGAGCGTGAGCCGCCCAAACACGTGCAGCACGCGCAGCATCGGGACCGACAGCGTCTTCCAGTACACGCGGCCCAACGCCTTGGGCAAAATCTCCCCGAAGACCAACAGCAGTCCCGTCACGGCCACCACCGCCACCGGGACCGCGTACTCGTCGTGCACCCCGCCTTCGAGCTGTCGAATCGCCAGCGCGGTCGCGGTCGCAGTCAACAGCGTGTTGACCACGTTGTTGCCGAGCAAGATGGCCGACAGCACCGTGACGGGCTGCTCCACCCACTGGCGCAAGGCTTTGCCTTGCGGACCCCCCTCTTCGACGAGGCGCGCCGCTCGACGCTGGTCGTAGCTGGTGATGGCGGTCTCGCTCGCCGAAAAGAACATGCTCCCCACGAGACAGAGCACGCCCACGAGCACGCTCAGCTTGTCCGCGTCATCCATCGTCTGTGTCGCAACCTCCAACCGTGCGCACGCTGGTTGGCCGGCCCGGGGCCGACTGGCACTGGGTCCCAGCCGAGGCCCCGCGTGGACCCCCTGGGACGTCGGCGGTCATCGCCCGCACGGCTCCCGCCGTGCGGGTCGTTGCACCGCCAGGGTCGTCGTTCATGCCAACGCTCCGCTGACCGCAGCGCCGCCGGCGACAGCTTCGCTGACGAGAAAGCATGCGAGCGCTCGGGTGCGTCGGCGCAAACTGTCGAGACTGCTCCACTCGTCGACACTGTGAAAGGCGCGTCCCCACGGACCGAGGCCGTCGATGCACGGCACGCCGTAGCCGGCGAGCAAGTTGGCATCCGACCCCCCGCCTTGCAGAGGCGCTTCACCCACTCCGATGTCCTGCGCCGCGGCGTAGGGTTCGTAGAGTCGGCGCAGCACCTGCGTCGCCTCCACGGGCTCCATCGGCAGACGCGTCACGCGACCGGACAACTCGCAGCGAGCGGCCTTGGCCCGCTCCGGCACGTCGCCCATTCCTTCGAAGGGGGCGGCCGCGATGCGCTCGAGTTCCGCGACGACGTAATCCGCCCCCTCCCGCGTCACAAATCGCGTGTCCACTTGGCACCAAGCGGTCTCGGGGACCGTGTTCTTCGCGGTACCCCCCGAGACGAGGCCCACGTTGACCGTGATCCCGCGCCCGTAGTCAGTGATGGCCTCGATCCGCGGCACCAGCAACGCCAGCGCGTGAATCGCATTGACCCCCTTCGCGTGCTCGTTGCCGGCGTGCGCGGCCTTCCCCTGCATGGTGAAGCGAAACGAGCCACCGCCTTTGCGCGCGGTGATGATGCGATCCTCGACCCGTCCGGCCTCGAAAACCATCGCGGAGGTCGTGCGTGTCGCGAGCTCTTTGAACAGGTCGTGGCTCGACGGCGAACCCACCTCCTCGTCGGAATTGCACACGAATCGCACCCGCAACCCGTCGTAAACCTCCGGCGCACACCGAGCGATCGCTCGCAGCGCGAACACGATCGACGACAGCCCGGACTTCATGTCGAGGGTGCCAGGGCCCCGGATGACATCGCCACCGCTCTCCGAGTCGGGCGGATCGCGGTTGAGCCGGAGAAAGCCCAGGCTCTCGGGAAACACGGTGTCGACGTGCCCGACCAGCGCCATCGCGCGAGTGTCCTCGGCGACACCAGGCGCGGAGTACACGCGGTGATCGGCGAAGGTCCCCGAGGGATCCGGCACCAGCACCCGGCGCATGGACAGCGTCGCGGCCATCTCGTCGATGATCTGGGCCGCGCGCTCGACATTGTCGCGCGCGCCCGTGTAGCTGGGCTGATCGACCAAACGCGTCAGCCAAGGCACGTGCTCTGCTTCAAAACTGCTGTCGACCGCCGCGCACAGATCCTGGCGCAGGCGGGTCACCGATTGCGGGGACACGAGAACCTCCAGTGTATCATGGTCCAGTTAGAACGGTGCCACTCGCGCCCGCCGAGCGGGCCTCGCCGGCGAGAGCCCCCGCCGTCGCACCGAGAATGTGCACTGCGCGAATCCCTTGAGAGAGATAGCCCAGCGCCTCTTCGACCTTCGGAATCATCCCGCCCACGATTACGCCGTCGGCGATGGCTTGGCGCGCGGCTTTGGCGTCGAGATGGGGGATGCGAGTCGACGGGTCGTCCTTGTCCCGCAACACGCCCGGGACCCCGGTCATCAAAAATAGATGATCCGCCGCAAGCGCCGCCGCAACAGCGGACGACACGGTGTCCGCGTTGATGTTGAACACCTGCAACGCGGGCTTTTCGGCAGCGTCCGCCGGCTCAATCGCCAGCGTGTTCAGCACCGGCGTGAATCCGCCCGCCCACAAGTGCCGGAGCAAGTCCGGCCGGATCTCGACGATGTCGCCCACGAAACCAAAGTCGACCGGTTCCGCGCCGCCGCCACTGACAACTTTCGGCGGTCGCCGCCGGGCGGTGACCACCCCCGCGCTCACGCCCGACACGCCGACCGCCGACAAGCCGGCGGCGGCAGCCGCCGCCACCACGTCCACGCTGACCTGGCCAGCCAGCACCATCTTCATGATCCGTAGCGTGGGTTCGTCCGTCACCCGGCGCCCCCCGACTTTGACGGGCTCCAGACCGAGCTGCTGCTGCAACGCGTTGGCCTGAGGGCCACCGCCGTGACACAGCACAAACCGCCAGCCCCCCCGCGTCAGGGCCGCGACTTCGGCCATGACCGCCGCCAAGGCGGAGGCATCGGCGACCACCTCGCCGCCGAATTTGAGCACGGCCACCGGTGCGGTCGTGGTCGCCATCTGACCCCCGCTCATGGCCACAGCGCCGGCGCATCGATGCCGGCGCGTTCGGGGAGACCGAGCATGAGGTTCATGGACTGGACGGCCTGGCCCGCGCCGCCTTTGACCAGGTTATCGATCGCCGTGCTGACCAGCAGCTGCCGGGTGCCGTCGGCCGGTTCGCCGACGTTCAGCGACAAATCGACCCACATGCTGCCCTTGACCGCGACGACTTCGGACTGACGCCCGCCAGCCCCGAGCACCCGCACAAACGCCGCGTCCGCGTAGTAGCTGCGGTAGATCTCTTGGATCTGCTCGCGCCCGACCTCCGCCGGGATGCTTGCGAACGTGTTGGCCAAGATGCCGCGGGTCAACGGCGCAGACACGGGCACGAAGTTGAGCTGGAAGTCGGCCGACTTGCCGCCCGCGGCCGCACCGTCGCGCAGCGCCTGGCTGATCTCGGGCGTGTGCTGATGGGATAGCGGCTTGTAACCTTTAAGGTTGTTGGCCCGCAGCGGATGGTGCGTGCCGGGCTTGGCGTAGGCCCCACTCCCCGACGAACCAGTGCAGGCGACGGTCTGGACCGCACCTCGAAGCAGCCCCGCGTGCGCCAGCGGCAGCAGACCGAGAATGATCGAGGTCGCGAAGCATCCGGGCGACGCGACTCGTCGAGCCTCCCGAATTGCGTCGCGGTTGAGCTCGGGCAGCCCGTAGGTCCATCCGCCCTCGAGCTCGGCGGGATGCGGATGCTCGCCCCCATAGAACGCCGCGTACTGCTGCGCGTCCCGCAGACGAAAGTCGCCCGACAAGTCGACGATTTTTGCCGCGACCTGGGCCAGATCCGGCGCGAACGTGGCGCTGACTTTGTGGGGCAGCCCCAGGAACACCACGTCCGCGCCCTCGGCGGCAGCCGGCAGGGGGATCTCTTCGAAGCGCAGGCCGGAATCAGTGAGATTCAGGTGAACGCTCTCGAGCGGCTCGTCCACGTGGTCGATGCTCGTCACCCGCGCCAGCGAGACGTGCGGATGCGCCGCGAGGAGGCGAATCAGCTCGGCGCCACCGTATCCGGTACCGCCGACGACGACTGCGCGAAAGTCACGAGATGTAGTCTGTTCGGGCATGGCTGTCCTTGTGTACGCCGCCGCGAGGTCCCGTTTCTGATCGGTGCGTCCCGGCATGCGCCCGGATGGTAGCGAGCATCGACCCGCCGCGACACGGGGTCGTCCAAACGACACACTCGTCGCAGACCAACCGTGCACTTAGCGCGAAAGGACGCGCCGAGGTCAGTCGGCGAGACGATCCGCGGTGCAACGCGACCAGCCGCGACATCCGTGTCATGCAGTGCGACCCGAGATCGGGGGCAAGACCGGACACCGGCGTCATAGCGCTCCGCTCCCGCGAGGGATGAGCGCCGAGATTTTTCTTAGTGATTTCAAATTCTTGTCTGGATGGCCCGACATCTGCACTACCTGTCGAGCGTCGGAGACGGACACGCCAACCTCTACTGCCGTCCCCGATCGGTTTTTCCTAAGCGTCTGCACTAAGCCCTACGCGGCATCGGCCGACTCGCCTGCTGACTTACTTACTCTCGCATGGCGATCTCTTGACTTGGCTTAGCCCCTTCATTAACCGCGTTGCGATTGCCTCCTTAGCTTACTCCCTTGACTTACCCTCCCTAGCCTCGCTTGAGCCTATCTTCTCACTAGCTTGTTGCTTGCTCTGATTGCTCCAGCGTGCCGCCGATGCTCGCTGATTTGTAGCCTAGCTTGACGCACACGCCCGGCCTCGGAGGCTCGGGCCCGCTCAGCCCCGCTGAGCGGCAGACAACTGCGGTGCTCATCGCAAAACGAAACCCAGGACGGAATTGGTCACCCGCCCTGGGTTTCTCTTTTGGGGCCACGCCGAGGCGATCAGTGCTCGTGGTCGTCGGGCTCGGCCACGCGATCTGTCAGTCGCCACAGTTGCTCGGGCGGGGTCAGGCCTTGGATATCGCGCAGCTGCTCTTCCACCGAGCTCACGTGACATCGAGGCAACCGCTCCCCCTCCAAAATCACGTGACCTCTCGCCGCGCACGAGGGCGCCAGCGGAAGTTCGTGAAGGCCCGGGAAGAAGCCGACGAACCCCTGGTACTCCGGTGACCGGCGGATGCGACCGCCACAGTGCCCGCACCGGGCTCGCTCGGCCCCCTGCCAGCTCAACGCGATCGCCGGTTCGCGACCTCGTGCGCGTCTTCTCGCCGCCGCCCACCAGGCGCCGTCAAAGCCAAACAGCGGCTCGATGCCGTCGAACAGGCCCTCGCGGCGAAACCAGCTCGCAGCAAGGTAGTACGCCGGCGCGATTTGGTCGCCGGATTGGCGGGCCTCGACGAACAGATCCGGGCGCTGGAAGTGGGGATCGGCACCCCAACTGCGAGCGAGCCGTTCGCGAGCCGGCCCGGCGAGACGAAAGAAACGATGCCCGATCACCACCCGCGAGACCCGATCGACGAACACCCACAACACGTTGGAGAGCTTGTGCCACGGGTCCACGCCCAGATCGCAGACCTTGAGCTTGTCACACACCAACCGACCGTCGCGACGGGCCCACACGGTGACCAGCTTGATCTCAATGCGATCCTCCCAGTCGAGCTTGGCCTCGCCATCGTGCGACTCGAGGCCGAAGTGCCACTGCAACGCATTGCCGAAGCGTCCGCGAGAGCGGTCGCGAGTCAGGGCCGTGGCGGCCCCCCGCAGGGACAAGCCTTGAGCAGCGGCCGCCAACTGTTCGAGGTGCAAACAGCGGTGCGCAGCCGGCTCATGGTCTGGAGGCCGGTGTCGCAGCGGAAGACGCATGTCAACTCAGCCCGTCGTACCCATGGCCGGGCACCTCAGCCGCGCTCGCCCTGGGCGACCGGCTCGGGCAACGGCACGGAATGACCCCGATCGTCGACCTGCACGTACACGACTTCAGCGGAGGTGACGTCGACGCGGCGCCCGGGGTTGGAGGGCGACTGAGCGACCACCTGAACGCGCACCGTAATCGAAGACCGGCCGGTCTTGACCACCTCGGAGTAGCAGCTGACCAGGTCCCCCACATACACCGGCTCTTTGAATACCACCTCGCGCATCGCCACCGTCACCACCTTGCCGGCCCCGAGCTCGTGCGCTCCGATGGCTCCGGCTTGGTCGATCAGGCTGAGGATGTGCCCGCCGAAAATGGTGCCGTGCGCGTTGGTGTCGCGCGGCATCATCGTGGTGCGGATCGCTGGAGAACAGATCGCGGGAGGGGAGGAGGTCGTCACGCCTGGACTATGCGCAGGGGCCGAGAAGGAGGCAAGCCAAGGCCGGTCGGCCGCTCCGCCCCGCCCCGCAACCGCCCGTTGGCCCACTCGCGCCGACCCACGCCATGATCAAGCGCGTGACCCGGTCGAGCGTCCCGCCGCGCGCTCGATCGTCGCGCGGATCGTGTTGGCGTCCGCGTAGTCGGGGCAGTAGCTCAGGGCCGGGTCGTTCGCAGAGAGAGCCGCGAACCGGGCTTCCTCGGCCGAGAAGTCGTACGACAAGATGATCGGTCGGCGGTAACCGGCATCGCGCAACGCCCGGAGGATAAACAGGCCCTGATTGTCCTGCTGGAACCGCCGCGCCCGCGCAGCGTCGCCATTGAACCGACCGGTCAGCGCCACGACATCGCCCAGCAGATCCTCGATTGGTGTCCGGTCGAACCGCATATCCAGGTAGACCACGTCGGGCTGAATCTCGCGCGCCATTCGACACGCGTCGCGACCACTTTTGACCTGATGATAGGTCATGCCGCGCGCGACAAATGTGCGCAGATTGGTGAGGTACTCGTCCCCGTCCTCGACCACGAGGATCACCAGATCGGTCGGCGCCATCAGGCCGCGGCTCCGGTCGTCGCCTCCACCACGAAGAAGCGGAGCACGACCGCCTTCGCCCAATGGGGTTCGGGTTCCACCGCAATCGACGCATCGTAGCGCGACAGCAAGTCGGCGGTGATGCCCATGCCCCGCTCGACGTACCGACCCCGCAGCATCTCGTTGGTCAGCTGCTCGCTCGACTGATCTTTGATCCGTATCGCCAAGGTCGTGTGACCTGTAATGTCGTCGACTTCGTTGACCAGATCCACCGCGATGGCGATCGGTGGTGGTGCGTAAAGGGCCGCGGAATGCAGCGAATTGCGGAGTACGTTGGCGAGAATGTCTTCGAGGTCCGTCTGGAACACGCGGATGCTCGCGCCTTTCCCGCGAACTCGCAGCGGGGCGATCTCGAGAGCCTGGAATTGCTCTTCCGCGGCGACTTGCCGCAGCACCTGGACAAACAAGCGCGGCGTCACATCCACCACGCACAGCGACATAATCGTCCCGGTGAGCTGCTCGAACGCCCGGCGACCGAGCACATCGCCCGCGCGATCGAGAAGCTTGGCCAGCTCGAGCCGCTCGCTCGGCTTGAGGTCAAACGACGACCGCAGCGCGTCCACCCGACCCGCGACCGAATCGAAGGCTCGGATCATCGAGCGAAACGTTGGGTCCTTGCGGTAAAGATTCAGGTTCACACCGTGACTGCGCCCCACCTTCTCGAGCTCGGCCACGTAACCCAAAAACCGGCCGTAAATCCCCCGTGGGGCCGCCCCGCGCCCCCCTCGGCGACCGCCCGATCGCGGGTCGTCGTCATCGCCGAACAATCGCCGCGCCAGCATCACCGCCCTCGCGTCGGCGTCCGAGGCCTCCACCTCGAGCGCGTGCGCCACGTCTCCCAAAAAAGCGGTGTTGTGCTTGAGGATCTCGTGGCGAATCAAGCTGAGGATCCGCGCGACATCGGGAAAGCTCTTCGGCTCGTCGCGCAAAAACTGGGCCAACGACGCCCCTCGCATCCGGCGATAGACCCGCCACAGCACCAGCCCCAAGCCCAACGCCAACAGCGAGCCGGAGACGGTGTAGAGACGAAACAGCACTTCGTCGATCCGCTCGCGAAACCGCTGGGCCCGATCCCAGTTGAGGTCGTAGGGACCCGCTTGGCGTAAGTAGGCGTCGAGCTCCCGCGACGCCGCGAAGATGTCGAAGCGATCCCAACGGCGCACGGCCAAGTTGAAACGCGCGGTGGCCGACCCGAGCTCCGCCGCGCGTTCAAGGTGCGCCTCGGCCCGATCCGATTCACCGTCCGCTAGGCCCAGCCGCTCGTGGACCACCATCTGGTCCCCGTCGAGCCCGAGGCTCTGCGCCCAGTTGCGGTTGGCATCCTCGTAGCGACCCTGTGCATAGTCGACATCGGCCAACGCATTGAACACCGCCGGCTCGTTCGAGTACTGCTCGCGGGCCCGCTCGAGCACCTCTCGCGCTCGCTCGAGATCACCGAACTCGGCCGCCACATACGCTTCGTTGATCAGCTGTTGCAGCGCGGGCGGGAGCCGGCGCAACTCCGCCGGGGGCGGGGGTGGCAGCGACGGCACGGCGGTGGCGGGGTCCCGCTCGAGATCTCGCAACGCATCCCGAGCGGCGCGCAGCTGAGGATCGTCGAGGGGGCTTTGGTCGATGAACGCTTGAAAGTGCTCGCGGGCGGCTTCGCGTTGACCGACCCGGGCGTACAGGTCCCCGAGGTAGTAGTGAAGATCATGCAAGTCGGGCCGCAACCGCAACGCGGCCGACAAGTGTTCCACCGCGAGGCTGTCTTGGGTCCCACGAAAGCGCTTGTAGTACAAAAGACCGAGTCCCATGTACGCCGCGTAGTCGTACGGGTTCATTTCGATCGCGGTGGTGAACGCCTCGATGGCCTCGGTGAACTCGCCGCTGCGGGCGTGGACTTGGCCGCTGCGGTAGTACGCCTGGGGAAACCACGGCGACGCGTTGATCGCCAGGCCGAGATCGCTGCGAGCCTGTTCGAGGCGGCCTTGGGCCAAGGCCTCCACGGCTCGGTTGTACGCGGCCTCGGCTTCGGGCGTGGGGCGACCCGCTTGCGTCGCCTCGAGCTCGCGCACGCGCAGTTGGATCTGGAGCTCGGCGAGGGCCTTGACGGCTCGCGCGTCGCCCGGCGTGCGCGCGATGAGCTGCTCGTAGATCGACTGGGCGCGGGCCAGCGCCCCCGCGCCACGGAAGATCTCCGCCGCGAGATGCAGCCGCTCGATCGACACCTCCCGCTTCGCTTCGCTGCACTCGGTCAGGTAGGCCTCGATGTTCGAACGAGCCTTTTGTAGATGGACTTGGCGTTGTTCGGGCGACTTCGCCGAGCGAGCCTGGGCGAAGCGAAGCTCGGCCGCCAACGCAGCCACCGTTTTCGGCCGTCCTCGCTGCCCCGCCGGCAAGGCCCCCAACTCCTCGGCGAGTCGCAAGCGCTCCGTGGCGTACTCGTCACCGCACGCTTCGCTCCAGGCCAACACGTTGGCGCGCTCCGAGAGCCACAACCCGCGCGGGTCGTAGACCTGCAGCAACCAGAGGTCTTCCACCGCCGCGCGCGGGCAGGTACCCCGCTTGGCCTTGCCATGTCGGGCGTGGGCTCGGCCCCGAAGGGCTTCGGCGTCCATCGGCTGTAAATCCAACGCCGCCTGATAGGCCCGCTCCGCTTCACGCCACCGCCGCTCTCGCTGCGCTCG
Organism: Myxococcales bacterium FL481; assembly: GCA_006508105.1. Lineage (GTDB taxonomy): Bacteria > Myxococcota_A > Polyangia > Nannocystales > Nannocystaceae > FL481. The sequence goes on along the minus strand of QKPP01000288.1, from coordinate 9,755 downwards.
CCGAGCCCGCGCGAGGTGCCCCTCAAACTCCAAGGCGCGCCGCTGCTCTTCCGAGATCGTCGCACTTCCCGTCTCTCCGGCGGTCGAGTCGTCAGCCTCGTCACCGGTCGCGGTATCGAGTTCGACGCCGGGCAACTCCCGAGCGCCGTCCGCCTGCGGCGGCGAGTCGCGATCGCCGGTGCCACCGTCGGCCGCCGGCGGCTCCGCGCCGCCCACCGCCTGGCTCAGCCCCCAAACGGCGGCCGCCAGCCAGCCCAGGCGCGCTACGTTTCCGCGATGACGACGAGGCATCACCCGTGATCCGCTAGTTCGAGCGCACCCGTTTCAACGAACGCAGTTTGATCCCCAGCTGGTTCATGCGCAGCTGGATTTTGCGCCCCGCGAAGGGATCGCCGATGAGCATCTCGGCGACCTTCGCCAACTCGCCGTCACAGCGATGGTAGAGCTGTTCGAGGTATTGACGCTCCACGTCGCAGCTGACCGCGTTGAGCGATTCCGCCGGCCGCACCACAAGCTCGACCCGCTGTCCGCCGCCCGGCTCGACCGCGACTTCGCTCAGCGCGGGCCCGCGTTCCCACGGGCGCAGCAGATCGGTCACCGTCCGGGCCGGAATCGGCACGACATCCGGCCGCCCGACCGCGTCGCCCTCACCCGCCGCCATGTCCGGCAACGGATCGCCCAGGTCGACCAAGTCCACGAGCGTGAAGGTCACGAGATTGGACAGCACCATCTCGAACTGGCGAAAGTTGCCGGGCCAATCGAAGTCGGACAGCAAGCGAAAGCTGTGCGGGTGCAAGAGGAAATGTAAGCGATTGGGTTCGGCTCGCGCCGAGATCTTGCTGCCGACGGTCACCTGCAACCGGCGCTCGCCTCCTCCGGATCCGAGCCCCCGGCGATCGGCGTACTGGCGCAGCAGGTCTTGATTGTAGGTCTCGAGACACACGCGCTCGATGAAGACCTCCAACAGGCGCTGAAAGTCGTCGCGACGCTCGCGCAAGCTGGGCAAGGTCACCGCAGTCGCCGGATTGAGCCGCATGTACAGATCCTCACGAAAACGCCCCTCCCGCACCAGTTGCGCCAGATTCTCGTTGGTCGCCACGACGATCTTCACGTCGGTCACGCGCTCTTCAACCGCGCCCACGGGGCGATAGCGGTGCTCTTGCAACACCAACAACAGTGAACGCTGCAACTCGAGGCTGAGGTTTCCGATTTCATCGAGAAACAGCGTGCCCTGATGCGCTCGCGCCAACATCCCGTCGCGTGTCGCCGTCGCGCCGGTGTACGCTCCCTTGACGACACCGAACAGGTGGGCCGCCATCAAGTCGGCGGGGACGGTCGACAGATCGACCGCCACGAACGGGCCGGAGCGACCCGACCGGCGATGGATAAACTCGCGCGCGAGCAGACTCTTGCCGGTGCCGGTGGCCCCTAAAATGATGATGGGGAGCTGCCCTCGCGCCAAGATGCCGACGCGACGTCGCAGCCCCTGCATGCGACGAGTCGACCCCCAGTAGAACGGCTCGTCGGACGCCTCACTGTGGCGCCGGGCCAAAATGCCCTCCACCAGCATCCGCAGGGATCGGGCGTCGAGGTAGTCATCGTCGAGGAGGTACGTATAGTCTTCGGCGTTGAGCCGCTCGGCATCGGCCTCGAGTGGCAAGTCGTCGCGCGAGGTCATCACGAGCACCGGCAAGTCGGGATAGTCACGACGCAACCGGTCCAAAATGTGCAGTCCCTGAGCCCGACGAAGCCGCTCGAGCTGCCGATCCGCGTCATCGCGGGCCAGCAGGGCGCCTTTGTCCTCGGGCAGCAGCGCCTCGGCGGCGATGTCGAAGTGGACGTCCAGCAACACCAGCTCGATGTTCTTCTCGCGGCCAAGCCGCTGGGCGGCTTCGACGTAGTTGCGGGCGGGGCCCACGAACTCGTGTTCAGGCATGAACCGACGGCAAAGCTCGAGGTGCTTGTCCTCGTCGTCGATGATCAGAATCCGCGACATCGGGTGGGTCTACTCGGAGGCGCGAGCCAGACGCCGCGCCAACGCGGCCAGTTCTCGCCGAATCGTGTGCTGCGCGTCGCGGATCTCCACCCGAGCCGCCGCCAGCCGTTGTCGATCCGCCGTACGCAACGCAGCTTCGAAGTCGCGCAACCGCGCCACGGCTTGGGCCACACGCTGCAACTCCTCGTGTTCAAACGGCCGGCGGAGCGGCGAGGTCAGCCGCGCCCACACGTCCCATGCGGGCTCGTCGGTGCCCGAGCGGGTGCGCGTCGCCAAGACGTCCCGCGTCAGCGCGTCCACGCATTCCTGGCGCAAGGGACCGTCCCATGCCGAAGGCTCAAGGTTCGTGGATCGCCACGCAACGTATTTGCCCAAGTCGTGCTTGAGCGCCGCGACGGTCTCCCGGAGCGAATCGGCCACGAGGTCAGGATCCGCCACGACGCCGTCGGCGGCAAGTCCCGCTCCCGATCTCGACGTCTCGGGCCCGATCCGAGCCACACAGCCTGGAAAGACCGCAAAACCCCCCCGTGTCCCTGAGCCCGCGCGATGGACCGGGTGCGAGCGAGCCAGCCGACCCGCCCCGCCCGACCGAGCGAGAGACGTCACCCGGCCCGGCCCCTCCGTGGACGCGGAGAGCAGACGATTCGCGAGCCCACCCACCACCAGCGGGCCCGTCCCTCACTGGACGGGAGGAGACGGCGATTGCCGGCAATCCATCGCCGACGATTCGACGCACGCGAGGATCTGCGAGCGTGTCGGCGTGCCTGGCGACGGGACCGGCTCCCTAGCCCAGCGCGTGATAGCGCGTAGCGCGAGCCCGGCCCACGCTGCCGATCTTGCCCATCCGCTTCATCCAGGTGAGGTAGCCGCGAAGCTCAATGGTGTCGATCTCGAGTTGCTTACCCAGTTGGCCGATGGTCAACGGCTCGGTGCCCAACGCTCCAAGAATCTGACGGTAGAGCCGCTCTTCGCGGCTCTTCGCGGATTCGTCGGCGACTTGCGGCAACGCGGTTACCAGCAAGCGACGCTTGGGACGCGGTGAGTCAGCATCCGCACCGGAGGCTTGAGCGCCGAGACTCGAGGTAGCCGCGCGAGGAACCGACACGGCGGCCCCGGCGAGGGCGGTCGCGAGGTCATCGAGGGTTAGTTCGCGAATGGCCGCAGCGGCGTCACTTCGCATCAGTTCGCGAATCGTGGTGTGAAGTGGCGTGCGCGAGACGGTTTTGATAGCCGCGTTGCGTAACAACGCCGAACGGTTGTCGCGAAGCGCCGACTCCAATAATTGGGCGATCTCAGTCATCTGACAGCTACGGGCACACCGCATCGTTGGCGGCCCCTAAATCGTGGGGAATATGCCCCAAGATTGGACCTACTACAAGCCCCAACCCGGCCTTTTATCGAGCGCAGCTCAGCTTGCCGAAGTCCACAGTTCCCGAAACGCAGGCGAAGCAGCAGTCCGTGCAACCCAACGATCCATCGTTGGCGACGCCCCACGAGACATCCCCGGCCGTCGCCCCAATGCAGATGATCTCGTCTTCAAGGCACACGATGTCTTCGCGGTCCACTGCGTTGACGCCGGAGGTGACGAACGACCCGTCGCGAGGCCAAGCCCAGTCGCGCCCTTCTGCGAACAAGCGCCAGGAGACATCGAGGCCGTCATCGCAAAAGTCAGTCACGAACCAGCTTTGCACCGGATCGCAGCTGACCTGGGGATCGCCGTCGAAGCCGCCAACGCAAAAGCACTCGCCCTCGTCGCAATACGCGTTCTCTCCACATTGGACGGCGTCGCACGAGTCATCGACGTACACCACGCAACCGAGAAAGAGACCGACGACTCCAAAACAAGCGAGGGTTCGAAAACGAGGCCACGACATAGAAGCTCGGTGAGAGCCGAGCATAAACACACCTCGTTGCTCCAGCCCACCGGTATCGCGGCGGCGTTTTGTGCGCTGGCTCGGCCTGCGAACGTTGCGCGAGCGGATCGTCCCGCTGAGGACCGCGTCGATGCACCCCCGCGACCCGCGTGTTGTACTTGCCTGGCGTGGGGTCTTCCGCAGATACAGCCGCAGAAAAGCGGCGTGGCGACGCTGACCCACCGGCGTCGCCGGAACTGCGGACTGTGCGCAAGGCCTCTTCCGGCCGCGTGGAGCGGCCGAGTGCCTGGGCCGTGGGGCACTGGATCGCCGACCGCTACTTCTTGGAACGACGGCTCGGCGGAGGCACCACCGGCGAGGTCTACCTCGCTCGAGATCGCCTGCTGCGAAAGTGCGTCGCACTCAAGGTCCTCAAACGACCACTTGCGGAAAGCCGCGACACGGTACGTCGCTTCTTGCGAGAGGTCGCGCTCGCTCACTCGGTGACGCACCCCAACGTCGTGCGGATCTACGACACCGGCGAAGCGCAAGGCATGCCGTTTTTTTCCATGGAGTACCTGCAGGGCCAGCCGCTGGACCAGCTGTGTGCGCAAACGGAAAGTCCCATGACGGTCCGAGAGATCCGCGAGGTGGGCCGGGACATCTTGCGCGGACTCTCGGCCGCTCACGCGGCCGGCATCATTCATCGCGATCTCAAACCGGCGAACGTGATTTTGACCCACCGCGGGGCGATTGTGATGGACTTCGGCGTGGCGGTGCCCGACCACGGTCGACCGGCCGCGCCCCAGCCCGACGACGCCACCTCGATCGTGCGCACCGAGGCCGGCACGATCTTCGGCAGCCCGGCCTACATGGCCCCCGAGCTGTGGGAAGGCAGCCCTTCGACGGTACAGTCGGATCTGTACGCGTTCGGCGTGATGCTGTACCAGATGCTGGCCGGGCGCCTGCCGTACATGGCGAACAACGCCCGGCAGCTTCTGTACCGGGTGCGAACCACGGTGCCGCCCCCGTTGCGTCAGCTCCGGCGGGACACGCCGTGGAACATGGTCTGGGTCGTCCGTCGATGCATGGCGAAACAGCCCGAGCGCCGTCCGACGTCGGCCCTGGCCGTCGCGAACCTGCTCACGCCGCTAGCCGGACTCCAGCGGCGACGCGTGTGGGTCGCAGCCGCGGCCACAGTTGGCGTCGCCGCCACCGTCGTCGCCGCGGCCACCCGCGCGGACCCAACCGACCCCCGGGGCCTGCCCGACCCGGTGGCGATCACCGACCTCAACGCCGCGATCCGAAGCTTCGACGTCGGAGAGTACTCGGCCGCGACTCGCCAGATGGACCGACTCCGCGCCCGATGGCCTCGCTCCGCCGCAGCGGCCTGGTGGGATGCCACGATCGCCCACCGAGTCGGCGATGAAGACCGTCGACGCGCTGGGTGCCGCGTCCGCGAGTGGGAAGGCTCGACGAGGTGGCGACGGTGGGCGGACGCCGCGTGCGGGCCCACCTACAGCCTCCCCTCGGACCTCCAAGGAGAACTGAATCGCCCGATAGACCACCCCGAGTGGCTCCCGCTCGCGGTCGCAGAGTCCTTGGTTCCACGCACGGACGCCGCGCGAGCGTCCTGGCCGGCGATCGAACGCGAAGGCCTGGCTGTCGCGGACACCTTGCGCCACGACGAGCCGAGGTGGAGCGAGTCCATCACGTTGCCCGTCCGCTGGCAGCTAGCCCGGGCCAGCCTTCACGTCGGTCATGGCGATCTCGATGCGGCCCGCGGCGTACTCGACGAACTCGCCGCTCGCCACCCCCACACGCCGGCGGTCATCGAACGCAACGCGTGGCTCGATACGCTCGCGGGTCGATTCGATCGCGCCTCGGTCCGCGCCCGCTCGATTCACGAGCAAGATCCGCGCCCGCTGGTCCGTGTGCTGCTCGAGCGAGGCCAACTCGACCGCGCCTGGGACGAGATCCAACGCGCCCAGGCCCCCTACCGCCCAAGCCTGCTCGAGATGTGGTGCGGCTACGCCTACCGCTTTGAGATCGAAGCCAAACCGCCGCGCTGCGAAGCGCTTCCCCCGTCGTTGAGTCGCACGCTCTGGGACCGCTCCGGCCGCTCCGATCCCGCCCAGCTGTCGCCCATTGAGCGCAGCATCGCCAGTCGCCAACGGGCCCTCGACCGGGGAGAATGCTTCGGCGACGACACCCATCGCCCCGCGATCCGACAGATCCGGCCCCCGTTTGAGACCTACGCTACCCAACTCGAGATCGCGTCGGCTCTGTGCCTGCACGACGCGAGTGCGCGGCGCAGCGATCGGGCGCGCCGCTATGTCGACGCCCTGCGCCGCCTCACGCCCGCCGATCCGTGGATCCTGCTGCTGTCGGCGCTGGCCGATGAACTCGCCGGTGCGACCGGACGCGCCCAAGCGACGCGACGTAAAGTCGCCGCCCAGTGGGCGGACGCCGACCCGCAGCTCCCACTGGTGCGACGCGTGCGAGAGCGGTTATCCCCCACTCCGGCCGCGCCGTCGCTCCCCACCCCCCCCGCTCCCACGCCATGACCCTCCCCCCCCAGCCGGTCTCGGCCCGGCACCCGCTCATCGATCGTGATGCCCGGGTGTTGTGGCACCCCGCCACGCACTTTAGCGATCTCGACGCGCTACCCCCGATTCCGATTGACCGCGCCGAGGGAGCCTGGCTGGTCACCCCAGACCAGCGCCGGTACCTCGACGCCATCGCGTCGTGGTGGACGAGCGTGCACGGCCACTGCCACCCGGCCATCGTCGATGCGGTCTCCCGACAAGTCGCCGCGCTCGATCACGTGATGTTTGCGGGCTTCACCCACGAGCCCGCGGTCGCGCTCGCCGAAGCGTTACTCGAGCGCGCGCCAGCGGGCTTCGGCAAGGTGTTCTTCTCGGACTGCGGTTCGGCGTCGATCGAAGTGGCACTCAAGTTGAGCTTTCAGGCCCGTCAGCAACGCAACGAGCCCAAGCGCACCCGCTTTGCCGCCCTGCACAACAGCTACCACGGAGAAACCCTGGGAGCGTTGGCCGTCTGCGGACACGACGCCTATCGCTCGTTGTTTTCACCGCTGCTGATGGACGTGCTGTATCTGCCGAGTCCGGGGCTGGAGCACCACGACCACCGCGACCTCGCGGCGCAAGCCGGGGCCGACGAGGACGCGACACGGCTGGCCATCGCCCAGCTCGAAGCCCACGCCGACGAGCTCACGGCCGTCATCCTCGAACCCCTTGTGCAGTGCGCGGGGCGAATGACGATGACCGGGAGCGGCTACTACCGCGCCATCGCCCACGCCGCGCAGCGACTGGGGATTCACGTGATCGCCGACGAGATCGCGGTGGGGTTCGGGCGAACCGGCAAGCTGTTCGCGAGCGACTGGGCCGGCGTGTCGCCGGACCTTCTGTGCCTGAGCAAGGGTCTCTCGGGGGGGGTACTGCCGTTGGCGTGCACCCTGATTCGCGCCGGTTTTGAGGAGGACTTCGCCGGATCCCCTTCTCGCAGCTTCCTGCATAGCCACACGTTTACCGGCAACCCAGTGGCTTGCCGCGCCGGGCTCGCCAGCCTCGCGTTGTTCGATGACCCCGCGACATTCGCGCAGATCGATCAGCTGGTCGAGAACCTCGAGAGGTGGCGGCACGTCGTCGCCGAGTCGGCCCCCATTCGCGCCCATCGCCAGGCGGGCACGATCGTCGCGTTCGACGTGGACACCACTCGGCTGCGCGCGATCCCGGGAGACCGGTTGGGCTTCGCCCTACGGAAAGCCGCGCTCGAGCGCCACGTCCTCCTGCGACCATTGCACGACACCGTGTACTGGATGCCCCCGCTTTGCCTCAAGCCCGACGAACTCGAGCGGTTGGCTCATGTGACCATCGAGATCATCCGAGAGGTAAGCGCGTGACCACCCGCACGACCCGGCCTGCCGCGACGGGACGCCGCAGCGGCCACGACCCCCGCTGGCGCCACCCGGTTGGAGCGGATCGCATTGCCGACGAGGTCCGGACGTGAACGCTTGGGCTCCGATCGCTCGCGTTGCCGGCCTCGCGCTGCTCTCGTGCGCGCCCGGCCGCGAGCGCGCGATCCAGTTCGAGGATGTGCATGCGTGCCGTCCGGTGTTCTCGGAGCTGTGGTCGCCGATACCGGTTGCCGGCGATGTGCGAGCGGTGGTCGCCGATGCCGAGGAAAACCGAGGCGGCGCCTGGGTCCTGAGTACCGGCCCCGCCGCAGCGGGGGCCGACGGGATGGTGGTCCACCGGCTGCCCGGTCCGATCGACGAGACCACCCTTCCGCCCGACCCCCTCGGCCTCGAAGCGACGGCCGAGACCCGCGTGAGCTTCACACCGGGCCCGCGCGACGGGCAGGCCTGGTTACTCGTTCAACAGCCGGATTCCACCACCGCTGCGTTTGTCTACGAGCGGGGCGTCGGGCGCGTGGCGTCGAACGACGCCTTGCACCGCTCGTCCGCTCCGCCGGCCATGGCCGCGCCCGACGGATGGATCCGCCACCTGATCTTCGTCGCCGGCCGGCCGTACCTGCTGAGCGCGCCGAAAGGGGGTCAAGGACCGCAGTTGCGCCTCCACCTCGTCCGGCTGAGCTCGCAGCTCGCGGCGCTGGCATCGTTCGACCTGGTCTTCGACCCGTATCCCGAAACGGAGTGGTCGGACTGGTCCGACTCGGTGCTCGAACAGCTCCAGGTCGTACCGTTCACCGATTTTCCCCGCGCGAAGACAACCGACATCATCTTGCAGGAAAAGCGCACCTTCACCTTCGACCGCAATGGGTTGGGTGAGGGTTCGGAACCGGCGCACGCACGGGACGAACCGAGCGAGCAAACAAAGGAGTACGCGCATGGTTCGGTGCTCTTGCGCCTGCGCGTCGCAGAACGGAGGCTGGAAGCCGCGTGGCACGTCGTCTCGTCGCATCGGCAATGGGATGCAGACAGCCAGATCGGGGAAGCCGATCTCGCGCCGCCGACCGTGGCTCGCGACGAGTTCACCACGTTCGTGTTCGAACCAAATCCGTGGGGAGGGTTGTACGCGATCCAACACGCCGACCCCGCCCGGCGGCGATTCCTCCACCCCGACCCGACGCACGCGAGTGTGGTGCAACTTCCCCAGGCTGCGGCGATACTGACACTCACCGCCAACGGTGCGGATCTACTCCCGCTCATCGATCTGCCGGACCGCGGCAGCGATCCGTGGCATGACCCCGACCAGGAGGCGGCGCTGCTGCAAATGACGCCTCACCCGATCCTCAGCGAGGCGTCGCTGCAGCGAATCCAACCCGGGGGGCGCGGGCATCTAGTCGCCTTTCGTCACGACGGGTCCGCGACCTTGGGCGAGATCGCTTGCGCGCCGCGCGAATAGCGCGCACTCAGCGAATCCTCGCTCCACGCGCACCGCAATCCCAACCGATCCAGCCTGCCGCGCCGGTGGGGCTCGGGACGTGGAGTGCTCAGACCGAGCGCGCCGGGGAGATCGACCGAGGCCAACAATCGGCGCCGCAGCGGGTGCGAATCGCGGGACAGCGACGATCGTGATCGATTGAGGTCGACACCGACAACCCAAGCGTCCTCGGTGAACGCCCGCAGAGAGATCCGCATAATCCGCGGGCAGCCACAGCAACTGGGACACGCCCAGCGCGTCGCTGCAGCGACGAACTTCAACGGCCAGCGGCAACGCGGCACGATGTTCACATGCTCCTTCCACAAAGCCCGCCCTCGAGCGGTTCGCTGCTGGCCGCGCTGCTAGCCGCCGCGTTGCCGGCCGCAGCGTGCGCGACAACGGACGACCCGCTCGACGATGACAGCGACGGTCTCCAGGACCAAGACGACGATGACGATGATGACGATGATGACGATGATGACGATGATGACGATGATG
>QKPP01000058.1 GCA_006508105.1 Myxococcales bacterium FL481 | reverse complement strand
TCGACGCCGATGCCGAACCACCTGACGCGCAGCCGCAGGCGGGCCAGCCGGCGCGCCAACCCGAGCGCAACGACAGCGTTGATCGCCAGCCAGGCGCGATCCCAGCCGGTGCCGCCGGGTAGATCGACGAGTACCGTGGGCAAGACCACCGCGCCGTGCAACAGCAACGCCGCGTAGCCGATCGCGAGTCCCACGAGCACGGGGCGTGCGGCACGGACCCGCAGGAGCAAGATCGCCGCGGCGACGGGCACCAACGCCGACAACGCCCACGCCGACGCCCCCGCGCCGACGCCGGCGAGGCCACTGAGCAGGTAGGCGACTGGCGTCGTGAACACGCCCGCCGCGACGGCAGCTCCACCGGCCACGCCAAGCCACGACGCGAGCGCCGCGCGTCGGCGAGCAAACGCCAATACGCCACTGCCGAGCAGCGCGAGTCCACCCAGTAGGCCCGCCAATCCGCCGCGTTCAGCCGTGTACTCCGACTTCGCCAGGTCCACGGCGGCGGCCGCGTCCACGATACCGGCTCCGTACTCTCGGTCCCAAGTCGCGTCGTTGGGATGGACCGCGGTTTCCTTCAAGATGCGCTCCACCTCCCGGGGGTTGTTCACGCCGCTCGACACGACCAATGCCGCGACTCCAGCCACGTGGGGTGAGGCCATGGACGTGCCTTGGAACCACAGATAGTCGTCCCGCGAGGGGTCTTGGATGACGATCGTGTTTTGCAGCACGCCGTCGGGGTGCCCGTCCCCGTTCTTGTCCTGCCGGGTGTCGCCACCGGGCGCCGACACGTCGAGCATCCGGCCCCAGTTCGAGTAAAAGGAGCGACTCCCTTCGAAGTTGGTCGCCGCCACCGCGACTGACCCCTCGTAGGCAGCGGGGTAGCTGACGCGCGAGCGGCTTTCATTGCCTGCAGCGCAAACCACCGTGACCCCCTTGTCGTGGGCATAAGCCACCGCTTTCGCCAGAACTCTGGAGGGCAGCGGGCCGCCGAGGCTCATGTTGATCACGTGCGCGCCATGGTCAGCGGCGTAGCGAATCGCGTTGGCGATCGCCGCCACCGAGCCGCGCCCGTCTCCGCCGAGGACCTTCAGCGGCATGATCGCCGCTGCGTGGGCGACCCCGCTCACCCCGATGCCATTGTCGGTCGCTTGGGCGATGGTTCCGGCCACGTGCGTGCCGTGGGCATGGTCGTCGAGCCCCTCCGGCATGGCGCGATCGAGAAAGGTCTCGCCATCGACGAAGGTCACCCCCTTGAGGTCGGGCACGGCTTTCGCGTGGACCGAGCCCCAGTCGAGATCCTTCCACGCGACTCCGGTGTCGATCACGGCGACGACGGCACCCTCTCCGCGGGTTTGCGTCCAGGCCTCGGGGACGCGGATCTGCTCGAAGTGCCACTGCAGCCCGAACATCGGATCGTTCGGTTCGAATCGTGGCCGTTGGGGACGAGCTGGCTCGGGAGGCGTCGGCTTGTCGCGTTCGACCGCGGAGATGGCCGCGTCGGGGAGCGACATCTGAATGTCCGGCTCCACTCCTTCTACGAGGGGATGGTTCGCAAGCTCTCGCGCGAGTCGGCTCAGCTCGGCGGTCGGCCCTGTCGCGCGATAGAGATGCTCGCCCTCCGCGTACGTCCCGGCGAGCGCGGTGGGGACGTCGAGGGACGCCGCAAGACTGGCGATACGAGACTCGGAGCCGCCCTCACCGTCCTGCGGCTCGACAAAGTCGATGAGCAGGCCACCGACCTCGACGCCTGCGTCCACCGCGGCGTCTATCGTGGCCGGCGGCAGTGCTCCTGCCGCCATGCCGGGATCCGTTTCGTGGTGTGCGGCACCAAGGTAAGTGGCAGCGACGGCGGTCAGCCCTACGCCGGCCAGGATGCGGGTACGCGACCACTCGCGCGCTCGTGGGTCTCGGTTCATGGGGTGCTCCAAAGGTAGTGCGCCGGCGTCATTCGCCGCACGAAACCAAATTATAGGTGCGGAAGGTGGCCCCTGCACGCTGCGCGTCCGTGCGGTTGTGCGACCCATCTCGCGCGCACTCCCGCGTGCATGACGCCGACCCGGACGATTTTCCCGACTTCTGGCCTGTCCTGGTCTACCATCCGGCCCCGCCAACACGGCTTGGGGCTCGCCCCAAGCGTAGCTACTTCCCGCGTCCGTAGCTCAGTTGGATAGAGCATCAGGCTTCGAACCTGAGGGTCGCACGTTCGAGTCGTGCCGGGCGCACCCACGAACTCTCATCGCTTGCTTCCTATCGACGGGCCGCTTGGAGCGTTCTTCCACCAGTGGTAGGTGAGCGAGAGTTCGATGCCGTGAGCGAGCGCCCGCCTCGGCATGGTTTGCCCTCGGTGGAGGACCATCCCGCGGTTGGCTACGAATTCGAGTTCTTCACCGTACAGGCGACGAAATGTGGGAACGAGTGTCGACTGGCAGTGAACGAATAGCGCATCCGCGGTGCTCGGGTCCGCCATGGTGCCCAAGCGAATCGTACTGCCGACGCGTGGACGCGCGGGGAGATACGCGGGCTGCCCCCACTTGATCGTCTCGACCACGCCGCCCAGATTCGCGACGCCGCGGGCCGTGTGCAAAATCAGCCGCCGTAGCGCGAGCCGGTTGGCTTTCAACGGGCCAAAGTCGTCGAACCGCGCCGCGATCTCAGCATCGATCTCTGCGATTCGCGGACCCGACCTCGCGAACGCAGTTTACCACGCCATCGAGGGGTGACGTCTGCTCGTGACTCACGGCATCCGCGACTGGCGTTTCAACGGAGGTTCGAGCTAGTCGTCCGGCCGCACATCGTCGCGCGCGAGCACTTGCTCAAGCACGGACTGCGCGGCCTTGGGTACCTGCAGAAACTTCAGGCCGATGTCGTACTGCGCCGGGCTCCCCGGTGGCAGTTCCTTGACCCAGACGACCTGAGCGAGGCACTTGACCGAATCGCTTTGTGGCAAGAGCATGTCGAGCTCGAGCTTGGTATCGATCTTGTACGCCTCGTCGCTGTAGATCCGCAGCCCTCCGGCGCCTACGTTGACGGCCAGTCGATACATGACCCGAAGACGGGCTGGCCGGCAATAGACCGGCGCTCGCAGCCGGGGATACCGCCGAGCTTCGCGTCCACTTGGCGACGCGCTACTGGATGCTTCGTTTGCCAACGCCATGAGTCGTAGCACGCAACTCACAACGATGCTCGAGCAGGGTCGGCATGCAATGACTCGCGAGCGTCGGGAACGGTCGCGTCTCAGCGCCGACGACGTCGCGTTCGTCCCGTCCAAGACCGGTCTGTTCGGTCGCGGCGCGCACAGCCACCAGTGCGTCCGCGGCTGGGGCGACCAGGTTCGGCCCGGCGGCAGGCGAGCACCGGGCACGCCGTTTTGAGCCGCCGCACGCTGTTTCGGCGACTTTGCGCATACAGGCAGACGTCGGGCTCGGCCGTGCCTAAACTTGCACGGCGATGGCTCGCGTCCGGTTTCAGCTCAACGGAAACGAGGTCGGCGTCGATCAGCCCGGCGAGCTCCCGCTGCTATGGGTGCTGCGTGATGTGCTGGGATTGACTGGCACGAAGTACGGCTGTGGGAAGGGCCTATGCGGAGCATGCACCGTGCACCTCGACCGCCAAGCGGTCCGCAGCTGTCTGGTGCCGCTCGCTGAGGTGCAAAGCCGGTCGGTCACGACGATCGAGGGGCTTTCTGAGGACGGCCGTCATCCATTGCAGCGCGCATTTGAGGCAGAGCAGGTTCCGCAATGCGGATTTTGTCAGCCAGGGCAGATCATGCAGGCGGCGGCATTACTCGATCGGCATCCCCACCCTGGTGATGAGCAGATCGCGGACGCAATGGCGGGAAACCTCTGCCGCTGCGGGACCTACGTCAGGATCCGTCGCGCGATTCGTCGCGCGGGTGAGCGCGACCGGCATGAGTAGTCGTTGGCGCAAAGTCACGCGCCGCGAGCTGCTGGCATGGGGCGCGATGGGAGTGCTCGGCGGTGCGGCGGGGCTGCTGCTGGGCTACCGGTTCGGCGTGCGGCGCGAGCGTTGGCGAAAGCGTTGGCCCGACGAGCGTGACCGCTTTCGGCCGAACGTGTTCGTGGCCATCGAACCCGACGGCGAGGTAGTCGTGTGGCTGACAAAGGCCGAGCTGGGTCAAGGCGTCATGACCTCGCTGCCGATGATCGTCGCCGATGAGCTGGACGCCGATTGGTCACGTGTGCGGGTGCAGCTCGCGATCGCGAACTTGAACTTCGGCGACATGTCCACGGTCACGAGTGCCAGCGTTCGCTCATTGTGGGGTCCGCTGCGCGAGGCCGGGGCCACGGCCCGCACGATGTTGATCGGCGCCGCCGCCGACTATTGGGGGATCGCGCCACAGTCGTGCTCGACGGCGAACGGACGGGTTGTTCACCCGGACGGGCGTCAGCTCGAGTACGGCGCGCTGGCGCTGGCAGCGGCCACGCGCCCGCTTCCCCAAGCGCCTGCGCTTCGCGGCGGGGATGCGCCCCGCCGATCGATCGTCGGGCGGTCGTTGCCGAGACTCGATATCCCCGCGAAAGTGGAGGGCTCGGCTCGGTTCGCGATCGACGTGCGCTTGCCCGGGCAGTTGTTCGCCGTCACGGCTCGCCCGGCGGCGCTCGGTGGCGAGGTGCGACTCGTTGACGATGCGGCGGCACGGGCGATGCCTGGCGTGGTGGATGTCGTCTCGGCGCCGTTTGGGATCGCCGTCGTGGCGGACACGACCTGGACGGCGGCGCGCGGCCGTGGGGCGCTCGTACTCGAGCGAACTCTGGCAACCGACCTCGGTGACGAGGATCTCGCCGCGGCGCTGCGCCAACGGGCGACTGGGCCCACGGCGATCGCCCGCGACGACGGCAGCGGCCCGGCCCCCCCCGAGGACCCCGCATTGAAAGCCGAATACGAACTACCGTACCTCGCCCACGCACCGATGGAGACGATCACATGTACCGCCCGAGTCGAAGGGGGGCGATGCGAGGTCTGGGCCGCAACCCAAGACCCTCTCGCGGCGCAGGCCGAAGCCATTTCGGTGACCAACTTGGAACCCGCGGCGGTGATCGTCTACCCCACGTTCGCGGGCGGTGGATTCGGGCGGCGCGTGTTCCACCCGGAGGTGCGCGAGGCGGTGTGGCTCAGCGAGCGTCTGGGTCGACCAGTGCAGTCGGTATGGCTGCGAGAAGACGACTTGCAGCACGACTACTACCGGCCCGCGTCGCTGCATCGTTGCCAGGGACGGTTCGACGCCGATGCCTCCAGTTTGCACTGGTATCATCACGTGATCTGCCCCTCGATCCCGGGACAAGATAGTGCAACCGGTCTCGATGAGTTGGCCGTCGACGGCGCGGCTCAGCTGCCGTACGCGGTCGCGCGGGCTCGTGTCGAGTGGACCAGCGTTCCGACCCCCGTGCCCCTTGGCTTTTGGCGTTCGGTCGGGCACAGCCATACTGCGTTCGCGATCGAAAGCTTCATCGACGAGCTGGCCTGGCACGCCGGTCTCGATCCACTGGCGGCCCGGTTGCAGTTGCTGCACGACCAACCGCGCCACCGTGCTGTGCTCGAGCGCGTGGCCGCGATGGCCCGATGGGGTCAGTCCACGACCGATGGTTTGCACCGAGGCCTCGCCGTTCATGCGTGCTTCGGGAGTGTCGTGGCGCAGGTGGTCGAGGTGTCTGTAGGCGCCGATCGAAGCTGCGACGTGACCCGGGTCTGGGCGGCGGTGCATTGCGGTCGCGCGATCCATCCCGACGGCGTGGTCGCGCAGATCGAAGGTGGCATCATCTTCGGACTGACTGCCGCGCTCCACGGTCGTGTCGCGTTCTCCGGTGGTCAGGTACGTACCGCGAATTTCGACGACTATGGCCTGCTGCGCATGCGCGCCGTGCCGGACATCGAAGTGGCGGTCATCCCTAGCGAGGACGATCCCGGCGGGGTGGGTGAGATCGGGGTGCCGCCGGTCGCACCCGCACTGGCCAACGCTCTCGCCGCCGCCACGGGGCTTCGATTTCGTCGCCTGCCGCTGCTCGATGACGCGGGTCGACTCGATCGGACGCGGGCTGAGTCCGGTCAAGGTCGCGGGCCGGCGACTTAGGGACGGGACGGCTCGCGCGCGCCCGGCTGGGCCGCCCAAGCCTCCGAGTCTGCATCCGGCTGGACGCTCGGACATGCCACGCCGGCGAGCAGGTGATCGTGGCCATCGACCACCCGCCCACGAGCCTCGAGCGGGAACCGTGACGCCCCCGCGCGGTCGGCCGGTCGAGCTGGGGCCGAACCGTCAGCTGCGTCTCCGATGACGGCGATCGTGAACCGGTGGGGCGAGCTTGAGTCGGGGTCGGCGAAGCGCACATGGACGTCCTTGAAGCCGAGTTTGCGTCGCGTGAGGGGAAACTGGGCCTTGTAAAACGCTTCCTTCGCGCAAAAGAACCGACGGACCCACAGGCCGCGTTGGTCGGGCGGATGCTGCTCGAGCCAGTCTCGCTCGGGCTCGAGGCAGATGATCCGACTCAGTTCGACCTCGATGCTTGTCCGCGGCTCGATATCCACTCCGAGACCCGTGCAGGCGTTCGCGGGGGCCAACGCGACGACACTGAAGTGACGCGTGTGGGTGATCGATCCAACGACTCCTCCCGGCCACTGCGGGCAGCGGTCCGCGTCGGGGACAATCGCCGTCGGTTGAATCGCCATCTGGCTTAACAGCCGGCGTGCGCAAACCCTCGCACTGGCGAATTCACGCTGGCGCTTCCGCACCGCGTGGGCCACAAAGCCGGCCTCAGCCGGCCACAACGCGTCGAGGCCGTGGATACACGGCTCGACGTCGACGAGAACCTGCGGCCCGAACAAGAGCCGCAGCTCGGTACGGGTGGGTCCCGACATGGGCTACATGCCGCTGCGACCGAGCACCGCCGGCACCGTCCGGGCGATGATTTTGAGGTCGAGCCACAGCGACCACTGGTCGATGTATCGCAGATCGAGCTTCATCCACTCCTCGAAGCCGATCTCGTTGCGACCGGAGACTTGCCACAAACCCGTCAGACCCGGCTTGACCGACAGTCGACGGCGATGCCACGGCTTGTACTTCGCGACCTCTGCCGGCAGTGGCGGACGCGGCCCCACGATGCTCATATCGCCGAGCAAGATGTTGATGAACTGGGGCAGCTCGTCCAAGCTGGTTCGTCGGATGAACCCACCGACTCGGGTGATCCTCGGGTCGCGCCGCATCTTGAACACCGGCCCGTCCATCTCGTTGTTCTTCTTGAGCGCTTCGAGTTTGGCTTCGGCATCGATGCACATCGACCGAAACTTGAGCATTGTGAACTTGCGCCCGCTGCGACCCACCCGAACCTGACGAAACAGGATGGGGCCAGGCGACTCGACGCGAATGGCGATGACAATGGCCAGCATCACCGGCGCGGCGACCAGCAGTGCAACCAGCGAGAAGAAGAAGTCGAAGACTCGCTTGACGGCGAGCCGAGCCCCACCCGCCGGGGTCCGGCGTAGTCCCAACAACGGGTAGTCGAAACCCGACAGGCTCGAGATCTCCATGCGCCCATTCGACGGGAACGCGGGCGGAAGGGTCATCAACACGTCCACGCCGCGCTCATCACAGGCGAGCAAGGCGTCGGTAAGCTGCTCGGAGGCCTGGCCCGCGTCGACCACGAACACGACCTCGTCGACCGGACGTGAGTCGAGCAACTCATGCAAAACCCCGAGTTCGCCGACGACCGGGATGGCCTTCGCGTTCACCGGTTCGCCGGGCATGGCCACGTATCCTTCGACCTTGAGGTTCCATGGGATCTGTCCGCGTAAGGATTGGGCGAACTCGATCGCGCGCTCGCTGCAACCGACGATGAGCACGCGGTGCCCGTCGACGTGCTTGCGTCGCAGGACCGAGATGAGTTCCATCAGCGCCACCCGGCCGCTGACGAGCGCGATGAGTTGGGTCACCGCGAACAGGACGACGAAGCTGCGCGACAAAAACTCGAGCTTGGCCACGAAGGAGATGCCGATGAGGCAGACCACGCCCAGCCCGACCGCCCGAGCGTAGCGACCCGCGATCTCGCGGTAGCGGCAGCGAAAGTCGTTGGTCTCGTTCCAGTGAAAAACCAAAATCCACGCCGGCACCATGCCCAGCATGAGCAACGCGTACGGTTGGAGTGGACCCACCGAGCCCAGGGAGAGTCCGCGCGCAAAATCACCGAAAAGGCCAGGCGCGTGACGAGCCGAAGACAGCCCCTCGCGGACGCTTAGACTGAGCAGGAACGCCGCAGCGCTCGCCACGACGTCGGCGGCCAAAAGGACTTCGCGAAAGAAACGGATCTGCTGACGCGACATGAGTCGAACCCTTGGTGGTCCTCGCGTGATCACCACCGATCACACAATAAACACCACGAAAACGGAGCCGCATCCTAGGCCAAATGCTCACCGAAATGAAGCTGGATTTGTCCCTCACAGCCCGCTGCGGCGCCCGGTTCCAACTTTCGTCCCAGCATACCTAATCTGGGCCGCCGGCCCCCGCCAGGCGTGACGAAAACTACCAATCGATATGGATCAACTCGCGGATTCCTGAAATAGCGCGCTCTGGCGGCGCCGCTGGTTCTCGAGCACACTCGCGGCTGTCCGAAAACCGTGTTCGCTCACAGCGGTCGTCGGTGTTTCGGCCCAACGGGGGGGGCTGCCGACCTCCGTCGTTTACCCGGCTTGTCTTGGGGCCACCGTGTGGTAACCATCGGCGGTCGGTGTCCAAGGATCTACAGCGCGGCGTCACTCAGCCTCTGCAAACGGTCTCGTTCGATGCGGGCGAAGTGGACGCTCGAGCGGCGGCTGGCCTTCCGAGCGCCGCGTGCTTGTACGCAAGGACGCCCGCCGGGGAGCTGGAGAAGCTACCGATCGAGCGGCCGGTACTCCTGATCGGTCGTTCCCATCTCACCGACATCGCCCGCAATGACGACAAGATGGCGCCTCAGCACGCCAAGCTCGTCGCACAGGGCAACAAGCACTGGCTTCACGATCTCGGCACCGGCAAGGGTACGTACCTCAACGGCGAGCGCATCTCGGAGGCCCAGCTGCGCGACGGCGACGTTGTCCAGCTCGGCAACAGCCACTTCACCTATCGGGCTGCATATCGGCCGGGTGAACGGGCCGCACTGGGGCCCGGGGAGTCCGGCGTATTTCCCGCAGCGCGGCCGGAGGTGATGCTGCGCCAGCTTGCGCTGCAGCAATTGGCGTCTTACGCGCAGGGGTCCGCGAGCGGAGGATCCGCGGACGACGAACGCGTCGACTTGCAGCAGATCGTGGCCAAGGTCCGCCGGGTCGCTGCGTTCTTCCGTTACTACTGGTGGATCATCGCCTTGGGCTCGGTGATCGGCACCGGGGCGGGGCTGGTGGTGGGGCTCAAACGCGTCGAGCCCGCCACGGCGGAGTTTCGTATCCGGTTGACGAAAGACGCCGAAGTCAACCCGTTGGTCGGCAACCAGCAGCGGGTGAAGTTCTTCGATGCGCCTCAGGAGGAATTTCGCAACCCGGACCTGATCCGCACCACGTTGCAACGTGTCTGGGGTCGAGAAGTTCAACTGAGTGAAGTCGAGGCCGTTCGATCCAATCTGACGTTCAAGCGAGAAGGACAGACGCTGTGGTACGGCAGCTACGCCACGATCGATGGCGAAGATGCGGCGTTGGAGTTTCTCAAGGAACACCGCGACACCTACATTGACAGCGAGATTGAAAAGACCCTCGCCGTGTGGCTGCGACAGGTGTCGACGCTGCGAGCCCAGATCGACGATAGTGAACGCGAGCTTCGGCGCATCGAGCAAGAGCGCAAGCGATTTGAAAGCGAGCACCTGGGTCGCCTACCCGAGCAGGGGGATCACTACGGCCGTTTGGAGTCTCTGCGTGAGACCCGCTCCAGCTTGCTGAGCAGTTTGGTCCGGGCCCGCGCTGAGTTGGGTCTGGCGCAGTCGCGTCTCGACGACGAAGACAGTTTGCTGGTGGAGCGACGTGAGGCCGTGGCACCGCTGCGTACGCGCAAGACGACGCTCCAGCAAGAGCTGACCGAGCTGCGTGCCGCCGGCTCCGGAGACGAGCATCCGGACGTCGTGGCGCTCAAGGCCAAGCTCAAGCAGCTCGACGACCAGATCAAGCGCGAGCTAAACCGCTCTCCGACGGCGCTCGAACGGCGGCTCAACAGCGAGTTTCGAGCCGCGCGAGGAGCCGTGCAAACGCAAGGGACCAACGTCCGAGTGCTGGAGTCGCAGCTGAGCGAAGTCGAAAAGGAAATCGGTCGGCTCAACAGCATCGTCAAAGCCCTGCCAGGCCTGGCGACCGAGCAGGCTGACATCGAGCGCTCGGCTGAGGCCACCACGACCCACTACAACCGGGCGGTGCAGAAACACCGCAGCATGCAGTTGCAGCTCGATCTTGAGCGCGACGTGGCGAATAGCCGTCACCACACCGTGACGCAGCCGCATGTGGTGCCGACCTCTCGGACCCGCGGGATTCTGATTCGCACGGTCATCGGCTTGTTTCTCGGCTTCGTCCTCGGCGTCACCATCGGGGTGATCCGTCAGCTGGGGCACTACGTCGTGCTTCGGGCCTAGACGGATTGAGACCGCAGACGCGCTGTACGACACTCGCGGGGTGCTGACACCGCTTCCACGGCTCACGATCGGCGTCGATCTTGCGATGCCGTCGGCGACAGCGTATAGCTGCGGGCGATTGTTATGACTGCGTCGGTCGCTCGGGTGCTCCTGGTCGTGATATTGGGTTTGGCCCCCTGGTTGGGCTGCGCTGCCGGGTCGGGATACGTTTGGATCTCGGACCTTCCGGCAGCGGACCGTCGTGCGCCATCGGATCCAGTCGTGCGCCCCGGCGACACGTTGTCGGTGGTCGTACGGCAGCAGGCCACGTTGTCCGGCGACTTTCCGGTGCAAGACGACGGTCGCTATACGCAGCCGCTGGTCGGCCATATCCCCGTCGAAGGACTGACGCCGAAACAGGTGCAGGAGCGACTGGCGGCTCAGCTGGTCGGCATCGTACAAGAGCCGCGAGTGAGCGTGGCGATCAGTGTCCCGCGACCGCCCCGTGTCGCGGTGACGGGCGAGGTGGCCACGCCGGGCCGGTACGAGCTTCATCCTGGCGACGGCTTGCTCCACGCGATCGCCATGGCGGGGGGCTTGACCGAGTTCGGACGGGCCGATCGCGTCTTCGTGCTGCGCCAGCAGCCTCGCCCACTGCGGGTTCGCTTCGACTACGAAGCCCTCGCTCAAGGGGACGTGCACGGCCGTTCGTTTGAGCTGCGCGACGGCGACGTCGTGCTCGTGGAGTAGCCGGCCTCGATGTGGTCTTTGCCGCTGGTTGCTGGGGCACTGGCGATGATGGCCCCCCGTCCCGACGCCGAGTTGGGCGCGTCGGGTCAGGTTCGCGGCGGGGTCACGCCGACGATGCCCGGCAGTCCCCCGATGCGCGAGTTGCGGTTCACCGTCGAGCCGTACGCCGAGGGCAGTTTGCGCACGCGCCGGTGGTCGTCGAATCTGCGGTATTCGCTTCGACCCAACTGGCGAATCCCGGCGCCGGCCGGGAATGCACGGCCGCTCCTGTACCACGAGGCCACGTCGCTGACTTCACTGCAGTGGACACGCCGGCTCGCGCAAACGCTGACGTTGAATGCTGGCGTGGGGGAGCTCGACTACTTCGGTCTGGTGGGGGCGTTCACCGAGGGTCAACAAACACTTCCTGCCGCGCAGACCCAGCGTCGCGTCACTTTCGGTGCCACGGTCGGCAGCGATGTTCGGCTCTCACCTCGACATCAGATCGAGGTCCGGACGCGCGGTGAGTACGATGGGAGTGCGCCTCCATCCGCTTGGCACGAGCCTCCGGATGAGAACACGCGGCTGTTTCCGCTGAGGTACACCGTGGACGCGCAGATCAACGACCGGCTCGCGGTCTCCCGTCGAACCACCCTGGTGAGTTCGGCCACCGCGGTCTACAGCCAGTTGTCCACACAACAAGCGTTCGTCTCCGCATCGGCGATGGTCTCCGGCGAACACCGGTTCACCGCGGACCTGACGGGCACCTTGGGCGGTGGGGTCGTATACGCGCGGCGCACCTCGTGCCTGCGGCCGGGCGAGAATGGCTCGCCGCTCGCCCCCGTCGTCTTGGGCAGTCTGAGTCGACGGATGGTCAATCGCCGGGGCCGGCTGTTTACCCTCGGGGTGGACGGATCGTACACGTCGATGGTCGATTACGTGCAGGCCTCGATCGTACGCATGACCTCGCTCGGGATTCGCGGGGGCTTCAGTGACGGGCAAAAATGGCGCAGCGCGCTATCTTTGTACGCGTCGTCGCGCAACATCGTCGGAGACGTACCCGCGACCGACCTGTTTTTGGCGGAGTCGGAAGCCATTGGAGCCGACTTGAACGTCACCTATACCGCCAGCGATCGCTGGCGTTACAGCGCGGGCGTTCGCGGGGACTTGCGCGCGAACCTTCGCGATGGCGCGGGACTCGACGCGTCGCGTCTCGGCGCCTGGGCCTATGTCCAAGTCGACGCTCGGCTTTGGACCACGCGACCGACCCGACGGCCTCGCTGATCCCGTCGACCGGGGGCGCGCAATCGCGGGAGGGGTCGCTGGTCGGGTCGATTCAATCGCGAGCGCCCGTCAATAGCTCGAGCTTGTCGGGCGGGATCAGACCCGACAAGAAAAACTGCATGAGCTCCGCCGCGAGGTGATCGGGGTCGGTCCACGCGGCGGTGTCGTTGCGCTCACGGGCTTGCAGCGCGGTCGCGAGTACAGCTCGAAACCCGGCCAGTCCCGCGACCGCCACCACCTTCACGTCGCAGGTCCGCACGATGCCCAGCGATTGGCCGAGCGTGAGAGATCCTTCCATGATCGAGCGCACCTGGACGAAGAAGCGATCGAGGATCTCATGACTTTCGCCGTCAAAGGCCGAGGGGTCCCGCAGCATGATGACCGCGATCTCGTCGTGGCCCAACGCCACGTGCACGACGCGCCGGAAGTTGTCGAGCAGCTGCTCGAGCGGGGGCGGGGCCTCGGGCGCCAAAGAGATGCCCCGAATGGCTCGTCGAAGCAGCAACAGGAACTCATCGAGTAGCTCTGCGAACAGTTGCTGCTTGTTTTTGAAGTACAGGTAGAACGTGCCGCGGGCCACGTCGGCTGCGTCGATGATGTCGTTGACGGAAGCGTCGTGATATCCCTTGTCCCGAAAGACTCGCTTGGCAGCGTCGACAAGCTCATGCCGTCGCCGCTCGCGTTGTTGCTTCGCACGAGAGCTTCGTGTCGCGCTGGTGCTGGGCGTTTCGTCCTCACCGTCGGGCCGGCGCGACTCTGAGTCCGGCTCGTCCGCGGACGTCCGCTCGGGGGCCCGTGCGCGCGTGGATTGGCGAGAAGTAGAGGACGACACGTGTACGCTTCAGTCACCGCGCAACAACGCGACTAGCGTCTCCTACTACATGTGACGGCGTTTCGCCGCGGGCAATTCGACCACCCAATCGCAACGGCGCGCTGAGCGGGGGGCTCGCCGACGGGCTTGCTGCCGCTGCACGCCACTCGGTCCGCGAGGCGCCGCCAGGCGGCCGGCCAAGCGGCCGGCCAAGCTGCCGGAACGTTACCGAGTTGGTTCGGCTAGGTCACCCACGCGAGGTACCGGCTCGGCCAGGCCTAGCTGCCGCCGTCGATGACCCGAAAGGCCGCACGACGGCGCTGCACTTCGTCCGCATTGGTCGAGCTGGGTCCGGCCGAGGCGTCGTCGGGCGCTCGTTTGGCCTCGCTAGGCGGCGCGGTCGTCGAACGCGTGGGCAACGGTCCCGTCGTCGGCGGACGACTCGCGCGCACCGAGGCCGGCATGTGCTGATCGAAGACGAGCCCGCGGCCGGTGGCTCGGTCCGCGACCACGTAGATCGCCTTCCAGGGGAAGGTGCAGCGCGTCACGTAGCCGCCAAACGACAGATCGGCGGCGAGTCCATCCTCGGCAAAAGTCAGATCGAGCGGGTAGCTCGAGTCGAGGTCGATAATGAGCCGCTCTTTCCACTGGTCGCGGATGAAGTCGGGGCACTCGACGCCGTGGCACAAGGCGTTGACGTGGAGTCTCGGGCAACGCCCGGCCGCACGCAACGACTCCACCACGCTCTGCACCGGATGGGTCATTGCGGCGAGCGTAGCTGATCTCGCGCATGTCGGCGAGTCCCCTACGGTCCCGTAAACCGGAGTCCAGAACCGGCTCGTCGCGGCGCTACCGCGACCGGCTGGTCCAGCGCCGTGCTTTGGGCAGGAACGCGCCGAGAAGGGACGCCTCACTACGAGGGTGGACGAATCACGGGCAACGCGGGCAGACGTCCGAGCTCACCCCCGCGAACCCTCGATCTAGCGCGCCACGGCTGCCTAGTGCGAATGCATCGTGAGCTGGTTCGCGGCAGGGCCGATCGGTCGCTGTGCGTGGACCGCGACGACCGCCTCGCCGCGCGGCGGTCGGTCAGCGCCACCATCCATCACGATAGCCCCACGTCTAGGTGAACGCGTTGAGCCCGGTCAACGCGCGCCCGATGGCCAGCGTGTGCACTTCGTGCGTGCCTTCGTACGTGAACACGGTCTCGAGGTTGCACAGGTGTCGCATGATCTTGTACTCGCCCATGATCCCATTGCCCCCAAGCATAGACCGGGCGGATCGAGCGGTGTCCAATGCCATCGCGACGTTGTCGCGCTTGAGCATGCAAACCTGCGTCGGATCGAGTTTGCCGTCCTGGTGTTTGATCCGGCCGAAGTGCAACGCAAGCAGCAGGCCCTTGCTAATGCCACTGTGCATACCGGCGAGCTTTTGCTGCGATAACTGAAACCCGGCGAGGGGACGTCCGAACTGCTCGCGTTGGAGGGTGTAGCTGCGCGCCGTCTCGTAGCAGCTCATCGCAGCCCCCACCGCGCCCCAGCCGATGCCGTAGCGGGCTTGTGTGAGGCAGTTGAGCGGTCCTTTGAGCCCCTTGACGCCCGGGAGTAGATTCCGAGCGGGCACGCGCACGTCGTCGAGCACGATCTCCCCCGTCAGGGAGGCGCGCAAGCTCAGTTTGCCTTTGGTCTCCGGCGTGGACAGGCCCGGCGTGCCGCGCTCGACCAAAAACCCTCGGACGGTGGGCTCGGACTCTCCCGCCAGGAGTGTCTTGGCCCATACGATCAACACGTCGGCGATCGGGCTGTTGGTGATCCAGCATTTTTGCCCGTTGATCACGAAATCTCCGTTCGGCCCTTGCTGCCGCGCGTGCGTGCGCATCGAGCCCGGATCACTGCCCGCGTTGGGCTCGGTCAGGCCGAAGCCACCGATCGCGGTCCCCTTCGCCATCTCCGGCAACCAGCGCTGCTTTTGCTCGTCGCTGCCGAACGCCCAGATCGGCCACATGACGAGCGCCGATTGAACGGAACAAAACGAGCGGATGCCGCTGTCTTGTCGCTCGAGCTCGATCATCGTCAGTCCGTACGCGACTGGATTCATGCCGGCACAGCCGTAGCCTTGGAGCGAAGCCCCGAGAAACCCCATCTCGGCGAACTCCGGGATGAGCTCGCGGGGGAATGTCCCGCGCTCGTAGTGCTCTTCGAGCAGCGGTGCGACGCGTCGCTCGCAAAACTCGCGCGCAGCGGTCCACGTCAACCGCTCTTCTTCGTCGAGGAGGTGATCGATGGTGACCAGATAGGGAGTCGCCGGCATGGCGGGGTCGTACCACAGCCGAGCGGCGTGGATCGTGCGCCGCCCGTCCTGACGATGGTTCGACCGACCTCGCCGCACGGATCACGGCGCAAGCTCACAGCGGTGAACAGCCGCCACGGCGCTGCGTCGGACGTGGGATGCCTCACCGAACTCGCCAAAAACTGGCGCATTTCGCCATTCCGTGGCTCAACCGTCCCGTGAGTCTCTCCTACTTTGTCCGGCACGTCGTGATCGCCTGCGTGTGGTTCGGACTTGCCGCTGAAGCCGGCGCCACTTCGGTTGCTCCGAGCGCCGGCGTCTCCGGCTCGACCCATGGCGCGCGTTCGAGTGCTCGGTCCGCGCGCGGGACCGGCTTTGCTTGGCCTGAGGTCGTGTATAGCGGCAACGCGGTCTCGTTGGTGTCGCCGCTTCAGTTCGGGCTTTCCGGGTACCAACCACGGGTTCGGCTCGGCGTGCAGTACGATCGCCAGTGGTACAAGCGGCACTGGTTGTACGGTGGTGCGGCGGCACTGCTCGACCGCGGCGACTACGAGACGTTTCGGCTTGACCAGTGCGGGCTCCCTAGCGATTCTGGCGCGTGCGGTCGCGGTGGTGTCGCCGGCTTCGATATCTGGGGCGGCTACGCCTACAAGCTCTACCTTCGCGATTTTCACTATGTGGTGCCGGTGCTGCGCGTCGGGGCGGGCTACTCAAGGTGGTGGTACCCCAACGTTGGCGGGGCCCGGGAGCAGGTGCGAGTCGCCAGCCAGTCGCTGACCGCACGCGTGGGTGCGGGGGTCCGAGTATTCTTTTTTCCTCACCTCGCCGCCGGATTGGACCTCAACCTGGCGCTCGGCTGGCTAGGCCATCGCGAGCAACCCTATGTTCAAGATGTGCGTCGCGTCAGCCAGCTCGGCGTTGGCCTGGAGGTCTTGCCCCTCGTGGTCGAGTACCGGTTTTAGCGCCCGTGCGGCGATGATCGCGTCGGCGGCTGCGGCTCACGCTGAGCGCCGCAACGGGATCGACGGCCGGGTCGTCGGTGCATGCTCCCCGCGCCGGCTGGTGGCGGGGCCCCCACGCGGCGAACCACCCGTGTCGGTGGTGCCGAACGCCGCGTCCGTGCAGCATACCGGCGGTCGGGCCGCGACACGTCAGCACGTAGCGTCGTTTTCGCGTGCGTGCGCGCTTTTTCCGTGACAGTCGAAGGGCTTTGGCGGTACTGAGCCCACCGCTGAGCTAGGCCAGATGCATGACATAGAGCACAGTCTTGCGGACTTCTACTTCCCCGACGGGCCGGACCCGCTCGAGCCGCCGCCGGAGTTCGCGACGTGGATGCGCGACGGGGCCTGGGCTGAGTCCCTGTACGAGCCGAGGCTGCTCACGTCGGTGGGCCCCACTGGGCGGGTTCAACGGGGTGGGAGTGTCCACGACGTCGTCAACCTCAGTTCCTACAACTATCTGGGTCTCGCCACGCATCCAGAGGTCACGCGAGCGGCCGTCGAGGCGCTGCAAGAGCGGGGCACGGGGGCCTGCGGATCGCCACTTTTGTCGGGGATGGCGGATCTGCACGAGACTCTGCAGGAGCGCCTCGCGACGTTTACCGGCCGCGAAGACGCGATGTTGTTCAACAGCGGGTTTGCCGGGGGGATGGGCACGCTGGCTGGACTGCTTCGCAAGGGCGATGTCGCGGTGCTCGACGCCAAGTGCCATCTGTGCCTGGTCGATGGCGCGAAGCTGTCCCGGGCGAAGCTGGTCTTCTTCGACCACAACGACCCAGAGTCCCTCGATGCGGCGTTGAGTCAGACCGACGGAAAACGACGCTTGGTGGTCCTCGAGGGGGTGTACTCGATGGACGGCGACACCGCTGACCTGCCGGCGTTGTTGCCGGTCATCGAGCGGCACCGGGTCGGCGTGTTCATCGACGAAGCGCACTCCATCTTGGTCTACGGCGAGACTGGGCGGGGCGTCATTGAGCACTACGGTGTGGCAGACCGCGTGGCATTGCAGTTCGCCACATTCAGCAAGGCTTTCTCGAGCATCGGAGGATTCGTAGCCGGCCCGCGGCCGTTGCTGCACTACTTGCGCTACTACTCGAACGCGTACGGGTTCAGCTGCGCCCTTCCGCCCGCGGTGGTCGCTGGCGTCATCAAGGCCCTCGAGGTGGCGACTCGCGACAGCGAGCTGCGGGATCGGCTGTGGAGCAACACGCGGTACTTTCGCGCCCAGGCCCGCGGACTCGGCCTCAACCTCGGTGACTCGACGAGTCAAGTGATCCCGATCATCGTCGGATCCGACCGAACGGCGTTGTATGAGATGTGTCTCGAGATGAACGAAAAGGGTCTCTTTCTCGCTCCGGTCGACTACCCCTCCGTGCCAGAGGACTCGTTGCGCTATCGGGTGGCCATCACGGCTGCCCACACGCGTGAGCAACTCGATCGGGCCTTGAACATCATCGAGGACACAGTCGTTCGCCGGCAGCGCTAGCGGGAGACGAGAGGCGAGACCCCATGGACGTCGTGTTCATGTTTCCCGGCCAGAGCTCGCGGTACCCGGGCATGCTCGGGAAAATGTGCGCGCTGCGGGCGGAAAATCGGGCGATCGTCGAGCGGGCGTCCCGCCTGCTCGATTGGGATCTCGAGCGCCACTTCGCGGGGGAGCAGCCATTTCATCGCAATGTCGACGTGCAGGTCGGCGTGTTTCTGACCTCGCACCTGTTTCTAGAGACGCTTCAGGCCGCGGGGGTGACGGCAGAGATCTCACTGGGCTTGAGTCTCGGCGAGTACAACCATCTCGTGCATATTGGGGCGTTGTCGTTCGAAGACGCGCTGCTCACCGTCCGTGCACGCGGCGAGGCGTACGACGCAGGACCGCGCGGCATGATGGCCTCGGTCCAGCCCCTCGATCTGGCGACGGTCGAAGCGGTGATCGCCGAGGTACGCGAGCAGGGCGTGGTCGAGGTGAGCAACTACAACTCGCCCACCCAGCACGTGCTGTCCGGCGAGCACGCTGCGGTTGAGGCGGCGATTCGCGTATTGGAAGAAGAGCACTACGTGCAAACTGTCGTGATCGAGCGGCAGGTGCCGATGCACTCCTCGCTGTTTCGCAACGTCGCCGTGGCCTTTCGTCGCTACCTCAATAACCTCAACTTCACCACGCCGTCGCGGCCGTATCTGCCCAACCGGATCGGGGAGTTTGTCGCTCGGCCGTCCCGCGAGACCTTCGTCCAAACGCTCGCCGAACACGTGCACACCCCCGTGTTGTGGCGGCGTTCCGTCGAGGCCGTGGTCGCGCGGTTTCCCGACGCGGTGTTCGTGGAGGTCGGGCCGCTGGCCGTGCTCCACAACCTCTTGTCCCGGCGGTGGTGCAAGCGTCCGAAGTTTTTCACGGACGGGGCTGGAGATCTCAGCGAGCATCTGGCGGCGCTGGCAACCCGCCTGCACGCGGGCCCTATCGGGGCGCGCAAGGAGGTGTCGTGCACGACGCCGTAATCCGGCGAGGCCGACGCAAGCCGCTGTTCACACCGGGCGAGGCGACACGTTCGGTGGACTACGGACCTCGCGTGGTGGAGCGACTGATCCCGCATCGCCAGCCGTTTTTGCTCATCGATGGGATCGATGCGCTGGACTCCGACCAACGGGCGGTCCGAGGCCGTCGCCGTGTCTCAGCCGACGACCCGGTATTCGCGGGCCACTTCCCGGGCGACCCCGTCTACCCGGGTGTGCTGCAAGTCGAGATGATCGGCCAGCTCGCCGCGTGCCTTCTCCAGCTGCTAGCGTTGGGCGATCGCGCGCCGCACGAGTGGACCTCCCTACCCCCGGTGCGACTCGTCAAAGTCCACCACGCGGCTTTTTTGGGGGCTGTCGTGCCCGGTGACGACGCCGAAATCGTGGCCGTCGCTCTCGACGACAGCGACTACGTCGTGACCTGCGCGGGACAAATCCTCGTGGGTGGCGAAGTTCGTGCGATCGCGGTGTTCGAACTCTATCTTGGTGCGACGTAACGGCAGGCGAGTCATGGTCAGCGAATTCCCAGCGCGGCGGGTTGTTGTCACCGGCATGGGCATCAACACCCCCCTAGGCGACGAGCTCGATAGCTACTACGACGGTCTGATCGCGGGGACCTCCGCGATCACGAAGTGGAAGTTCTTCGATCACCCGGGAGTCTATTCTCGGGTCGGTGGCGATTTGTCCGAGTACGACGTCAAGGCCAAGCTCGCGCGACTGCGTCCGCATCTGCCGGAGTCGATGTTTCGACGCATGCGGCAGCTGGTCAAGAAGGCTCCGATGTCGACCGCCATCTCCATGACCTGTGCCGCCGACGCGTGGCTCGACGCACAGCTGGACGGGATCGAGGGCGACACGACGCGTCGTTCGGTGATCGTCGGCGGACACAATCTCAACGAGCGCTACACGAGCCGGAATTTCCAAACCTTTCTGGAAGAGCCGGACTACATCGACTCGATGTCGGCGCTGCTCATGCTCGACACCGACCACGCGGGATCGGTGAGCGAGGTCCTCGGATGGCATGGCGCGGCCTTCACGGTCGGGGGGGCGTGCGCGAGCGCCAATGTGGCGCTACGGACCGTGGTCGACGACATTCGCCATCACGGTCAGGATCTGGCGATGCTCGTGGGCCCGGTCCTCGATTTCTCGCCGATGGGCGTGCATTCGATGGCGATGATGGGGGCCATTGCGATCGAGAACTTCAACGATCGTCCGACGGAGGCCAGTCGTCCGTATGACGTGCGGCGAGAAGGCTTCGTTCCCTCCCACGGGGCTGGCGCTTTGGTGCTGGAGGAGCTTGAGCATGCGCGGCGGCGCGGCGCGAGAATCTACGCGGAAGTACTGGGTTGCGTGGCGACCTCCGACGGCTGTCATCAGCCTTCGCCGTCTGTCGAGGGTCAAACACGAACGATCCATCGTCTGTTTGAGGAAAGTCGCGTGGCTCCCGAGGAGATCGACTTCGTGTCGGCTCACGCGACCTCGACCCAGCTTGGTGACCGCTGCGAGATCCAGGCAATAGGCCGAGCTTTCGGTCGGCACGCACCGGGATTGAAGATCAACGCGCCGAAGTCGATGTTGGGACACACGTGTTGGTCGGCGCCGGCGGTGGAGACGATCGCCGCCTTGTTGCAGCTACAGCGCGGCAAACTCCATGGTTCGATGAACATCGAGACGCTCGATCCGGAGATCGATTTGGATGTGTGTGCGAATCAGGCGACCGAGCTTTCGGTTCGCGTGCTGCTCAAGAACTCCTTCGGGTTCGGGGGTATCAACTGCTGCGCGCTGTTCGGCCACCCGGAGTACACGAACGCGGTCTAGACCGCTCGTCGGCGGTGCCAGAGCGGAATCCGTGAAGCGCGAATCACACGTGTGGGCCTCCCGCTCTGGGCGCGGGGGCGAAGACCACGCTTGATCGCCTCTACCCAGGATCACGGGCCATGGCCGCACATGTGGTCGGGACTGTGGTACCAACCCGGCGACGACACCCGCGGCACCCGGGCGGGGCCCGAGTAGTTCCGCCAGATTTCACCCCCATCCCGCCGCCACCCCCACCTCTTCGTTCATGACGACCCGATCGTTCGAAGCCCCTCGACCCTCGCCTCAGTGGAGGACTGCGTGAGCGAGCGTGTGGCGGTTCGCACGTTGATCGTGGCCGGCGATGTGACGCCTGCGGTCAAGCTGGGCGCGGCCTTGGCGGCACAGGGGCACGATGTCGCGTTTGCGGGCGTTCCCAGCGAGGTTGATGAGATTCGTCGAGCCGTCGAGCGGCACGTATCGAACGACGCCACGGTTGCCGTCGACGCGATCGGCCTCGCTCGAAAGGTTCCAGACGAGCTCGCTGCGGTTTCTGCGCGATGGACTCGCGTCGACATGATCTTGGTCGTATCCCGGTTGGATGCCCGCGTCGCGGGACTCCTCGACCAATCGGGGCCCGAGCTGCAACGGGCATTGGACGAGGGCTCGTGGCCGCTCGTCGGCGCCATCCATGCGACCCAGCGAGTGTTCACCGCGGGCCCGCGCCACGCCGTCGCGATCTCGCGCGACGATTTGCAGCGTTTCGACGCCGACGCGGCGTATCGCAGCGTGGCGGCCGGGGTGCTCGAGACATTTGTGCGGTACATGGCGACCCACCTGCGACCGCAGGGGGTGCTGGTGAACGCGCTTCGCCTGCCCGCCCAGGGCAATACCGCGCCCGATTCGAACGCCGTGGCCGACGTGTTGGTGGCGATTGGCACCGGTCTCCTCGACGCGATGTCGGGCCAAGTCGTGACCGTGGACGGTGGGCTCGGCTTGCGACGAGGTATCGGCGTGACGGAGGTTCGATGATCCGCGTTCGTTTCAGGAGGCCAGCGTGATCGGGGCTCACCTCGAGGGGAAGGCGGTTATCGTCACGGGCGGAACGGCGGGAATCGGACTGGCCACCGGGCGCGCCTTCGCCGGTCGCGGCGCGCATGTGTACCTCACGCATCGCTGGGGCAGCCAGAGCGAAGACGCGATTCGATCGATGTTCGCGGCCGACGGCGTCCCTGCCCCCACGATCGTGGAAGCGGACGCCGCTGCCGACGAGGATACGGATGCTCTCCTCGACCGCGTCGGGCAAGCGCACGAGCACGTCGAGGTCCTCGTGAGCAACGTCTCGTTTGCCCAGGTCAGCCAGCGGCATGCCGACCTCACTCGCAAAGGGTTCGCCCGAAGCATTGGGTACAGTGCGTGGCCGTTTGTCAGCTACCTTCAGCGGATTCACCGGCGGTTTGGGCGCTACCCACGCTACGTCATCGGCATGTCCTCGCGGGGCCCTGACTGCTTTCTGCCGGGTTACGACTTCGTCGCCGCCGCCAAAACCGTCATGGAGGTGATGTGTCGGCAGTTGACGGTCGAGCTCGGTGACGCCGACGTGCGGATGAACATCATCCGCGCGAACCCCGTGGACACCGAATCGCTGCGGGCCACGTTTGGTCCGGACTTCGTGCCGTTTTGTCGGCGCTACCACGGCGACGATTTCTTTATCCGTGAAGAAGAGGTGGGCTCCGCTGCGCTCGCGCTGTGCAGCGGCCTCATGGACGCCGTGCGCGGCCAGGTCCTGGTTCTGGACAGGGGCCTGAGTTTCGCCGACAACGTGGTACGCCTCTTCGAACACCGCGAGCACTACGGCCTCGCGCTGCCACCGGAGGCTCGCGCACAGGGCGCTCCGAAGGAGACGACATGATCACACGCGAACAAGTCTTCGAGGTTGTGAAAGGCCACCTCGTGGACACCATTGAAGATCTCGAGGGCGTGGAGATTGATCCCGCTAAGTCGATGAAAGACCTTGGAGCCAACAGTTTGGACATCGTCGAGGTCGTGTCGTGCAGTATGCGAGATCTCAAGGTCAAAGTGCCGCGAGCCGAACTCAACAAGCTCGACAACATGAACCAGCTTGTTGAGCTGTTGTTTCGCGTCGCCGCCGAGAAAGACGCTCAAAGCGCGGGCGCGGACGCAGGCTAGCGTTGCTGACGGGTTGCAAGCGTCTGCAACCCACCCGTCTCGCGGCCCGGTCGGCATGACATCACGCCGGATTTTGTTGCTGACGGGCAACTACGTCAACGTGGTGGACGGCGTCGCCTTGACGCTGAATCGCCTGGTGCGGTTTTTGGTCGACCGCGGAGACGAGGTCTTGGTGCTGGCCCCTGGCGCCAAGCAGTTCGCTCTCGAACCGGCCGGTCGTTTCGTTGCCGTGCCCTCGGCGCCGTTCGCACTTCAACCCGAGTACCGCGTTGCCCTCGGTCTGTACGGACGGGCCCGACGGCGAGTCGACGCGTTTTCGCCGGATCTCGTCCACGTCGCCACGCCCGACATCCTGGGCTGGGCTGGGGTCCGTTACGCCCGCCGTCACGGCCTGCCCGTGGTGGGGTCGTTTCACTCGAACTTGGCCTCGTACATGCGATTCGCGTGGTTCACCCGGTTGCTCGAGCGCCCGGTGTGGGGGCAACTTCGGCGGTTCTACGACGACTGCGACCGGGTGTACGTCCCGACGGCCTCGATGGAGCAGGAGCTGAGAGAGCACGGGTTTCGCGTCGAGACCCAGCTCTGGTCGCGTGGCGTCGACCTGCGGCGGTTCACGCCGGATCGCCGGAGCGAGGCTTGGCGCCGCGCCCACGGGATCGCGCCGGATGAGTTCGCCGTGCTGTTCGTCGCCCGGCTACGTTGGGAAAAAGGGCTCAACCTACTGGCTCGGATCTTCCGGCGGCTCGACGAAAGCCACGTCCGCTACCGGCCGGTCATCGTGGGCGATGGCGTGGGCCGCGACTGGCTGCGCCGCGAGGTGCCACGCGCGGTGATGCCGGGCTACCTCGACGGGGAGGAGCTCGCAACAGCCTACGCGTCGAGCGATGCCTTCTTGTACCCGTCAGAGACGGACACTTTTGGCAATGTCACGCTGGAGGCGATGGCGTCGGGCCTGCCCGCGATCTGTGCGGACGCTCCGGGAGCCAGATCGTTGGTGCGAGATGGCAAAACTGGCTGGCTCGTTTCGCCCGGGGACGAACCGGGCTTCGCCGCGCGGGTCGCAGAGCTCGCCGCCAAGCGCGAGCGCCAGCGAGAGCTGGGGCGAGCCGCGTTGGAGCACGCGCAGACCTTCTCGTGGTCGGCCTGCCTGACGGCTTTGAGCGACTCGTACGACGAGCTGCTGCGCCGGTCGCCGCGGTCTGTGACCTCGAGGCCTCGAACCGCCTAATCGATCGCCGCGTCGACGAGCGCGGGTTTCGTGAAGCCGGCGGGCCCGAACCATGGTAGCAGCGGGCCCGTATGCCACTTGCGGTCGGAATCGTCGGGCTACCGAATGTCGGCAAGTCCACGCTCTTCAACGCGCTGTCGGACGCCGGTGCGGAGGCGGCGAACTTCCCGTTTTGCACCATCGAGCCAAACGTCGGCATCGTCCCGGTCCCGGACCCCCGCCTCGATGCGCTGGTCAAGACCATCGACCCTAAAAGCGTCGTGCCGACCACAGTCGAGTTCGTCGATATCGCCGGGTTGGTCAAAGGCGCGTCGCAGGGGGAGGGCCTGGGCAACAAGTTCTTGTCGAACATTCGCAATGTCGACGCCATCTTGCACGTCGTGCGCTGCTTCGACGACGACAACGTGGTCCACGTCCATGGTCAAGTCGATCCGGTCGGCGACGCGGAGACGATCGACACCGAGCTGTTGCTGCGCGACATCCAGTCGGTCGAACAGCGTCTCGAGCGAGCCAAGAAGTTCTCGAAGAGCGGCGACGCCAAAGAAAAGAAGGCCTTAGCGGTTTGCGAGCGAGTCTTGGCGTCGCTCAGCGACGGTGTTCCGGTGCGGGCTCTGACGTTGAGCTCAGACGACCGAGAAGTGCTCGATCCGATGTGCCTGCTGACCCACAAGCCGGTGCTCTACGCGGCCAACGTCGCTGAGGACGAGGCGGGAGTCGGCCTCGACCACCCCGCGGTGGCCAAGCTGGCCGACCGCGCCGCGCGAGAGGGGGCGCAGGTCGTCGTGGTGTCGGCGGCCATCGAAGCCGAGATCGCTGCCTTGGACCCCGCCGAGCGCGCGGACTTCCTCGCTGGGTTGGGGGCCAGCGAAGCGGGGCTCGATCGCCTGATCCGCGCCGCTTACACGCTCTTGGATCTGATCACATTCTTCACGGCGGGTCCCAAAGAGGTGCGCGCGTGGACGGTGCGCCGAGGTGCGAAGGCGCCACAGGCCGCGGGAAAGATCCACAGCGACTTCGAGCGCGGCTTCATTCGAGCAGAGGTGATCGAGTGGGACACGCTCGTCGAGCTTGGATCCGAGGCGGCGGCCCGTACCAAAGGCAAGCTTCGCGTCGAAGGCAAAGAGTACGTGGTCGTGGACGGCGACGTCATGCACTTTCGCTTCAACGTGTAGCCAGCCGCGGTCCGCAAGCGGCTGAGCGTCCCCCGACCGATACGCCGCGATCGTTAGCTGAGGTCGTCAAGTGCGTCCGAGAAATTGGCCAGGGCTTGCTCGAGCGCGGCATCGGGTAGGCCGTAGCTGAGCCGAACGTTTCCCGGCGCTTCGAACAGCGCGCCCGGAACGACTTGCGTGTCGTATCGTTCGCGCAGGTGGTGCGACAGCTCGCGATCGGACATCAACGCGGGCAACTCAACGAGGCCGGTCAGTCCCGCATCGGGTCTCGTCCATCGCACTCTCGTCTCCGCGTCGAGCCAACGTTCGACGATTCGTCGACCGCTCTCCCCCACTCGGCGGGCCCGGGCCGTGTATTCCTCGCTTCGAGCGAGTACCGCCGTGGCTAGCTGCAATGAGGCGTTGGGCACCGTCATGTACAAGAACGCGGCCATGCGTTCGATCGCGCCGGCAACTTCGGGGTTCGGCGCGATCATCCATCCGATTCGCAGTGCTCCGAACCCGAAGCATTTCGATGTGGACGACCAACTGATTGCATTGTCGATAGTGACCGCGGCGGGCTGGGCCGCCTCGCTGCGGAACGCGTAGTCGAGGTAGACTTCATCGCACAACACCATCGCGCCGACGCGGGCGGCCATGTCGCCAATCTCGATAAGGGCCGAGGCGGCCGTCGCAACCCCGGTCGGATTGTGGAGATTGGAGAGCAGCACAACTCGCGTGCGAGGGGTCAACAGGCGTGCCAGTCGGTCGGGAAGCGCGGCCCACCCCTCGTCCGCGCAGCGTTCGAGCCGAGAGACCTCAGCCCCTAGGAGCTCCGGCACGCGATAGAGTGGTTCGTACGTCGGTCGCTCGACGACGACGTGATCGCCGGGACGGACGAGCGTCATGAGCGACTGCGTAAGCGCGAGACTGGCTCCGCAAGTGGGCACCACGCGGTCCGCGTCGACCTCGTAGCGGGCGGCCACCAACTCGACAAACGCTCGACGCGTGGCGGCGTGGGCGTCGCGACGGCAGCTGGTCGCGAGATCGAGCTCGTCGCGCCAGTTGGCGGCGACCTCGTGGGTCATCGCGTCCGGCATCCCACTTTTTGTCAGGTCAAATCGTGCGCCGGCCGGAACCGATAGCGCCCATTCAATGTACTCACACGGTGCGACGCGGCTTTTCACGGAATGGCTCATGCTTTCAGAACGATGAGTACGCTGCAAGCGGTCGTACCACCAGGCGGATCGCGGACGTCCCGCAACGCTCCCCGATCGCGCGGTGTCTCGGTCTTTGCGCTATCGGGGACTCCGCGGTTTTGCCACGACGAACCGATGCGCCACTCCGACGCTTGTACGGTGTCCTGGCGGGTTTGGAGACCGCCGGGCCGAACGTGGCGACAATCTCTGCGAGTGGGCGGCGCGGCTCCACGCCAGCGCGCTCTCGTGTCCGGTCAGCTTGCCGCGCGCCCAGGGGGCATGCGGTCCACGTCGGGAGTCGTCGGGTCCGCATGTTCTTGTGGGCCAGCCTGATTGGCCGCTGGGGACGACTCGTCGGGGCCCAACCCGCCGTCTGTGTCGGCGCGTGTCGCCTCCTCTCGTGCGGCACGGGGTGAAGACGCCGTGGCGGCGTCCCCCGACGATGGGACCCGCAGTTTCCCCTCCGCTCCGTCATCTGGCGTTCGGGTCTCGGAGGTGACGGCGCGGGGTTGGTTCTCGTCGTCGAATCCGTCATCGGCACCGATGGTGGCCGCGGCGATGTTCTCGTTGTCGTCGGACGTGATGGTTCGAGCGGCGAGAGGCTCGTCGTCGGTCTGCTCGCTAGAAGTGATAGTCCGGTGGGCCATGTCGTCGTCGTGGGTGCGATCGGTGACGGCGTCGCGATCGGTCTGCTCGCTGGAAGTGATCGTGCGGTCGGCGATGTGGTCGAGGTCGTGGTCGGTGAGGTCGTCGTTATCGTGGTCGGCGATGGTGGCGTCGGCGACGGTGTCGTGGTCGGTCGGCTCGTCAAGGGGGATGGCGTGGTCGGCGAGGTCGTCGTCGGTGGAATCCGCGACAGGGTCGTGGTCGGTCGGCTCGTCGGAAGTGATGGTGCGGTCGGCGATGTGGTCGTGGTTGTCGTCGTCGGCGGCGATGGTGGAATCAGCGACGGTGTCGTGGTCGGTCGGCTCGTCGGAAGTGATGGTGCGGTCGGCGATGTCATCATCGTCGTCGTCGGAGTTGATCGTGCGGTCGGTGGTGTCGTCGTCGGAGGTGATGGTGCGGGTGGTGATGTCGTCGTCGTCGGAGGTGAAGGTGCGGTCGGTGACGTCGTCGTCGGAGGTGAAGGTGCGGTCGGTGATGTCGTCGTCGGAGGTGATGGTGCGGTCGGTGATGTCGTCGTCGGAGGTGAAGGTGCGGTCGGTGACGTCGCCGTCGTCGTCGTCGGAGGTGAAGGTGCGGTCGGTGATGTCGTCGTCGGGGGTGAAGGTGCGGTCGGTGACGTCGTCGTCGTCGTCGTCGGGGGTGATGGTGCGGTTGGTGACGTCGCCGTCGTCGTCGTCGGAGGTGATGGTGCGGTCGGTGATGTCGCCGTCGTCGTCGGGGGTGATGGTGCGGTCGTTGATGTCACCGTCGTCGTCGGAGGT
>QKPP01000153.1 GCA_006508105.1 Myxococcales bacterium FL481 | reverse complement strand
CGACGACGACGATGACGGGGACGACGATGGGGATGACGACGACGATGATGGGGACGATGACGATGGTGGAGGAGGCGACGATGATGATGACGGGGACGATGACGATGGTGGAGGCGACGACGATGATGATGACGGGGACGATGACGATGGTGGAGGAGACGACGATGACGATGACGATGACGATGACGATGACGAAGATGACGGCGACGATGACGAGAGCGGCGGTGATGACGACGACGACGGCGATGACGACGATGGCGGCGGAGACGACGACGACGACGATCCCGAGCCACCCGGCTACGATCGATTCGGCCTGCGTCACCTTTACCCGTCGCTGGCCGGAGGCAAGCTCTGGGAGGCCTCCTGGGACGACGGCGTGCCTCGGACGTTCGACGGCGTGGATCCGCGAGATCCGTGGTTTGACGCGGACCATGGGAGTGCGACTTATTCGGTCGATGGCGACGGCAACCTGCGGATTTCCGGAAGTACCCCGCGGATGTACGTACACGACCCAGACCGCGAGGAGCAGTGGCGCGACGTGGAGATCACCATGTACTTTCGACGCGTGGCCGACAGCGGCACGAATTGGGGAGGGCTCGTTGCATTCGCGCGCTCCAATCACGGGACCATCCGCGAGAACGGCGAAAGCGGCGACGCACCGAGCGACGAATCGTTTTGCGACTCGCGGGGCGTCGGAGCCCGGTTCCGATACGACGGTCGCGTGGACTTCGAGAAGGAAACCGATCATCCCGCGTCGGCAACCGTGATTCACAAGCCCCTCGACGAAGCGTGCGACCTCGCGCCACAATGCGATCCGGCGGAGATCGCCAGTGACTGGTCGTTGGGCATGCCGTACGACGCTTGGTTTGGAGCCAAGTACGTGGTGTACGATCGGCCCGACGGTCAGGTTCATCTGGAGCTGTGGCTCGACGAGTCCGAAGGGGTCGACGGGGGGCACTGGGTGCAGGTGGCGGTCTACGACGACGACGGTCGCGAGTTTGGGGTTGGTTCGACCCCCTGCGGCCCGGGTATCGACCCCGCGATGCCCCTGACGAACGCAGCGACTCGCGTCGGTTCCGAGAGTGGTCGCCCGAACATCACCGTGTACTTTCGTAGTGATGGCGTGAGTTCGGACGGCCTTTGGTATCGGTACGGGAGCGTGCGCGAGATTCAAGTTCCCTAGGCCTGAGACCCTGCGGCCGGTTGGGGCCGCGGTCTGTCGTGCGTCTTGGTCGCAAGTGGGGCGAGATCGGCTTGGGTCTCGGCGTGGCGCGACTGGGCGCAGCTCGGGTGAACTCGCCGAGTCGAGGCGAAGCCGCACGCGGTGGGATCGCAGAGATGTGACGTGAGCAAGCCACACCGGCGACTTGTTTGTCGAAATTGTCATTTCGCTGTCGACGAAGTGTGCGTCGCCGCAAATTCCGGTCTGCTAGACCGAAAGAAGTGACGGGCTTTTCGGACCCACGGCGCGCTCGGCTGACGCGTTGGGAACGACGGGCACTGCTCTCTCTCGCGGTCGGATGCATCGGGACCCTCAGCTGGCGGATGATCGACATCGGCCGCAGGCTCGACGAGCCGGTCGATCGCTCCCTCGCGGGCGAGGTCGGCCCCGCGGTTTGTGGCGACTGCCACCACGAGGCGGATCGCACGTGGCGAGCCACCGCTCACGGTCAGCGCGACGCGACGGGCGAGGCTCATCGCGCGGCGTGTGAAGCCTGCCATGGGCCGGGCACGCTGCACGTCGACGCGAACGAGAGTGTGCTTCGGCGGGTCATCGTGTTCGCTCGAGGCCAAGGCGATCCGACGATCGTGCATCCCCAGCGCATCGAGGTTGCGGACCGGGCTCAGGCGTGCGCCCCCTGTCATGCCGAGCCGGGGTCGGGGGCGAGCGATCGCCTCGATGCAGTCTGGCCGGATCATGCGGCGAGGCGTCCTTGGCAAGAGATTCCCAGCATGCAAACCTCGGTTTGCTCGCGGCGCGGGGAGATGACCTGCACGAGTTGCCATGCGATGCACCAGACGTCGCAGACCGACGCGCAGCTTCGCAGCGGTCTCGATCGCGACAGCGTCTGCACCCAGTGCCACACGTCGCTCGTCTCGCCCGCCGATCGGGAGCGCCACAGCCGACACCGCCAGGGCCCCAGCGAGCCCGGCTGTATCGACTGTCACATGCCGAGCATTGTCTTTGGTGATCGAACTGTCAGTCGCACCCACGCGGTCGCGATCCCGCGGCCGGGTGCCAACCCCGAGGTGAGTCGACCCGATGCATGTACGCTTTGTCACGTCAATAGGGACCGAGCCTGGGCCGCCATGGCCGCAGCTGCGTGGTGGCAGCAAGACCTTCACCGCCGACCCTCCGCACCGGAGACGACGCGCTTGCTCGCCGGCGATGCGGTCGAGCGGGCCGTTGCCGCGTACGCGCTGGGTCGCCGCGAGGCGGACCCACTCGCCGAGGTCACACCGCGACTCGAGCAGTTGATCGACGTGGTGACCGACGACCCGGACGTCGACGTGCGGGTTGTGGCGCTCCGTTCTGTGCGTGACCTCGTCGCTCGGCAACATCCCCGAGTGCTCCGGTTTGTTGACGACGTCGATGCGATTGCGGCTCGGCCGGAACGTCGTCGCCGTGTGCAGGCTCTGCGCGACGCGGTCGCGGCGGCGACGGCGGACCCATTGCGGCGCCATCGGCATTGAGGTTGGCGCGTCTGGCCGGTGGTTGGGACGGATCTCCGCTCCACAGTGCCGTCGTCGCCCGCGACGAGCGATGCCTCGAAAGCACAGGCGACGAAAGGCTTTGATCATGACAAAAACACATTGGACGGCTACGAGTATCGGCGATCAAACCGGCCGAGTTGTCATCGTCACGGGGGCCAACAGCGGCATCGGTTTCGAGGCGGCCAAGGCATTGGCGCGCAACGGGGCGCATGTCCTCGTCGCGTCACGCAGTACCATCCGCGGTCGCGCTGCCGTGGACGCAATCGCAGTGGAAGTGCCGCAAGCGAAGATCGAACTCGCCTTGCTCGACTTGGCCGACCTGCGATCGGTTCGGGCATTCTCCGACCGGTTTGTCCGAGAGTTCTCCCGTCTCGACATCCTGATCAACAACGCGGGGGTCATGATGCCGGCCAAGCGGCAGGAGACGGTCGACGGCTTCGAGCTGCAAATCGGCACGAACCATTTGGGGCACTTCGCGCTCACGCTGCGGTTGCTGCCGGTGTTGGCGGCAACGGCCGGGTCACGCGTGGTGAACGTTTCTAGCTCTGCGCAAAATTTCGGCCGACTTGATCTCGAAGACCTGCATTGGACGAAGCGCGCGTACGCTCGAGCGGCTTCCTACGGCGCGAGCAAGATCGCGAACATGCTGTTCACGCTCGAGTTGCAGCGTCGCTTGCAGGAGCAGAACGTCTCTACTTTGGTCTCGGCTTGCCATCCCGGCTGGACCGCGACGAATCTTCAGGACAACGCTCCGTTGTTTCGCCTGCTCAACCCGTTGCTGGCCATGAAACCGTGGCAGGGGGCGTTGCCCACTCTCTACGCGGCGGTCGCAGAGGACGTGGTACCGGCGGGCTACTATGGCCCCGACGGTCTGGCCACGATGCGGGGTTACCCGGCGCCCGCCAAGCCGGCCGCCGCGAGCCTCGATGCCGGCACGGCCAGGCGACTGTGGGAGCTTTCGGAGCAGCTGGTCGGCGAGCAGATTCCTCGGGTTGAACCGACGGTGCAGCTCGTTGACGCGAGGGTTGGCGACGTCCAAGGCGATGGCGGCGGCCTTGCCGGGCCGCCGCTGAGAAGCGGGATGTCGCCGGCCTCTTCGCGGTAGATGGGCGACCGCGGGGAGCCCCGGCCGGGGCTCGATCGGTCATGGCTCGCTTGGCGGGCAGCGTCAGCCCCGTTAGCCGGCTCGCGGGGTCTGGGCAGTGTCGGATCGCGCTGTGAGACGTCGCGCGGGCGAGCCACCGCGATTCGGATCGTCAGTGGGGGCGGTCCGTGGCGAGCGAAGACTGTGCCACGATGCGCGCATGATCACGCGACGACACTTTCCGATCCGGTTGGTCTTGCTCTTTGGCGTACCGGTCGCCGCCAGGGCCTCCGTGTGGGCCGTTTTGGTGTTCGCGGTCTACGCGTACACCGAGCTTAAGTTCTTGCGGATCCCCTTTCTGCCGATCTCTACCGTGGGCACGGCTGTCGCGTTCTACGTCGGCTTCAAGAACAACGCCTCGTACGATCGCTTCTGGGAGGCCCGAAAGATCTGGGGCGGGGTGGTGAACGCGAGTCGAACCTGGGCGACTAGTGTGGTCAGCTACATCCTCCCGGGCGACGACAGCGAAGGCGCGACGCGACTGCGGCGTGAGTTGATCTACCGGCACCTGGCCTGGATCAACGCGCTACGCTTGCAGTTACGCCGGACCTCGCGGTTCCTCGACCAGCCGAGCCGACGCACTAGGCGTCGCCTCGTGCGCGATGCCCAGGCGCTGCGCAACGACTGGACCACCGAGATCTGTCCGTTCTTGAGCGCGACCGAGCTCGAGCGAGTCTCCGCGACTCAGAACGCAGCGACGCAAATGCTCGTGCGCCAGGGCGAGCAGCTGCGAGACCTGGTGAAGGACCGGCGCCTCGATCTGTTTCATCAGATTGCGATGATGGACGTTGTTCGCGAGCTGTACGATCTTCAGGGGAAATGTGAACGGATCAAGAACACGCCGTTTCCTCGGCAGTACGCGGAATACAGCCGGATCTTCACCAAGGTGTTCGTGTTCCTTGTGCCGTTCGGGCTGCTCGACGTCTTCGGCGATCAGATCGATGCGGGGCTGACGACCCTACAAGTGGTGGCGCCCGTTGCACCCATGGTGTTTTGTTGTGCGCTGGTGACTTGGGTCTTTTCCACGATGGAGGCGGTTGGCGATGCGACCGAGGATCCGTTTGAGCGCGGCATGGCGGACGTCCCGATGAACGCATTGTGTCGAGTGATCGAGATCGACCTGCGCGAGATGCTCGGAGAAACCGATTTGCCGGAAAAAGAGCAGCCGCAGGGTGCCGTGCTCTACTAGACCGGGTACCGCTCGAGGGGGGCACACTCCTCCCGCGCGGCGTGCTGCTTCGTGTCCCGACGGCGGTCGGGTGGCCTCCCTGCCGAACGCTGAGGTGAGCCACCGGGGGCCGGTTCGCCGCACGATGTTCATGCTGCGACCCGGCTCGTGATTGCCGGCCGCAGGAGGTGCGACCACGACGGGCTTCGATCGCGCGTCTTGGACGCGCGGGGTGCCGCGTGGAACCGACCGGGGCCGCGCCGCCGAGGGTCCACCCACAACGGGGGTACTCTCTCGCGTGGCGATCCGAGTCTTGGCGTCGGCGTCCGCACGCGGCCTGGCGCTCGTGTACGCGGTCGCGCTGACGAACAGCTGCGTCGAGGTTCACCCCGGCTTTCTCGTGTCAGCGGGGCACACGCTTGACGAAGTTGCGAGTGGTCACGGCGAGACGGCCACCGGGACGGAAAGTGGCGAACACAAACAAGCCGATGAGACCGGAGCTGGCGATGGCGACGGTGATGGTGATGGCGACGGCGATGGTGACGGTGACGGCGACGGCGATGGCGATGGCGACGGCGATGGGACCACGGGCGGCCAACAAGACAACGAGAGCGGCGAGAGCGGCGACAGCGATACGGGAAGCGATGGCGGCAGCGATGACGCGAGCGGGTCCGACACCGGGCCGGCAGACGAAGACAGCGGAAGTCAAACGGGCGACGCAGAGACATTTGAATGCCAGTTCACCGACGACTTTCACGGCTATGACGACAACGCCACGCTTGACGGCGCCGGCGAGGCCGCCATGGGGGAGCTGTGCGGCTGGTCTTCCGCTTGGCGGCGATTGGACGATGAGGCCCCCGACGCCGTCACCAAGGCGACGGATATCTGGGCGCAGAGTCGCTCCGTGGCTCAATTCCTCGCCGGGTACGAGCTGATCTTGGAGCGCGGAATCGGAATTCCTCCCGGGACGGACGCCGTCTACGTTTCCGCGTGGGTCATGGACATGTGCCGCGTCTACCACCCTGACGAGGAGCTGGGTGATGCGTTCAACGACTGTCGGCAGTTCGGAAAGTCGATGGCGCTGCGGCTTTGTTCGACCGCGACGGCGTGCACGGGGGTCGAGCTGACGACCGCGGTCGATGCTGTAGATCGCGAATCCGGCGTTCGCGTGCTGCTACCCGCGG
Source organism: Myxococcales bacterium FL481 (assembly GCA_006508105.1). Taxonomy (GTDB): domain Bacteria; phylum Myxococcota_A; class Polyangia; order Nannocystales; family Nannocystaceae; genus FL481. Next base: position 2,437 of record QKPP01000153.1, on the reverse strand, counting down.
AGCGGGTGCTGTACTCCCCGCTCGCCCGACCACTCGCCGATGTGTTTCCCGCGGGCGTCTCGTACACGTTGCGGCTGGATGCGACGGGCGTCTCGGTGTGGGAGGGGCACTCGCTCGTGGATGGTCTGCCTGCAGGGCCGCCCCTGGCCACGTTCGACGACGTCACCTTCGAGTCGGCCGAGTTGCAGGCGTTGACGAGGTTGGAGCTGCGCAAGAAGGCCGGATGGGGGGAGCCAAGCGGCCTTTTTGATGACGTCATCGTTTACGTGATCGGCCAAGACTGATCTGCGATCGCAGGTCATCGGCGGGCTCACATGACACTTGGGCGCGTCCGTGTGGCTCGCCGGCGGGTCCGTGTGGCGCACCCGCACGCTCGGGGGACCGCGCGGCGACAGCCGAGCGAGCTACTTGCGGCGCTCGATCTTCACGCTTCGCAGATGCACGTCCTCTTTTGGTCGATGATCCAAGCGTAGCGCCGGATTGGTGGTGACTTCGACTTTGGAGATTTTCGTGGCGACTTTGGTATCGCACTTGCCGAAGACCGTGTGGCGATCGTCGAGGTGCGGCGTCTTTGCCACCGTCACAAAGAACTGCGAGCTGCCGGTGTTACCCAGTGGCTGACCGGTCTTCGGGTCCTTGTAGAGCGTCTTGGTCTTGGGATCGACGGGATTGCGGTTCGCCATCGACAACAAGCCGGCCGAGTTGTGTCGCAACGACGGGTCGAACTCGTCTAGGACGAAGTAGTTGGGCCCGCCGGTTCCGGTGCCCGTCGGGTCTCCGGTTTGCAGCATGAATCCCTCGATGACGCGGTGGAACAGCATGCCGTCAAAGTACTTTTTGCCTTTGTCCCACTTCTTCGTCTTCGGGTCTTGGGCCGGGCGAGTCCCACGCGCGAGCCCCACGAAGTTGGCGACGGTGAGCGGCGCCTGCTTCTCGTACAGCTCACAGGTGATCTTGCCCATGTCGGTGTCGATGACGGCTGTGAGTTTGCCGGCGCTGGCGTCGGCTAGCTTGTCGTCGCCGGCGAACGCCTGCTCGAGGGTGAAGTTTCCGGCGATCGGATCGCCTTGCGCTTTGTTGTAGGCGGGGACATCCGCCGCGATCAATCCGCGTCGTGCCTTGTCGCCCGCCCGGAACTTGGGAGCTGGCCGCTCGGAGCCTGGGCACGCGCAGCCGGGTTCGGTCTGGGTGCACTCCTTGTCCGACTTGATGCATTCGTCGCCACAAGGCGTCCCCTCGAGGCAGAACTTACAGCACGACTTGGCCTTCTTCTTCCCGTCCTTTTGCTTCGCTTTGCGCTTCTTGTCGCCGTCGTCGCTCTTCTTGTCCTTCTTCTTCTGCTTCTTTTTCTTCTTCTTTGTTTTGTCGTCGCCGTCGGCGTTGGCATCCTTGGCTTTCTTGCCGGCTTCGCCCGCGGAATCGACCGGTTGGCACGCAGACACGCCGATCAGGGGGGCGCAGACCGCAAGGGAGGCGACGAAAACTAGCGAGAGGTTGTGGCGATCAGACATGGCTCGTGGGGGCCGCTCGCACGTTGCGGCTGGTGGCGTTACTCTCTGCGATGTGAGAGCACTTCGCAACGCGCTGCTGCGCGTTTGGGCCCCGTCGCGGCGCGTTGCCCCGTGGCTCATGGGGGTGGGGGTGGGGATCGGGGTCGCGTGTCGCCATGGGGATGCTGACCGTGCGCTCGCCCCCCCGCCGGAAGCCCAGGAGTGGCTGCCGGCGCTGGCCGAGTTGTTCGACGACGGCATCACGGTGGCGCCTTTGCGGTTCGATGGGCGGGCGCCAAACGACGTGTTGGACCAGCGCCTGTTCCATCGGCGCCTGGGTCATTCCGATCTCGTCGCGTTGGTACGGGTCGAGCAGGTGTGGGGCCGCGGCCGGCACCAGGGATCACCGACGCAGTACATTGACGTGACGTTTCAGGAGATCATGGTCGGCGCGCTCCCCAAAGACACGGCGCGGCGGCACATGCTCGAGATCGTCTCCGCCGTTGACGTGCCGAGCTCTCTTCCGGGCCAGCCGCTGTTGTTGTTCCTGCGCTGGGCACCGAGTCACAAGCGCCCGTACCACTATCACGTCGTCAGCGCGCACGACGACGCGGTCGCGTCGGTGGAAGCTGCCGTTGACCACGCGCGTTCTCAGCGAGCGACCCGGCGCGGACGTCGACACCGGCGTGGGGCGACCGAGTAGGCGGCCACCCAAGGGTCTGTGAGGACCCACCGCGGCAGGACCCGGTCTGGATCCAAACGCATCGCGCGGTTATCACGGTCGCCTTTCGAAAAAACGCCGGTCGCTGGCTTGACTCGCCGCAAGATGGCGAGTAGAAACCGCCTCCCTTCGACGGAACGGGTTCCGAAGAGGGCCGCGGTAAGCGGACTGGCTTCCTGAAAACTGGAGAGCAGAAAAGGATTGCGAGAATGCGCGCGATGTTCGC
>QKPP01000135.1 GCA_006508105.1 Myxococcales bacterium FL481 | reverse complement strand
ACGATGACGACGATGACGACGATGACGACGATGACGACGATGACGACGATGACGACAATGACGACAATGATGACGTGCCGGACATCGCGTACTGCGAACCGGTCTCTGACTGGGAGCAACAGTGGCGGGAGCTCGAGGCAACCGTTCTCGAGGAGGTCAACAAGCGCCGAGCCGAGGGAGCGAACTGCGGGTCCGAGGGCGATTTCCCGCCGGCCGGACCGCTCGGCGAGAACCCGGCGCTGCGGTGCGCGGCGCGGGTCCACTCCAAGGACATGTCAGACCGCGAGTTCTTCAGCCACACCAACCCCGATGGGGAAGGTCCCGGCGATCGCATGGACAAGGCGAACTACAGTGGCAACACATGGGGCGAAAACATCGCCGGCGGCAATGCGACGGCCGAGGCCACGGTGCAGCAGTGGATGGACAGCGACGGTCACTGCCGCAACATCATGAACGGGAACTTCACGCTGCTTGGCGTGGGGTACTACCCCGGCGGACAGTGGGGTCATCTGTGGACGCAGAACTTCGGCGGCTAGACCGCTAGGCTCGGACCGGGAGGTCTTCAGCTCCTCTCGGTCGGACGGTGCAGCGCCCGCTTCGTCACTCGACGTTCGCTGTCAGCGCTAGACGGCTCGGTTTCGCGTCGCGCTACGTCCGGCGGTCCGACGCAAGGGCCCGTCAAAACCGGGTGTTGCTCGGTGCGAGCGCGAGACATGCGGCGGCCGGGGAACGTAGGGCGTCTGTTGACGGGGTTGCACGTCGCCGAATATCAAAAATGCTTGTTAGATGAACTGCTCGCGCCTTACGTACTTGGCCGCGGCCGGCGTGCTCGTCGTTGCTCCGGCGGGTTGCCTCTTCGAGTCGGACTCAGACGCCGACCTGGTCGATCCGGGCCAGGCAGACGGGGACGGGGACGGCGATGGAATGGGTGACCACGTTCCCGACAACGCTTACTGCGAGCCCGTCAGTGACTGGAGTGCCGAGCGGATGGAGCTCGAACAAGAGGTGCTGGCCATCGTCAATCAGCGCCGAGCCGAGGGGGCCAACTGCGGGTCGGCGGGCGATTTCGATCCGGCGGGACCGCTGCGCATGCAGGGCCGGCTTCGCTGCGCGGCGCGGGCTCACTCGCTTGATATGGCTGAACGGGACTACTTCGATCACTACGACCCCGAAGGGGACGGACCGAGCGAGCGGCTCGCGGCTGCCGGCTACCAAGGGCGGACTTGGGGAGAGAACATCGCGGGCGGCAACGCCACGGCGGCGGCGACAATGCAACAGTGGATGGATAGCGATGGGCACTGTGCCAACGTCATGAATCCGCAGTTTACCGAACTCGGGGTCGGCTACGTTCCGGGTGGGCAATGGGGCCACTTGTGGACCCAGGCGTTCGGCGGCTAGCGCCGGCGTCGTCCCGCAGACGGCCGCGTCGCCGGGCGCTTTGACATCACCTCGATGCTGGGGCTTCGACCCACGACGGCCGTTCGCGCCGGCCTGCTAGACTGAGGCCGTGTTGATTTCCAGTGCTCGGTGGCGGCCCCAATGGGCGGCTTGCTTGTTCATTGCAGCTTCGTGGGGCGTCTCGACGGCTGGTTGCCAATCGGATGCGAGTCCGGGTCTGCCTCCGCTGGCGGGAGGAGACGAGACCTTCGGGTTCGACACGGGAAACGAGACCGAAACTTCGGCCGCTGGCGACGGTGATGGTGATGGTGATGGCGATGGCGATGGCGATGGCGATGGCGACACGGCCGGAACCGGGGTCGGCAGTAGTGACACCGAGGGCAGCGACACCGAGGGCGGCGAGACCGAGACTAGCGCGTCGGGCGACGGCGAAACGGGTGACAGCGACACGGGTTCGCCACCGACGAACTGCGGCGACCTGGTCTGCGAGGGCCATAGCAAGTGCGAGATTGATCCGGCGGGCTTCGCCTCGTGCGTTTGTGACCAAGGATACGTTCGCGCGGTCGGGGATCCGGATGAACTGTGCATTCTCGATGAGCGTTGCGTCCAGATCCGGCCCTTGAGCTCCTCGTGCCGGCAAGTCGTCAATGGTGCACCTGCGGTCGCGGTGTACTTCTCAGTCGAATTCTGTGCCGGCGTCCCGATTACTCCGGAGAAGATGGGAGAACTGGGCGCCAGCATCAAGGTCATTGAAAATGGGGGACACGATGTCACCGATGACGAGGAGGCGCACGCGACGATTATCAGTAAAAGCGTGGAATCGTATGTGCACATCGTGCTCGACGTGTCGAAGTCGTTCACCGAGGGCGGCGAAGAGCTCGGGCTGGTGATCCCGGAAGTGCGCAACTTCGTCCAGGAACTCGCGAGCTCGCCGGCGGGCGAGGTGTACCTGGCGTTGTCGGTGTTCGGGCGAGGTGTGGCCGAATTTCACCCATTTACCGCCGACTTGAATGCCGTTGATGGGGCATTGGCGGAGATCGAGGCCGATCCCGGCGCAGCCGCATCGTTGGTCGGCGGGGATGGGAGCTCGCTGTATCTGGCGGTAGAGCGCGGCATCTTGGAAACCGAGCGAATGCGGGAATTTCGGGCGGCGGTGACCAGCGACGGGGTGCTCACTACCGGAGCCGTGTTGGTGATCACGGATGGACGCGACAACTCCGGGGGCGAGCTCAATACAGCACTGATCGATGGGACCCAGAACAACGTTATTTCACTCGGGGTCGGGTACGAAATCGATGACAACTATCTCGATCCCATTGGCCGCGATGGATCCTTTCTCGCGCCCGAGCCCGAGGACTGGCAGATGGCGTTTGCGGAGATCAGCCAACGGGTAGAGGACTATCCTCGTCGCTCGTACCTACTGGGATATTGTTCGGCCGGTGTCGTCGGTGAGCAGGAAGTCACGGTAGATCTCGCGTTCGACAGTGCCGACCCGTTCATCGTCAAAACCGCTAGCTGTGTGTACGATGCGAATCTATTCGCGCCCGATCCCGCCCCGGAGTGCAACGGGGCGTTCTTCGAGTCGGAAGAGTGCGCGACGCGAGCGTGCGGTGGACTCAGTGCTTGTGGCGGCTGCGCCGATGATCGCTGCTGCGCGGGAGGCTCGTGCCATCCACCGGGCGCGCGCAGCGAATGCGACACCGACGACCAGCTGTGTCGCAACTACGACGATACGACGATTTGCGCCGAAGAGGGTCAAGATGCGTTCGTTTGCGCCGTACCCCAGGACCTCGACCAGCCGTGCAATGACAGCTCCATGCGCTGCGAATTGGGCGTGACCTGGTGCGAGTACCCCGAAGAAGAAGACGGCTGGCTGGGCGCATGGTTCTCGCGCTGGTGGAGGACGGATTCGCGGCGGGGCGAGGACGCGGGCGAGGCGGGACGCGATCGATCGGGGACCGGAGATGCCGAGACCGCAGACACCGGCAGCACGGGCACTGCGGACGGAGGTACCGGTGACGGCACGGGGGGGACGGACACCGCGGGGGGATCGGCGACGGGCAGTACGGGCGAGCCTGAGGACGATGACGACAAAGTCGGAACCTGTCGCCCGGTCCGGGCCCTCGGAGAGCGGTGCGACCTCCATGACCAGTGCGCATCCCTTGTCTGCGAAAAGAGCAAAGAGAGTAATCCGCTCGATCCTCCAGTGTGCCAGCCCGGTGCTCCCGGGGCTCGGATGTTCCGCAAGTGTGATCACAACAACGAGTGCGAAGTCGGGACGTTTTGCGACGGCTCGAGTTGTGCGCCCAAAAGCCGCTACGTCACGCGCTGCAAAAGCGCCGCGGAGTGTCACTACGGCCAGTGCTATGACACTGAGACCGACGGCAAGTATTGTGCCGCGGCGGGATGCTTTTGGAGTTGGAACGAGAAGCTGCCGTAGCTTCGCTTGCGCCCGTGGGCGGTCGCCGGCCGGCGGACGAGGATGCCGATCACGTGACGGCGGCCCGAGGCGGACGAACGCGGGCGTCAAGACGGGGGCGGTCGCTCCGCCGCGCGGAGCCGGCGAGTTCAGTGGTCAGCGAGACCGCTCTCGACGTCAGCGAACCCGGTGGTACCGCGGCGGGTGCACGGCCCCCGGCTCGACCCGGGCCCGAGAACACGGACCGCGACTCGATTCCACACCACGCGATCGTCAGTCCTGGACGACAGCGTCGGCGTCGAGGCTCACCAGTCCGCCGGGTCCGATCGAGCCACTCGCGGCGAGCGACTTGAGCGCGGCGAGCAACGTGACCGGTTGCCCGGCCGCGTCGAGCATCGGCACGTCTTGTCCATCGTCGGTGTGGCGAATCATCGTCGCTTTCGCGTCGCCCACCACCACGACTCGCGACGAGTGCGGCTGCAGGTGGGTTTGTGCTGCGGTCGTGGCCTGGGCCAGCGAGACTTGGCTCACCGCGTCGACGTAGCCGTTGTAGTAGTCGAGGGGGAACCCGTAGTAGAGGAGGCGGGTGTACATGCTTGCCGTCGCCCACGATGTGGCGAACTTGGCCGGCAGCGCCAAAATGGCGCCGTTTTTCTCCCGATCGAGCTCGGCTTGGGTCACCGGTCGGGCGCCGGTCTTGATTCCGTTGAGCTCCGCGAATAGCTCGAGGATCGATTGGTGGGTGGCGTCGCTGCGTACCGACGTACCGAGGGCGAACCGCCCGTGGTCGTGCTCGTACGAAAACCCGCCGCCGGCTCCGTACGAGTAGCCCTTGCTCTCTCGAAGATTCATGTTGACGCGACTACTGAACCCGCCCCCGAGCACCGCGGACATCATCTTCGTGGCGAAGAAGTCGGGGGCTTGGCGCGCAGGGCCGAAGTGCGTCACGGTGATCGCCGACTGGGCCGCGCCGGGCATGTCGACGAAAAATATCTTGCCCGCGCGCGGTTTGGCGTCGGCTGACGACGACCTGACGGGGGCTTTGGGCCTGCCTTTCCACCCCGACAAGGTGGGCTCGAACTTGGCCAACACCTGCGACTGGGTTAGGTCGCCGACAACCAACAGCTTCGCTCCCTCGGGCTTGAGATAGTCGCGGTGGTGCCGTTTGCAGTCGGCCACGCTGAGCTGGCTCAGGGATGTCTCGGTCACCAGCCGGCCGCGGGGGTGATGGTCTCCGTAGAGCACGTTGGCGGCGATGCGACGGGCCACCTTGGGCGCCGAGCCCTTCATCTGCTGGAGCTCCTGGCGGCGTTTTTTGACCAGCCGCTCGAGGTCGGCCTGGTCGTGGGCCGGTGTGCGCAGGGCCTGCACCCACAGGTCGACGGTGGCGTCGATGTGGTTCGTCAGCGTGGCGAACGAGAGCGAAAGTGTGTCACTGGTGGACCGGGCGCGCACGCGCGAGGCGATGTCCGCCAGCGCCTCGTCGTAGGCGGCTTTGTCGAGTTTCTTCGTGCCTTCGATGAGTAGATCCATGCACAACTTGGCCCGACCGGATTTGCCCTTGGGGTCGTCGGCCGAGCCAGCATCAAAGAACAGGGTTGTCGAGACAATCGGCAGCTGATGGCGCTCGATGAGGTAGACCTCCAGTCCGTTGCTCAGCGTGAACGGCTGGGCGGCCGGTCGTTGGAAGGCCCGCGGTTGGCTCGGGGGCGGTTGGGTGGCTCGGAAGGCTTCTTCGGGGAATGCGTGCGGATCGTTGGGGAGAGCCGGCGTCGGGGCCGGGGGCGGGGTCGTTTGGGCGGTATCCGGCCGGTTTGAGCAGCCCACGAGCAAGCTCGCCCCGAAGGCGGCGGTGACGACACGGTGCAAAGTCTTCATGGCGGTTACCTGTGGGTCACGGCTTGTACGGGCTTGGTGATGATCTCCACCCGCTGGTCGGTACGAAGGAATGCAGCCGCGGTCGACTGGACCTTCGCCGGGGACGACTGGCGGTAGCGGGCGATGTCGCGGGCGACCCCATCGGGATCCCCGTAGAAGTGATTGTAACGCTGGAGGTACTCGGCGCGGGCCATCAGCGGCTCGAGACCCCACACAAACCGCGACTCTAGATTCGTCACCGCCCGGTCGAACTCACGCTGGCTGACCGGCGTCGTGACCACGCGGGCGAGTTCGTCGGCGAGGGTGGCTTCGACCGCCGCGAGATCGGCATTGGGCTTGAGGGTCACGACAAGACTGAAGTACGAGCTGCGCTGCTGCGAGGTTTGCCAGGCCTGGACTTCTTGGGCAACTTGCTGTTCGTCGACCAAGAGTCGCTGCAGACGTCCGGTTCGGCTGGCCAGCACGTTCGCCAAAATATCCAATTCGGCGTCGCCTTCCTGCAAATATGGTGGGGTGTGCCAGGCGTACGTCAATTGCGGGAGCTTGGCGAGAGGATCGGGCACTTCTTTGCGGACGCGTTGGATCCGCGGCACCGCGACCGGCCGGCGCTCGGGTTTGGCTAGTTTGGGGAAGGTCCCAAACCATTTACCGAGCGCGGCTTTGACGGCTGCCGTCTCAAAATCTCCGGCGACGACGATGGTCGCATTCGCGGGCGAGTACCACTTCCGGTAGAATGCGACGACGTCGTCGACGGTCGCGGCTGCGATGTCTTCGTGCTTGCCGATCACGCGGTAGCGATACGGATGGCCCTCTGGATAGAGCGCCGCAGCCAGTTCCATCTGGCTGGTCCCGTACGGCACATTGTCGACGCTTTGGCGCCGCTCGTTGCGGACGACGTCGATCTGATTGTCGAGGCTGTCGCGGTTGAGCATCGGCAGCAGATAGCCCATCCGGTCGCTCTCGAGCCACAAGGCGGTCTCCAACTGGTGAGATGGCACGACTTCGAAGTAATTGGTGCGATCCGGGCTCGTGGTCCCGTTGACTGTGCTGGCGCCGATGCTCTTGAGCACTTCGAAGTGACGGTCTTGCCCTACGTGCTGCGAACCTTGGAACAGCATGTGCTCGAACAAGTGGGCAAAGCCGCTGTTGCCGGGCATCTCGTCGCCGGATCCGACGTGGTACCAGACGTTCACGGCGACGATGGGCGTGCTGGTGTCTTGGTGCAAGATGATCTCGATCCCGTTGTCGAGCTGGTAGCGTTCGAACGGGATCTGTGGATCTGCGGCGTTTGCCGGGGAACTGCCGATTAGGGCGGCTGCGAGCGCAGCGGCACCGCCCACCGTTCGCAGCGCGCGAGCCGGAAAGCGGCCTCGATGCGTTCGAGTCACGTTGTTGCGTGTCATGGATTCCTTGTCGGGAGGCAGCGTTGGCATGCGCCGCGGCAGCGACGCGCCTGCGACGGTATGCAACTCGGGCACGCCCAGCAAGCTTGCATCGAGCAGGCGGCCGCACCGGCCCTTGTGTTCCGAGCGCGCCATGCTTGCCGGGGGCCAATCTCACCAGACAGTGGGACCTCGCGACATGTTGCGCGAAACCGAGCGATCAGACCATCTCCCGCTTCGCCTCGTTGCGGCGAGCGACGGCCTCGTGACCAGGCCCGGTCGGAAGCGATCCCGCGAACGCGCGAAACCGCCGAGTTGAGCGCGTCGTGCCCCGTCGCGTGGCGCGACCCCGACTACTCGATCGGAGTCACACCCGCGTTGAACAGCGCGAAGCCGGTCATATCGGAATACGTATAGGGCCCGTCGAGCCCGGTGTAGACCTCGAACTCGCCCGTTTCCGGGTCGATCTTGTGGGCGTACTCGTTATCGCCGCCGACTCCCATGTAGCCGATCGCCCACACGTAGCCTTCGAAGTCGATGCTGATCCCTTTGGGAAGGGTACCGATCTCCCACTCGGCGACCTGCTCCATCGTGTCCGTGTCGAGCGCGATCACGGTGCGGTCACCGAGCCCGCCGACCCACAACCGTCCCTCGGCATCGACCATGCAGCCGCCGATGGTGCTGGGGATCCCCGACGCTTCCCAGGTTTCGGTCTGAGGATCGAAGCGATCGATGCCGACGACACCGCAGGTCCACACCCGGCCTTTCCCGTCGACGGCAAGACCGTAGCCGTCTTGGAATGGCTTTTCCCAGGTCTTGTAGGAGAAATCTTCGGCATCTACCCGCACGAGGCGTCCCTCGTCCTGCAGGGAGTGAAACCAGAAGTTGTCTCCGGCGTCCACGGCCCCGCCGTAGGCCGAGTAGTGCTTGAGACGCCCGCCAGAAATCCCCGGGGCCTGGAGGTCCTCGTAGGGGATGGCCACCGTGTGCTCGACCTCACCGGTGTCGCCGTTGAAATAGTCCACGTAGATGAAGTCGAAGGCGTTGGTGATGCCGGCTGTCCACAGTTTTTGGTCGACATAGGTGACGTTACCGTGCTCGTCTTCCACCTCGGTCCCGCGCGTCCAAGCGATAGGCCGCTGCGAAACGTAGTCCATCGGGGTATGCCACGCGCGGCACTCTTCTTGATCCCACTCCAACACGGTGTCTTTTCCCGTGGAGGTCTGGATCCCCGGCTGCCCGTTGGATTCGCCGCAGCGCTCCGGCACCGCCCAGTACTTGGTGATGCCGCCCGATCGATTGGCGACAGCCGCGTCGCCGTTGAGGTTGACCGATGTGCGCGAGGGGTTGCCGAACGTGGGGGCGGTTAGGTAGCGGCCTTCTTCGACGAGGGTGACCGTGTCGATCTTGGAAATCGTGTTCTGCTTGGAGTTGGCGACCCAGATGTACGAGAACTCCTGGGTCTGGCCCGGATCGGGCGGAAGTTCAGTCCCCGTCGAAGGCTCGCCGATGTCGAACTTCGGGCCATCGTCGTCATCGTCGTCGTCATCGTCATCGTCGTCATCATCGTCATCATCGTCGTCATCGTCGTCATCATCATCGTCGTCGTCGTCGTCGTCGT
>QKPP01000243.1:50173-69418 GCA_006508105.1 Myxococcales bacterium FL481 | reverse complement strand
CGTCGTCGTCGTCATCGTCGTCGTCGTCGTCGTCGTCGTCGTCGTCGTCCGCGGCGTCGTCGTCGTCGTCGTCCGCGGCGTCGTCGTCATCATTCGCGTCGTCGTCGTCGTCGTCGTCATCGTCGGCGGCGTCATCGTCATCGTCCGCGGCGGGTTCGGACGTCTCGTTGGTATCCCCCGAGTCGCACGCGACTGCGAGCGGAAGCGATGCCAAGAGGAGGGGGCGAAGAAAGGATTTGGTCATCATGGAGAAATACCTCGAACCAGGTTGGCTGCGAAAACACCCTAGCAGGCTGCTGACCTAGGCAACAGGTGCGGCGAACGTATGCTTGAGGCGAAGTTGCGGTTTCTATGGATGAGCCGTGGCGCCGGTATCCCGCACCGGGCCCCGAGTTCGGCGAAAATGCATCTGTATGCACGCATGCGGCGGCGGCCCGTGGACTGCCGCTGCCTGCCTGACTGACGTACGGATGCCGCGCCGGTAGGCGGCCGATGGCGCTGCGCGTGCAGCCGACTCCCACCTGGCTTCGCAATCATTGCGTGCGAGCGCGCCCCAGTTCCAGGCGCGCTGCAGCGACCCAGGCGGGCGCGCCCGCCTGCGCGGGCTCGCCGTCGTCGCTTCGGGCGGCGGAACCCGACGCGAGCCGGGCGAGATTGCAGGCCGCCGGGCGCCGTGTCGACGCCTTCACGGCGCTCAGCGGCGGGCCGGTTGGAGTCACCCAGCCCGACTTGGTACACCGAACAAGATGTCGATTACGCTCGCTTCCTCGGGCCTGACGGCCGATCTGCCGTACGCGTCCCATCGCCTCGAGCTCGTCGCGCGAGCCATTTGCGAGCTGTTCGGCGCCGACGCGTTTCCGGAGCTGCTCGCCGACCTCGCCGAGTACCTGGGTCGCCCGGTAGCGCCGTTGACCCCGGCGGAGCGATCCCGCTGCGACTTCCCGGGCATGTTGGCGATGCTGGGGTGGTTTCACCCGGCGCGAATCGAGCAGCTCATCCACCGCGAGTGGCTCGATGCGACGACCAACGAGTTTGACGATCACCTCGGAGCGCTGAGATCGTTGTCTGCGGTTGAGCGCGCCGAAACGATTGAGATCGTCGGTGCGGGTACCTGCCGGATCGGAGCCCATCTGGCCAGCCGCGATCATGTGCGACGGGTTCGCTGCGGCGATCTCTCGCCGATCGCCCTCGCGGCCGGCCGCGCCTTGATCCGCGGCGAGACTAGTTCGTTGCCCAAGCGGCTGCGGCGGCCACGGTCGCTGATCTCGGTCGATGCGGGGACACGCCTGCGTCAAGACTCAGTCGCGTCTCGGTATATCCCGGCGGGGCCCCAGCTCGCACCGATCGAGTTTGTCGTCCACGACGCCTTCGCTGCCCTGCGCTGCGAGTGCGAGGTCATGCTCTTGCACTATGTGCTCGACGCTCCGTCGCGGTTCGACACCATGTTGATCCGGTCGGCGGCGCGGCTGAGACCGGGTCAACGACTCGCGGTGGTCACGGCGATCAGCGACGGCACCCGCAACCCTTGCCATATTGTCGAGACCGTCGCGCGGTGCGGGTTCACAGTGGACTCGGTGGCCATCAAACGGCTGCCGTACTCGCTTTCGTGTCACGACTTCACGTACGAGCGTACCGTGTCGAACACGTTACTCCTCGAGGCGACCAAGCGCGGGGAGGGCGACGACGACTTGGCCGTGTTCCCCACCCATCGCATCGCGGACATGATGGCGTCCGCGTCCGCGCTGTTGACTCCCGGGCAGCGCAATTTCCCCTTCGAGGCGACGGACCGGCTGGCTCGAGCGTTGCGCGGCGCTTTCCGCGGCCAGCGCTGGGCCGAGTTTTCATCGCGCCTCACCGACGCACTGGGTCGAGATCTCAGTGATACCGTGACGGCGTATCTGTGCGCACGCGAGTTCATGGTGCTCACCTACCTCCCAGATTCCTATCGTACCCAAAACGCTCCCCGTTGATGTCGGCGGCGTGCGAGTCGTCGCGCTGGGTGACCGCCCTTGGTGGGTTCTGTCCCGGAGTCTCGGGTTAGGACATCGCGCGGATGATCGCCGCACCGGTACCGAGACCAAGACCGAACGCGCCGAGTCCCACCATGATCAATCGCACCATCTCATCGTAGCGCCGCCGCGTCACGCACTCGAGGGCGAGGCGTTGAGCCTCGGTGGTGGCCTGGATCGAGGCGTCGGCGGTCTGGCTCAGTCGATCGGCCTGGTTTCGCAGCACATCGATGGTGTAGCCCTCCCAGCGAGGGGCCTCGTAGCGAGGTTCAGCTGGCGGTTCGCTGGTCGAGAACTCAATCACGCGGGCGCGAACCGTGGGATACGACGCGGTCTGTGTCCAAGGCGGTCGCTCCACCGCCCGAGCCGCCCGCTTGTCGGGCACCAATGCCGTCTTTTCCGGTAGATGATCTCGCGACATCGCTTCTTCAGGGGGCGGAGTAGCGCAACTTCGGCTCACGATCCACCGACACCTTGGTTACGCGAGCGGGGCGCGAGCGGTTCCGGAAGGCGCGGTGCAACTGTGACTGAACCCTTTGTAATCGGGCTTGGGATCGACGTTGGGAGTGGTTCGAGCCCGCGATGTTGACTCGGCCGGGGGCTGCGTGACTGCACCTGGCCGGCCATGGCGGGAAGGCGTGGTCGGGAGACGGTCGGTGAGGCTCGGCCGCAACCTCTAGTTTTCCGGATACGCGTCGATGTTGGCGTCGATCCACGCCGTCCGGTCGTCGAGCCAGGCCCGCAGCCTCTGCATCTCGTCGTCGTGCGAGGTCGGGGTGTAGCTCGAGAATTTGCGGTAGATCCTCGCCACGTTGACTTTGTCGATCGGCCACAGCTCGAAGTTTTCCTCAAGGCCGGGTTCGAGCACACGCAGGTAGTCCGCTAGTTTCTCGTCGATCGCATCATTGGCCCAAGGCCCTTGGCGGTGATCGTTCCACCGTTGCGCCAAAAGCGTACGAAACTCCTCGTGTTGGGCCAATCCTTGCACTAGCCGAGTCCGGCGCGGGATCCAGCCGGTAGGGGACTCGACCGGGGGACCTTCGCCGATCGCCATGGAGGGGACGCCCATCGACAGATCGAAGTCCCAGGGGACGAATTTGGCCTTTTCGTCGGCGTCTTTGTAGATGTGAATACTCAGCTGGTACGCATCGATGTTCTTGGTGAGCTCTTGAAGCAGCACGAAGTCGGCGGCGGCGTCGCGGTCGATCAGCTCAAAAATCCCCCCAGGTTGGGGGGACTTGAGTGCGGTGTCGATGTCATCGATGAATCGCTGGACGTCGGAGATGCGGTCCATCGAGGCGCGCCGCTCCTTGGGATGGATCAGTCGGTAGGTCGTCTGCAACGGGCTGACCTCCCAGTTGACCCAACCCCGATCGTCTTGCTTGAGCAGGAAGCTGTCCTTTTTCTTGATCGCCAGTCTCGCGCGGTCGCGCTTGATCCGCTCTACGAGGCGGTAGACGCCACGTGGCTCTCCGTCCAAGGTGAGGCGGCAAAACCGTCCACGCGGAGCCCAGTGATCAATGTCGCGAAAAAGGTCACCGGCGAGCTGGTTGCGCACCAAGCTACGGTCCACCCAAGAACCGTCAAGAATCCAGTCCGCCTCCGCTCCCAGACCCAACAGTGCGGTGGGACGATCGGCGCCGTCTTTTTTGCGTAGCTCGACACTGTAGTTTTTCTTCGGCGCGAGCCGGGTCGAGCGACCGCGTTGCTCGACGCCCGCGAAGCCTTCGTAGGCGACCGCCCCCGAGGCGTCGCGAAGCGCGAGCTCGCAGCGGATCTTGTCGTCGGGAATGTCGATGGGGCAGGTGATGTCGATTTCACATAGCTCGGGCAGCGGACCGTCCACGATGACGAACGGCTCCGGCTCCTGAGGCGCGTCGGACCTGAGCTGCTCAAGCCACGTGCATCGGAGGCCGACGAGAACGAGTGCCGTGGCTCCCAGGCAGCGCCGGAGCAGCGGCGCGAGTCGTCGCCTCGGCGCATCGGGGGGACAAGGATGCATGGGCGGCTCTTTTTGCGATGGCGGCAGTGGGTCGCCCCCGGCGGCGCGCCGGACTACCCGGTCGCGCCGGTCCACCGTTCGCCCCGCAGCACTCGGACGTTGCCGTTCGCGATCTCCAGCACCTGCACCGGCCCGCCGTAGTGTTCGGACATGCCCACATCGAGTCGCCAGACCCGTCCGTCGCAGGCTGCGTTGATGCCGGCGTCCTGCGTGGTGTGGCCGACCACCATGCGTGCGACCGACATCCGAGCCAGCGTATGCGCCAAGAGCTCGCAATTGACGGCGCCTTCGGAAAAGTCTCGGCTCCACAGGGGTCCGTCGGCGGCGAGGAGGGCGGAGGGTGCCTCGGCGAGTTGGCCGCGCAGCCACGCGCGAGTTTGTTTGTTCAGCTCGTCGGCGATGGTCGCGTACTGCGGCAAGATGCCGCCGTGGACGAACACAGAGTCGCCCACGATCATGATGACGTTGCGGCGCGCCAGCATCCGTGCGTACGGGCCCCCGGGTCGAAATGCCGCGACGCGGGCCCGCTTGCGAGATGAGACGTCGGCGAGTGCCTCGTCTTGGATGTCGATCCCCGGCACGTCCCGAAACCCGCTAAACCCAGCTCTCGTAACGTAGCGCATGTAGCCGCGAGCGTTCATCACCTCGTGGTTGCCGTTGAGCGCGTAGAGGGCTCCGCCTGCTTCGCGAGCGAACGCGTCCACGTACTCGAGCAGGTCCAGGACTTCACGGTCCGCGTCGCCGCGGTCGATCTGATCGCCAGTTTGCACGACGACGGTGTTGCCGCCGACCCAGCGACCGTGAAGATCGATCAAACCGCCAGCCAGCAAGGCGCTGCGCAGCGCCGTAATGTCGCCGTGGAGATCGCCGAATGCGACGACCCGCGACGGAGCGGGGATCCGGGTGCGCGCGTCCGGGCCGAGTGGCGGGAGACCGGTGGTCGCCGGTTCAGCGGCTGGCGCGGCTGCACTCGCGGGGGCCGCGGCCGCGACGGGCGTCGCCGCGGCGACCGCCGCCGCCGTCGGTTCGGCTCCGATCGGGGCGGGCGGCGCGAGTTGTCCGGTCGGGACAACGGCCGCCTGGGCGGCCGGTCGCGGTGTCGCCGCCAGTACGGCGGCGTGGGGCGCAACCGCGGGGACAGCGTTCGCTGGTGCGCCGGCGGGACTCGGTCGGCTCGGGGTGGGAGCCGGCGCGGCCAGGGTCGGTTGCGTCGCCGCGAGCTGGGTCCCGCTGCCCACCATCGGGGCCGCGGGGGCTGGCGACAACGCGGGGCGAGGCGGCGCCGCGGCTGGGTTGGCGGGAGGCG
This sequence comes from Myxococcales bacterium FL481, assembly GCA_006508105.1. Classification (GTDB taxonomy): domain Bacteria; phylum Myxococcota_A; class Polyangia; order Nannocystales; family Nannocystaceae; genus FL481. The sequence continues at coordinate 64,101 of QKPP01000243.1, read as the reverse complement.
CGGCGGCGTCGGCCCCGTCCTGACACGCTCCGCCGACGGCAACGAACGCAAACAGGGCGGCGCCGCGAAGGGCAGAGACGAGTCGATTCCGAATCACGATGTGCCCAAGCATAGAGAACCGCGTCGGGCGTATCTACACAGACCGCGACGCCGCGACGCGGTCGTGCATTACCCGCGCGACTCTGCCTGGGTGGCCGGCCGCCACCGGCGTCGACGGGGTGGGGTTGGAGGCATCACGGTCAATCCGTGGCGAGGCCTAAGGGCCCGGCCGAGCGGGGGGGACGGGGCGGCTCGCGGCGAGGGCACGTGGACCGGGCGTCGGCTCATACACGCTGCGGATGTAACGGAGATTACGCGAGCGCTTGGGGTGCTCGGGCGTGATGCTCGGGGTCAAGGCCACGCCGTACAGGGCGGTTAGCACCGCCACGGTGCTCAGCCAGATCGTGCGAATCCCCACCTCGCCCACTCGTAGGACCGCGACTAGCACCGCCAACGTGCTCGTGCCCACCGCCACGGGCACGCCCAGGTCCGAGCCGAGCCACCAGGCCACACTGTACGGTTGATAGTCGGCACGAAACAGCGGGACCAGCACGTCGGCCAGCGGGTAGTAGATGTTGGTGGCGTCGATGTGAGGCCACGAGCTGGCGGCCAGGCTGTTTTGCAACGCTGACCACACCGCGAAGAACATGGCGAGGCCGACTCGCCAGGCCGAGGCACCGAACTGGCGAAACGCATGACCCCAGCCCAAGATGAGGGCGGGCATGGCCACCATGAGATAGCGTGGGCCCACCCGCCACCCTCCGTCGAACGACAGGCTGCAGCCGAGGATGAGCAATGTGAGGAAGAACCCGAGGGCAACGCGGGCCTCGTCGCGATGGGGTCCAGGCGTGACGGCTCGCTGGCCCAGGCCGTACACGGCCAAGGGGCACAACGGCACCCACCACAGGAGCCCATGCTGCGGCGAAAACACGTGGGTGTAGACGCCGTCCCACGTGGGCAGGCCGAGACCGAGCACACCGACCGCGTGTTTGGCCGCAAATTCGCGCGTTTCTGCGTGGTGGTAGCCGGTTGCAAGGGGAGAGCCGAAGGCGGTGTCGTGGTACGCCGCCAGGGCGACCATCATCGCGATGGCGGCGACCAGGCTGGCGCAAACGGGCATTCGCGCGGCGGGCCGTCGTAGCTTTCCCAGCAAGACCAAACCCAACGGGAGGGCGAGGACGACCGCCTGGTACTCCGCGACCACCGCGGCCGCGGCCAGGGCTCCCCCGACGGCGGCGCGACGCCAGCGACCGAGCTCAGCGCCGTCGAGGCACCACGCCGCGCCGATGGTCGCCAGACACGCCGCGAGTTGGTGGGCATAGAGCAAGTGGGCATAGCTGGCGGCGGGAGTCGCGACGGCATAGAGCAACACGCCGAGCCAGGCCGCTTCTCGGCCCTCTCGCGGGGCGTACCGCCGCCACGCCCAGGCACACAGCACCAACGTAGGCAGCAAGCCCGCCAGCAATCGGCTCCACAACATGCAGGCACGCAAAGTGGGAGACGCATCCGCGGTGGTCTTGGCACCGATGTAACCGACCGCCGCGAGCACGCTGGTCAACGGCGGTTTGTTGGGGTAGCTGCGTCCGTCGGCGCCGCGCGACGTATCGGGGCCGGGGTCGAGCCCACGGCGCTTGGGACCATCGATCGACCAGCTGCCGTCCTCAACGAGCGCGATGCCCTGCATCAGTCGGGGCAGTTCGTTCGCGCTACGGATCTTTTCGAAGTAGGGGAACGTGGTGCCGAGGGCGAGCAACAACACGAGCATAAGCCCGCCCACAGGGACGCTCGGAGCGGCCCAGCGTTGGCGTTGAGCTCGGGTCGACGCGGGTGGGGCCACCTAGGACTTGCCGTCGGTCAGGGCATTTTGGCCCCGCAGTTTGGCCTTGAGGGCCGCGAGCTCGTCGTCGAGTTCGCTTTTTTCGTCGAGCGCGTCGAGTTGGGCGTCGACGGCCGCCGCTTCTGCGCGTTCCTTGCTCTCTTCGGCGACGAGCTCGTTGTGAATCTCGATCTCCGAGATTTTTTGTTCGATGTCGTCGATGCGGGAGGTGGGGTTGCTGCCGGCAATGCCCGCATCCTCGTTTTGCTTGGTGGCTCGTGCCTGGGCCATCAGGGTGCCTCGGCGCAGGTTGAGCGACTTGAGCTTCGCCTTGGACTCTTCGATGCCGGCTTTCATCGTGTCGACGATGTGAGACTGCTCGTGCACGCTGGCCTCGGCGTCGCGGCGCTGGGTCGTGAAACTGCTCTTTCGTTCCAGGGCCGAGCGGGCGAGATTCTCGTCGCCGAGCTTGAGGGCGCGCTCGGCTCGGTCTTGCCACGAGTTCTCCTCGACAACGAGCTCCTCTACCTTCCGCTCCGCCACTTTTCGCGACACCATGGCGTCTCGTAGATCGGACTCGGCTTTCTTGATTTGGTCGGCCAAGTTGTCGAGCATCAGGGCCAGCTCTTGCCCCGGGTCGGAGAGCGAGTCGACCGCGTCGTTGAGCGTGCCGGAGATAGCGCGTTTGAGGCGGGAGAACAGTCCGGTCTTTTCGGTGGCCATGATCGCTGCGATAGCTTGGACGAAGCCGCCTCGATTGGCCACCCGCGCCGGTATGACTCCGCCTAGCCGGCGACGCGAGGCGCGAGGGGGCGTCGCCCTCGGGCGTTTGCGACGCGACCCCTGGGGGACCGCGACCGCGCTGCCGGGGCCGCGCCGGGGCTCGAGGTCAGTCGAGCCAGGCGGTCTGTTAGCCTGCGTGGACGTGGAACGCCCACAGCGATTTCCCGGCGTGCGGGGGCACGTCGCGGTCCAGGCCCGGCTCGCCCGAGCTCACCTGCGCGGGCGATTGCACCACGCGTTGATGTTTACGGGCCCCGAGGGGGTGGGCAAAGCGACGGTCGGACGCGCCTTGGCCTGCGCGCTCAACTGTGCGGTCGAACCGGGGTGGGGGTGCGGGAAGTGTGCGACGTGCCAGCGGTTCTTGGCCGGGCGGCACCCCGATTTGCAGGTGGTTGAGCCCTCCGGCAAGGGGCGCTTGATCACGGCCGCCGCGGCCGAGGACGTGGTGCTGCGCTGCCTTCACGCGCCGTACGAGGCCGCCGCCCACGTGGTCGTGCTTGACGACGCTCATCGACTGCACGAGGCGGCGGCGAACAAGTTGCTCAAGGCGATCGAAGAGCCGCGCGCGGGGGTCCAGTTTGTTTTGGTGACAGACAACCTCGAGGCCATGCTCCCGACGTTGATCAGTCGGTCGACGGTGGTGGAGTTCGGCGGTCTCGACGAAGCCGATCTCGTGGCGATCGTAGACCAAGCGTTGGCGGACACGAATGCGCCGGTGGATCCCGCTCAACGTCAGCTTGCCGTGCAGCTGGCGGGCGGCAGCGCGGGGGCGGCCGTGCGAGTGGCGAGCGATCGGCAAACGGAGGCGCTATGCCGCTTGGTCGCGGCGCTCAGTGCGGCCGCCGAGGCCGGTCCGTCGCAGATCTTCGCTGGGATGGCGGCGCCGCTGTGGAAGCTATGGAGTGAGACGGTGGCGGACACGCCAGAGCCCGGCGCCGAGCCGGGAGGCGCAGAAGAGCCCGGGCTGGTGGTGATCCGCGGCAAGGCGGGGCGCAAGAAGAGCGCACGCAAGAAGAAGGCCGGCAAGAAGAAGGCGACGAAGGGCAAGGCGGCGGCCGAGACACCGGCGAAGCAACGCGCCGCGGCGGCTCGGGTCTCGGAACTGTGGCTGTTGCACCTGCGCGAGTGCCTGCGCGGCCGGGCGGGCGTCCCCGGGGCCGCGGTCCCGGGTACCCGGGACCGGCTGATCCGGCAGATCCGCGGCGTCTCGGAGTTTCAGTCTCGGCTGCGTCGCAACCCCAACGTGCGCTTGGCACTAGAGCAAACCCTGCTGGAGATGTCGCCGTGAACGTGGCCCCGGAGTTGACCGTGGCCGCGGCGCTGCGCGATCTCGAAAGCCGCGATCCGGCCCACCGCGAACGGGCCATCCAGAGCGTGGCGGGAGCCATCTTGGTCGAACTGGGTGAGCGCGGCCCATCGTGGCGTGCGGCGCAACGGCATCCGAGAGGCGGCGACGCTTTGGAGGCGCTGTGGCGCGTTTTGGACGATGAGCGCTGGCCGGCGTTGCGCGGCGCTGCGTTTGCGGCGTTGGGCCAACTCGGTGATGCGAGTCGTTGGGAGCAAGCGTTGGTCTACCTGGAGGTCGCCGAAGATGCCGCCGAGTCCGAGAGCGCGGGAGCGGACACGATCGAACGCGAGTGTGCGTTGATCTACATCAGCTTCGTGGGCGTCGCGGCGCGGGATGGTGGGGAGCCGGAGGTCGCGGCGCGCAGCCTGACCACGCTCACGCAAGCCCTTGGGCACAGGTTGGATGATGTGCGCTTTCAGGCGGCGATGGGCTTGGCCGAGATTGGTGGGCCCGACGTCGAGCCGGCCTTGCTGGCCGCGCTGGCCCACGAGGCGTCCCCCCGCGTGCGGACTCAACTCGTCGAGGCGCTGAGCTTGTCCGAGCGTCCGTCGCCGGCCGTCGTGTGGGCGCTGCGATCCATCGTCGGTGCGGCGTCGGAGGGGCTCGAGACTCGGCATGCAGCAGCCATGGTTCTCGCTGCCGCTCGTTGTCCAGACGCGGTGGCTCAGCTGGTGGAAAGTCTGCGCTACGTAGACGTGCGCGACGACGCGATCGAAGCGTTGGCTGTCTTTCCGCGTGACGTCGCCTCCACGGCCGTGTCGCCGGTGCGTCGCTTGGCCAACGGCTGGCGTACGCCGGGGGCCACGCGCGTGCGGGCTGCGTATGCACTTTGTCGCTGGTCCGATCCCCACGGAGCTCGATGGCTTCAACGCTTGCGCTTTCATCCGCTCGGTGGTGTACGGGCCGCGGTCCGCGACGCCCGGGAGTTGCTCGCATCGGATCGGCCGACACGCTCCGTCCCCGTTGATGTGCGCTGATCCGGTGCGGCGGCACATGCCCCGGCGGTGAGTCAGTCCGACAGTGCGGCCTCGATCACCGCCTCGGCCTGATCGAGATTGAGTTCGGTGTCCGCGTGGAGGACGGTGCCGTCGCGATCGAGGACCACCGTTCTTGGAAAAGAGGGCAGCGCCTCGCCCAAGACCCGTTGCCCCTCGCGATCCAAGTCCATCACCACTGGGAAATTCACCACGGCATCGAGCTCCGCGATGTTGTCGCTGATCCGGTTCTCCGCCATGAGCGCCACCGCTTGGAAGCCTTGATCGGCCCACCTGGGCAGCAGCTCCGTTTCGATTCGAGGCAACTCCTCGAAGCAAACCGGTCATCCCGGGGCGATGACTTTCACCAGCACCACATCGCCAAGTGTGTCGCTGAGCCGGAATCGATCGCCTTGCCAGGTGACCGCCGCGAGTTCGGGCGCCGGGTCGCCAGTATCCGCTCGGTCGCGGTTGACGAGCAGCCAGCTGGTGGCGTCTCGCGGCTCGGGGTCGTTCGTGACCAACCGCAGCGCGCCCGCGCGGGGGGCCTCGTCGGCGATGGTGTGAACGGCTCGGGCGGTGACGAAGCCGCCCGCCTCCAGGATGAACTGGCCCGGACACCCCGGGCGGGGATCCGGCAGATCCCCCTCGTCGATGTGCGCCTCGAAGGTGTCGTCGGCGGTCACCCCGGTCAAGATGGCGTCTTGCTGGCCGTCGTTGATGAACACCATTGCCGTACGCGACGGTTGGCCGACGTCGCCCTCGAGCGCTCGCCAAGATGTCGCGGGCCGAATGTCTGGGTGGGGCGTCACGGTGGCGGGCGAGGTCCACGACAACAGCTGGTGACCGAAGCCTACCCAGCCGGTGTCGGCTCGAGCTTCGACCGCGAGAAACCACGGCGCGAGTCGGTCGGGACCCCGCGGTTTGCGTTCGCGGGCGACCTCCGTCAAGCGACCCTCGTTCGAGATCTCGTAGCGCACGACGGCGGCCGCGGTCGCTACGTACGCGACGTCGGCACCGAGCCAAGCGTCGATGACCATGCCGTCGTAGCTGGTGCTGTCGAGCGTCTCCACGGCGTCGTCGGCCAACGTTAGAAGGTCGAAGCCCCGGGCTCCCCGCAACAGGAGCGCCCGGTCATCGTGGACCACGACCCGTTGGGAGATACCGTCGCGGGGCAAATGGGCGACGGGCTGCGAATCGGTCGGGTCGAGTCGGACGATGCCGGCTCGGCCGTCGGCGACCAGCAGGTGCCCGTCGTCGGTGGTGGCGAGGCCGCGGGCGTCTTGGGCCCCAGCCAGCGGGTCCGCCGAGGTCAGCGTCCCGTCGTTGAGCTGGAAGGTGTGCACGCCGTCGACCCCGGCGGCGACCCAGGCGGTGGTGCCCGCCGCCGCCACGTCAAGGTAGGTGCTTTGCGTCGTGGCGCTGTCGAGCACCGACAGCCCCGTGCCGGCGTCGATCTGGAGCAAGGCGATGTGGCCCGTCCGGGTGACGGTCATGGCGACCTCGTTCGCGAGCGCGACGCCGGTGCATTCACCCGGCAGATCGATGATCGCGCCGAGGAGGTTGGCATCGCGCACGGCCGCGACGAACCCGTGCCCGCACACGATCGTGGTGTCGTCGGTGGTGGCGATGCGACGGATCTCCTCCGGTAGATCGATCGCATCGGCGTAGGCGACGGCGAGATCATCGGGGTATTCCGGAATCTCGCAGTCCTCATCGCCGGTCTGACCATCGTCGGTGTCCATGTCGCTGGAGTCGGCTCCGGTCTCAGTCGGGCTGGTGTCTGAGCTCTCCGTCGTTTCCGTCTGGTCCGGACTGCTCGCGGTGTCCGACCCGTCGGTGTCGGACGGTGCCGCGGGGCCGCTGCCGTCGGTGCAGGCCGGGGCGGCCAGCGTCAGGGCAGTCGCCGGGACAGCGCGAAGGAGCACGGAGACAGACGGGAGCGCCATGTTCGTATACAACCACGCAGTGGCGGCGAAGTTACCGCGGCGCGCCGGCAACGACTGCGTCCTTCCCCGCGGAGAACTGGGACACCGCAGCGAGCCTCGGCGACGACCGGCAGCGCCGTCGGCGGGCTTCGAAGGCGTGGCCGTCGACGGCGCCCCGTCTTCAGTACGCACAAAAGCCGTTGCGCTGATCGTAGCGCAAAGACCGGGTCTCGGCGTCGTACGTGGCGAAACTGCGTGCGTTCCAACGCAGTTGAGTCGGGTCGTAGACCATCAGCACGTCGTTGTGCCCGGTGTATTCGGAGACGTGACCGTACGCCGCGGTGTGCCCCGCAAGCGCTGCGATCGCAGCCGGGTCGAGGGCGAGTTCGCTGCTCGCGCAGCTGCCGTCGACGTCGGTCAGGACCGTCGGATTCGCGAAGCTCACGCTCATCGCGAAGTCGCAAAGCTCGCACGGCACGGGCGGTGGACCGGCAAACGTGACGTCCACGCTGACGCGGCAGACATCCCAACCGTGGCCCTGATCACCGATGAGGTAGTGCTGCTCGGTGCCCTCGTATACGTCAGCTGCGGCGACCGCCTCCCCGAGCAACCCACACACGCCCAACCGGGGCCCGGACGGGTCGGTGGAGGTGAACGTGGCGGCGTCGCCCGACGACGATGCGGCGGCCCCCGGATCGCTCGGCGAACAGGCCCACCCGAGCACGAGCACGAGTCCACGGGACCACTGGCCCGGCCGCGGGTGAGTCACTGCACCGGCCCCTGCGAGAGCGCGTACAAGTCGTCGACGAGCACGTTGTGACCGACCATCCGCTTGACGTGAGGCTTGTCGTGCTCGACGTCCCAGACGATTTCCCATGCCGTTCGCTTGTCGGGGGTGATCTCTCGTATCACGCCGCCCGTCCCGTAGTTGGCCAATGTGTTCCCGTTCGCCAGTCGCATCGCCATGCCTTTGTACATTGCCCACTCGGGCCGGCCGTGGTACGCCCAACGCTCGACCAGGCGCTCCTGGTCGCGATCGATGGTGAACTCAACAAACGCGTGGTCGCCCGGGATTTCCGTTGGGCCGTGGCCCGGCATGTGCGACGACACGAGCAGGGTGCCATCGGGGGTGATGTTGACGTAGTGGTTAAACTCGAACGACCATGAGTCGGGATCGAACCCGTAGCTGTAGGGCGCATCGCCGTATTGGCCCACCAGCTCCCCTGATACGCGGTCGACTTCCACCGCAGTGTTGATATAGGGCATCGACATCGTGACGGTGTCATCGGCGCGATTCCACGCGACGGTGTTTGAGTAGCAGTGGCTTTGGTGAAGGATGCCGAGGGGGCCCGCCCATCGGCGACAGTCCCAGATGATCCGGCTCGTCCCGTCGGGCCCTTGTTCGCGCAGGGCCGCCTCGCCATCGCGGCTCCAGGTATTGAACAAGACCGTGCCCCAGTCGGTGAGATCAAAGCTATCGTCGAGGCCCGGCACCGGTATCTCGCGCGAGTAGGACCCATCTAGCGCGATCTCCAACAGGCGCGGCGCGTACTGCCCGGCACCGAACATGCGCTTTTCAACGACGACGTGGGTCCCCGCCGGTGCGACGCGAGGGAACGCCATGGTCGCTCCCGATCCCAAATCGCTATAGTACCAAACGACGCGCCCCCGTCGGTCGACGACATACAGCCAAAACGGTCCATCGTAGGGGTGGCCGTAGGGTTCCATGCCGTCGACGCTGCCCAGCAGGTAGCGTTCGTGCGACGCCAGCCCCGGGAAGTACTCGACGACGCGTGGGCGCGGCATGCCCCGCGGGAGCGAGCCGGTTGCCGCGGTGGCGTCGCCGGTGCGGCGGTAGACGCCCGCCGTCTCCATCACGATACGGATCTGGACTTGGGTGTCGGCGGGGACGCCGAGCACGGCTTCGCGGTGAGGGCCAACGTGACCCGCACGCGCGGGCGAGAGGTGCCACTCGTCGTCTTCGAAGCTGTACTCCAGCCACGTGCGTTCGCTCGCGGTGGTCTGGGTCCACGTGACCTCGAGCACGGTGGCGACTTGCGGGTGCACTTGCACCTGAGGAGCGATGATCGGCGCGTCGCCCAACGACCACTCGGGGTCGGGCGATGGGTCCGCTCCGCTGCTACTCGAAGGGTTTGGGAGGTCGGGCGGCTCGGTTTCGCCGCACGACGCCAAGCCGGGGGCGAAGGCCCACGCCAGATACAGATACGAACGCTGGGGCATTGGTTCAGCGAAGCAACTGTAGCGCGTTTCGACGCGTCCGCTGGCGCGCCCGTGAGATCGGGCCAACCACCGCGTGACGGCCGACTCAACTCGAACCCGAGTTCGACCCGCCGGTCACGGCGAGCAGACCGTCGCGCAGGGCTCGGATCAACGCCGCCCGATCGCACGGTTTGCCGAAGTACGCACTTGCGCCGCACCGAAGCCCCCACGCTCGATCGGCGTCGGTGTCCATCTGGGTGACGAACACGAACGCGGGCCGGCGCTCGGGGGCGCGATGGCGTTGGATCTGGCGCAACAGCGCCAGTCCGCTGAGCTTGTCGACGAGCACCTCGCCGATGACCAGCGCCGGGTTTTGCCGGGCGATCAGCCGGGCCGCCTCAGCTCCGTCCTCGGCCTCGAACACGGACACCCTGCGGTCGCCGGCCGCTCCCGCATCCTCGGCCGCGTCGCGTAGGAACGCGCGGGCCGCCGGATCGGCGTCAAGCACAACTACCGCGATGGGTCCGAGCATGCTCTACACCGCGACTGGCACAACGCCGCGCCGCACCAGGTTGGAGCGACTGAGACGATGGAGGATGCGGGCTACGCCAAACGTGCCGGTCTTGGTTTTGCGTGCCAGCTCTTTGACCGAGTTGCGACCGTTGACGAGCTCGAGGACCGTCAGTTCGTCCCGCGTCAGTACTTCGCGGCCGAGACGGGCGATTTGCTCGTCGTTGCGGACGTACACGTCGTCGACGCGACTGGCATCGATCCCCATGACGGCCCGTTCGTCGAGGCGTCGCAACCCGTCCAGGATCGCTTCGGCGATGATAATCCCGCCCTCTGCGTGCTCGATGGTCGCCGCGACCATCGAGTCGCGCGGCGGTGTGCTGACGAATTGCGCGGTGCCGTCTCGCCACCCGAGTAGGTGGCAGGTCACTTCTCGCGCCTGGTCGATGAGTGCACTCGCCAGGTCTTCCAGGCGAAGCATCTCCGCGTCTACGAGACGCATGCCGAGGGGGCGCCCTTGGGGGTCTTTGCTGATGACAAACGCGTCGAGATCGCTTTCATGTACGTACCCCGCTTGGATCAAGAACCGGCCGAGCTTGAGGTCTTCGTCATCGCCTTGGTACTCGGCCACGCGGATTCGATTCGCTCCCACCACGACGCGACCCCGCGCCGGCCCGTGCCGCAGGGTCAAAACGCCCTCGGCCGAGCTCGCGTCTAGCATCGCCAGAATGTGCTCGAGATGACAGGCGGCTAGGTCGGCGCGGAGCACGACCGGGCCGTCCGTGCGATCGAGATGGGCGTCGTCGGCTCCGTCGATCTCGGCCGCGATGGCGCGAACGGTCGTCGGTGGAATGGTGGTTTGCGCCAGGTGCTGGCGCAAGACCGCGTCGAACCGTCGTTCTCGTGCGGTGAAGACGGCGGCGGGTTCTTTGGGGTCGACGGTGGCCAGGGGCGCTTCTGGGTGATCGGTGAGGCTTTCTTTGACCGTGCGCAACAACGTTTCGCTAGAAAATGGTCGCGAGAGGGTCGGCAGCAGCTCGGCGCCCGGGATCGGGGTGGGGTTGTTCGTCGATGTGATGAGAATCCCGGGGAGTTGATCGGCGTCCGGCAGCTGGATCAGGGCACGGAGCACCCGCGAAGAGGTTTTGGGGTCGACCGACGCGTCGAGTAGCAACGCCACGATTGAGCCGTCGCCGCCCGGGCCGTGTTCGGAGCACAACGAGACTGCGTCAGCTTGCGTACGGGCGTGGAACACCTCGTAGCCAGCCATGCGCAAGGTGGCGAGCGCCATCTTGAGCGTGGTCGCGTTCGGGTCGTAGTAGAGCACCCCGGGGGTTTTGTCGGCTGCTGGTCGGCGTCCCGTCATACCGGGGGAGAGGATACGCACAGATACGCTCCGCGTGGTAGCGTGCGGTCGATGGTGATGGCGGCGCCCGAGCCTCTCGATCCACCGCGGACGTTGGGAAACATTACGCTGCTCGCTCGCCTTGGTGAGGGCGGTATGGCCGAGGTGTACCTCGGCGCGGCCGGGAAAGGGCCGTTCGCTCGGTTGGCGGCGGTCAAACTATTGCGTCCGGACGCCTCCGATCGTGAGTATCGGACCCGGTTTTTGGATGAAGCGAAGGTCGTGGTGAAGTTGCACCACAACAACTTGGTCGACGTTCGCGCGGCCGGTGAGCTCGACGGCAAGTTGTACATCGCCATGGAGGCCATTCAAGGTCGCGATCTGGCCGACATCTGGGACCGCTGCGCCGAGCTCAAGCGCGCGTTTCCAGTGCCGCTCGCCGTGCATTTGACCCGCGAGATTTTGCGCGGTCTGCACTATGCACACACCTTTCCACGGCTGGGCTTGGTGCACCGCGATGTGTCGCCGTCGAACATCCTCGTCGACTGGGAGGGCGCCATCCGTCTGGCCGACTTTGGGCTTGCCACGTCCTCGCTCAAAGGCAGCATGACCGCGCCGGGAGTGGTCTACGGCAAGGTGGCCTACATGTGCCCCGAGCAGGCCAAAGGCGAGATGTTGGACGCTCGAGCCGATATCTACGCGTGCGGCGTGGTGCTGTGGGAGTTGCTCACCGGTCGGCCGATGCGCGGGCGTGAGGAACTCAACACCGACGCGGTGTCGCAACGTGAAGCCCCGGCCCCGAGCACGCTCTCGCAGCGGGTGGATCCGGCGATCGATGCGATCGTGCTACGGGCGCTTGCCCGCGATCGCGCGCGCCGCTTCCCGGACGCGGCCGCCATGCTCAACGCGTTGTCGCAATGGCTCGCGCGCAACGCTCCCGAGACGTCGCAGGACAGTGTGGCCGAGTTTTTGGCCCAACTGTTCGGTGACGCAGCTGCGCGGGAACAACGGGAGCGCGAGGCGTTGTTGCGGCGGATCGGCCACCGGCGATCGACCCAAGTGTTCGAGGGCAACCCGCTGCGCCAGCAAGCCGGGCTTCCGTCGGGACCGCCCCCGCGCCGAACGGCGGGCGTGGCCGCCACGCAGCCGACTCGGGCCAGCGATCCGACCGCTTGGAGCGGGCTTCGACTCGGGCCGGCGGTTCCGCCGGGCGATCGACCGCCGTCCCGCGGCACCGCCGTCGCGGACCGGACGCGGGCGTTGGCCCTGGCTGAGGACCTGCCGACGGGGACGGTGGTGGCCGAGCGGTACCGCATCGATGCGAGAGTGGGTCGGGGCCCGGTCAGCACGCGATACCGTGGTGAACACGTGCACACCGGGCGGCGCGTCGCCATCAAAGTGCTGTCCCGCGATTCTTGTGGCGATCCCACTGTGGTGCAGCGATTCCGCGGCGAAGCCCGGGCCGCGACCGCGTGTGGGCACCCGAGCATCATCGAGGTGCTCGACGCCGGCGAACTCGATGACGGTCGGCTGTTCATGGTGACCGAGCTGCTCACCGGTCCGTCGTTGCGGGACGAGGTGGCGCGTCGTGGAGCCCTCGACGTGGCGACCGCATGTTGCGTGCTTCGAGAGGTCGCAGAGGCCGTGCTCGCGGCTCACCGGGCGGGGGTGATTCACCGCGATCTCACGCCCGACAACGTGGTCTTGGCGGCCCCGATCGATCGCGGTCCCGTGCGGCTCAAGGTGGTGGATTTCGGGGTGTCGGCTTGGTGGGGAACTGGAGCAAAACGGCTCACGCTTCCGGGGCGCGCACTCGGGACGCCGCAGTACATGGCGCCCGAGCAAGCCTATGGCGAGGAAGCCACTCCGCGGTTCGACGTCTATGCGCTGGGCGTCATGGCTCACGAACTCCTGGTCGGCACTCCGCCGTTTCACGGCGAGAGTTTGACCGAGATCACCCGCAACAAGCACCGGCTCCCGGCGCCGTCGCTGGGGTCTCGGCGCGATGGGCTGCCCGGTCGACTGGTCGCGCTGATCGACCAATGCCTCAAACGCGATCCCGCCCGACGGCCGGTCGACGTCCAGGGGGTTCTCAGTTCACTCGCGGCGGTGATCACGTCGCTGCCCGAGCCCAGTGACGCCGCGGAGCGAACCCAGCCGGTCGACCCGGGTGACGTGGATCCCGAAGCGACGGTCGATCGTCCGGCTCCGCCGGTCGCACCGCTGCCCGCGCGGCCCGAGGCCAGACCCGCTCCCGACGCCGCGCCGGCGGCCGCAGGCGCGCGACGGCCGGCTGTCCGTCGCGAACCGACGGCGATCCAAACCGCACTCGATCCTCGCCCAACGTCGTCGCGCCGGTCCTCGACGAGGTCCCGGGGCGCCGTGGCACCCACGCGTGAAGCGAGGCTCGCCGTCGTGGGGCCAGGCGACGCGCGCCGTCGGCCGGATTCTCCAGTGGCGGTTGTCGTTCCCGACCGCGCGGCGCTGGACCTGCAGGCGGTCGAGGGCGGCACCGCTTCACGCCCAGGGCCAGATCTGTCGCGCCGGCCGCCGTCTGAGGCGGTGGGCCCGGTCGACGGACGGGCGCCGGTGACCGAGTCGCAGCCAAGGCCGGACCCGTCGCGTCATGAACATGAAGGCGATCGCTTCGCTCCCACGGCTGAGTCGCCGGCATCGATCCCCGCCGCGAGGGATGGCCGTGAGGTCAGCCAATTCGCCTCGACGGACCAGTCTCCGCCATCGATCGGGGGTTTCGGCCAGGAGGCCCTTGGCGGGCGCGCCCATCCGAACGGGCGTCTCCACCCGGGCGCGAGCCGTGACCCCCGGCGCGCGAGCGGCCGTCACCCGCGGGGGGTGAGCGGCCGTCACCCGCGGGGGGTGAGCGGCCGTCACCCGCGGGGGGTGAGTGGGCGTCACCCGCGGGGGGTGAGCGGCCGTCACCTGCGGAGCGCGGGCGACAGAGACG
>QKPP01000243.1:0-50073 GCA_006508105.1 Myxococcales bacterium FL481 | reverse complement strand
CGTCACCCGCGGGGGGTGAGCGGCCGTCACCTGCGGAGCGCGGGCGACAGAGACGGACATCGCGCAGTCGATCGCTCCTCTGTCGGCGAAGCCCGGCGAGGTGCGACGCTGACCGCGGCGTTCGGGCAGGGCGTGATGCCGGTCGGGTCGCCGCGTTGGATGTGGCCGGGCGTGGTCGCGGTCGTGGTCGTGGCCCTCGGCGTGTTGGCCCTGGCCTGGCCGGTTCCGTCGTCACGGACTTCGAGCCAGGCCATTCGACCGGCCGCGCTGCTTCACGAAGACGGGGCGGGGCTGGCCGATTGCAGTGAGGTGAAGCGGCGCCGTCAGGTGGCGGAGCGAGACCGGCGGGCCTCGACCGAGTTGGCGTTGCTCCGCGCTCGACCCGACTGCTGGCCCCTCGCGGTGGAGTATGATGCTCTGGTGAGCGCCGCCGAGGCTCGGGCTCGCAGCCACTGATTCATGCCACGCGGACGATCGGTATTGCGCACGATTGGCGTCCTGGGCTGGACGTCCACGCTCGTCGCGGTCGCGGAGGTGCATCGCTGGTCCGTCGTCGCCACCCGCCGCCGAGAGGTCTACGACCGCTATGTTCGCGTTTGGAGTCGGGGGTTGTTGCGCATCTTGGGGGTGGTCGTCACCGAGGTCGACGCCACCACGCCGACGGTGCCCTCAGGCCCGATGCTCGTGGTGGCCAACCACCGTAGCGCGCTGGACATCCCGATCTTGCTCGCTCGGTTCGGCGGCGTGGCCTTGAGTCGCGGTGATGTGGCTCGTTGGCCGATGATCGGGTTCGTGGCGCGTCGAGCCCAGACGATCTTCGTCGACCGCGGGTCAGTTCGCAGCAAGGCTGCCGCCATTCGCAGCATTCGTGGGCGATTGGGGGACGGCCATCGAGTGTCGGTGTTTCCCGAAGGCACGACGTATCCCGGGGATGAAGTGCGGCCCTTCGCCGCGGGGGCATTTGTCGCCGCGGCGAAACATCCCGTCCTCCCGGTCGGACTGGCCTATCCGCCGAACACCGAGTTCGGGGCCGAGGAGTCCTTTGCGGTTCACGCTGGCAAGATCTTGGCCCGGTCGTCCACGCCGGTCACGATTTGTGTCGGTGAGCCGCACGCGCCCGGGCAGCCGAGCGCGCGCGCGGACGCGGCCAGGTCGGCTGTCTCCACGCTCGTCGGTCACGCTCGCGAGGGGGCCGAGGGAGCCGCCACCGCGGCTGCGGCCGACGAGCCCGCGAAACCCGACGCGGCCGCGGACTTCGTTCGATCGAGCTGAAACTCAATCGCTGCGCCCGCTCGACGCTTGCCACCAGCGGCGCCACCGCGAGATCGCAGCGTGGCGCGCATGCGGATCCCCGTCCGCCGGGAAGGGGTCGGCCCGGCCGGTCACGCGGACGAGTTCGTGGGCCACCCAACGGCGCACGCCGGCGTCGTCGTGTTCCAACGTGTCGATGAGCCACGCGACACGGTCGCGGTGGGCGTTTTCTGCGTACCATTCTCGCCAGCGGTGCGGTCGCGAGCCGAATTGCTGCCCTGTGATCGAGCACAGCGCGGCCAGGCTCGCGCGACGAAGCTCGCCGTCCTCGTCATCGAGCTGGGCGATGAGGGCCGCGACGGCGTCCACGTCCCGGAGTGTCCCGGTCGCCTCAGTGACAGCGAGCCGCGTGGCGGTCCTCGAACTGGTGAGCAGCGCCCGGATCGGGGCGAGCGCTTCGGGGTAGCGGCTCGACGCGTGATACGTCTCCAAGACTCGCATCGCCAGGCCGCGCGTCATGACATCGTCATCCGCCGCGCGTTCCGACAGCGCGTGGACACAGCGATCGTCACGCAACTCTTGGAACAACAACACGGCGTGGCGGCGAACCGGAAGCTCGTCATGCCGGGTCAGCGGCAGCATGTAGGGTCCGACTCGTTTTCCGAGCTTGACGCAAAGCCGCAGCAGCGGCCCGTAAGACGTGGGAAGCTGCACCTCCGCCAGCGACTCGAGGGGACGGTCGACGGCTCCCGGAAACAGCTCGGCCAGGCGCTCGCCGACTTGTGGCCCGAGCTCCCACAGCCGGTCCGGGTCGAGACTGCCCTGCGAGGCGGCGGCGATCGCCGCGTCAATGGCTTCGGGGGATGCCGGGGGGGAGTCGGGAGCGTCCGCATCGGCGTCGTCAGGCGACGGGGCGGGAGGCGTAGGGCCGTTGGCGGCGCGGATCGAAGACGGTCGATCAACCTCGTCGACGACGATCGGCATGGCGTCGGCCTTGTCGCGGCCCTGGTCGTCGGTCGCCGATGCCGGCGGGACCGTCGGCGTCGCGGCGCCCGCCGCCAAGCTAGAACGAACGTCAGCCCACGGACCGTCTCGTTCTGCCGCGTCGATCTCGATCTGCCCGCGAATCGTCGCGGCGCAAAGCGGCTCGGCGAGCGACACGATGGTCGCTTTGGGCAGCGGGCGAGGGTCCGCTGCGGCCGGCGGGGCGGCGACCGTCGTCGCCTGGGCTGCCGGGGGATCCACCGCCCGCGATCGCAGTAGCATCTCGAGGCTATAGCCGGCGATCTGGCACAGCTCGGCGAGCGTCTCGCGTTCTTCGGGCTCGAACCGATCGCCTTCCCGGTCGGCGTAAAGCATCAGGACGGTTCGCTGCCCGACCCGAACCGGCAAGAACGCACACGGATCCGGTGACTCAAGGCCGACGGTCAGGCGCAAATCGAGGTCACGAACCAGTTCGGGTGGGGACTCGCCTTGGATCGCCGCTTCGACGGCGGCGGAGACTCGGGTGACGGTACCGGCGATACCGCCAATGCCGAGGGGGGTGGCCAGCCCGAGCAGTCCTTCCCGTTTGACGCCGAACAATGCCACGCGCGGCGTGAACAGGGCTGCCGCGCGGCAAAGGGTGCTCGTGATCTCGTCTCGATCTCGCGCACGGGCGAGCTGAGCTCGCAACTCGATCAGACGACGGCGTTCGCGGGTTCGATTCACGAATCTCTCACGACGTACGTTCTTGAGGCGTGGTCGTGCATGGCTCGGCGATCGACGTCGACGAGCAACCACCAAAAGCCCAGGGTGGCGGGCATCAGCCCCATCACACTGGCGACGTAGCGAACCGCGGCCGCGATCGGGTGCGGTACGCGTCCGTCGGTGGCGACCACGCGGATCCCCACCGCAGACATCCCCGGGGTTCGCCCGGTCAAACTGACGAACAGGCCGTAGTAGAGGCCGGCGAAGATCAGCAGCGGCAGGCACTCGAATAGGATGGTCGTGAGGTCCTGGGCGCCGAAGCTGAGCACCGCGTCCAAGCCAGTGGCGACCGGCGGGTCGTCGCGGTCCAGCAGCGCTCGAACCCCCAAGTGCAATGGTCCGGCCGTCAGACCCACACACGCGAGGTCGATCGCGGCCGCGGCGACCCGGTGGGGCCACGGTGCGACGTCTACCGCCAGCAGGTCCTGGTGGCAGGCGGGGCAGGTCGTCATGGTTCGCGCCGCTCCCACTTCGACAAGGCGCGCGTCGCAGCGGGGGCAGTGCAGATCCGCCTGGGCCGGGCGAGCAGGCACGTCGTTGAGCCTAGCATCGACTGCACGTCGGCGTTCAACCCGCGATGGGTTCGGCGAGTACAGAACGTGGTCGAGTTGGCGCTCGTTGTGGTGAGCCGCGGAGCGTTTCGCCCGATTCGGGACAGGCTCGTCACGCCGACGTTGGTTTCGGACCGCACGCGACGTGAGGCCGGCGCTCCGCCGCTGCGGCTAAGCGCGAGCACGCGGCCACGATCGCCACCTCCGTGCGGAGCGTCCACGGCCCTAGCTGCAGCCCGATGGCCCCGCCGTCGCGCAATTGTGCTTGCTCACGGACCGAGAATCCGCCTTCGGGTCCGACGGCCACTCGAAACCCGCTCCGGGCGTGATCGAGCCGCGGCTCCTTCACGTCGGCATCCCGTTCTCCGACGAACAGGGGGATCTCTCCGCGGAACGCGAGTGCCTCCGCGAGGGACAGGGACTGTACGCGAGGTTCGCGGGGACGGCCGCACTGCCGTTGCGATGCCCGGAGTACCCGAGTCGTCCGCGCGTCGCTCGGGGGTCCGACCTGACTGAGCTCGCAGCGGACGAGCAGCACGTCCTCCACTCCCAGTTCGCAGCAGCGGGCGACGGCATCGAGCGCGGCCGCCGGACTGGGCAGGCCGATGATCGCCACGCTGGGCGGAGCGGGTCGCGTGGGCATCGATCGGACGAGCCGGATCGACGCCTGTTTGGCGTCGATCGCCTCGACCGCGGCTTGCCATCGCTGACCGCGTAGATCGAGCGCCTCGACGGCCTGGCCCGGGCGGACCCGACGCACGCGGGCAAGATAGTGGTGCTCGTCGTGGTCGAGCGACAGCACGGCGCCGGGTCGCGGCGCCGCATCGACTCGCACGAACACGCGTACGCTCACCCCACGCCCTCGCGCTGCAACAACAACGCTCGCCACTCGCCATCGAGCGGCCGGTCGAGCAACCGCCAGGC
Organism: Myxococcales bacterium FL481; assembly: GCA_006508105.1. Classification (GTDB taxonomy): domain Bacteria; phylum Myxococcota_A; class Polyangia; order Nannocystales; family Nannocystaceae; genus FL481. The sequence continues at coordinate 45,598 of QKPP01000243.1, read as the reverse complement.
CGGGGCGGCGTAGGCGGCCGCGACCGCGTCGTGCTCCTCGTCCAAAATGCCGCTCAGCAGGAGATTGGCGCCCGGCGAGGTGATGCGGGCCAACTGCGGGGCCACCGGGAGCAGGACCTCTGGCCGGATGTTGGCGATCGCGAGGGGGTAGGGGTCGATCCCGGCGGCATTGATGTCGCCGGTGAGGACCTCGACACGGTCTTGCAGGCCGTTGACCCGCACGTTGTCCCGTGCGGCCTCGGTCGCGACTGGATCGAGGTCGATGGCACGCACGCGTGCCGCCGGGAACAGCCGCGCGGCTCCCAGCGCCAAAATCCCGGATCCGGTGCCGAGGTCCAGGACCGTCTTCGGTTGGTCGCCGTCGCGCGCGAGTCGGGCGAGGAGATTGAGACACAGCCGGGTCGTCTCGTGCTGACCCGTTCCAAAGGCTTGTCCCGGGTCGAGAATGACCTCGCGTTCCGGGTCGCCGCGTCGTCGTGGGATCCAGCTCGGCCGCACGAGCAGCGCGCCGGCACCAAACACCATCGGCCGGTAAAACTGCTTCCAGACCTCGCGCCAGTCGGAGCCTTCGTGGGTCTCACCGCGGATGTCGGGCGCGGCGCCCAGTGGGATGAGCAGTGAGTCGGCGACCGTTCGCAGTTGCTGTTCCAGACGCTCGCGCGCCTCCACGCGGGCGTAGACCACAAGCTCTGGCGCGCCCAGCGAATCTGTCCGCATCTCCGATCCGCCGACATCCCGGTCTGCCGCCAGGATCGCGCCGATTGCGTCCAGCGCGTCAGTCAACTGGGGGTACAGATCGGAAGCCAGCGAACTAGTGTTCGCCGTTGCGTGGAGAGTCAGCCAACGTTCTAGGGCAGCGGTCATGGCAGTGTCGAGGAGCTGGCCCCAAGGGCAGTCGCGCGGGGGACCTTACGCTATCTCCACGAAAGAGACAGGAACGCGAACTCGGCGGCGGTTTTTTTTCGCCCACGGTAAAAAATTCCACGCTGGGTGCAATTTTGTTTTTGACATCGCATCCGCCGCTCGGGTATCCAGCCCCCGGCACTGGAGGAATGCTATGGATTTCGATGGCGTGAAAGTGTTTTCGGCGACTAAGGCGCGTGAGCGTGAGGGCATCAGCGATCGCATCAATGCGTGGCTCGAGGAGAACCAGGACGTCGAGATCGTGGACAAGACGGTCACTCAAAGCTCTGACCGAGAGTTCCACTGCTTGACGATCACGGTTTTCTACAACAACAAGCGCTAGCTTGCGCCCAGCTCGCAGCCCGGGTTGCGACCAGGCACGCGGCAAAGCGAAGCATTGACGCGGGGGTGGACGCGGAGACGAGGGCGACGTCAGGTCCACTTTGTCGTCAACGCTTCACCGTGCGAACCGTTGCCCGAACGCAGAATGACACCTGCGCGGTGGCCCGTGAGTGCGCCTGCAACCGCTGCCCGACTCCGTGGCATGCGGAGTTCAGGCGTCCGCGCCCATGAGGGAGCATGGCCCCCGGTGTGCCGCGGGCCGGCGGGGCTTCTCGGAGTCGCGGCTGACCCCGTCGGCGCCGGTCGAGGTCCGCAGTCGATGTCGTCCGTGTCGGTGGGCACAAATCGCTACCTCGCGCGGCGAGCCCAGCCGCACCACGCTGCGACCGGCTGTCACTCGTCGGGCGCCGGGACGCAGCCCGCGGTGCTTCGGATGCACGGCCGTCCGTAGCGGAGCCGAGCTGGCCGATGACCGGCTTCCGCGTGCGGGCACGGTGGTCGTTGTCTGACAGTGCGGGCGGTCGTGGTGCGGGCGGTCGTGGTGCGGGCGGTCGTGGTGCGGGCGGTCGGCCTTGCTGGTGGGCGTCCGAGTGCCGCTTCAATTTCGCTGCGATTCCGGCTATGCCGTTGGTCCCGCGAGGGAGCAGTGACGATGGAGCAAGAGATCACGACCGTGCTCGGCAAGGGATCCGCGTTCGAGGGCAAGCTTTCATTTGAAGGCGCCGTGCGGATCGACGGTGACTTCTCGGGGGAGATCCAGACCGAGGGCACCCTGATCGTGGGGGAGACCGCGAACGTCGCGGCTGAGATCCGCGCCGCCAACGTCGTGGTCCAAGGCACCGCTCGGGGGGATATCGCCGCGACCTCGTCACTCGAGATCCACCAGCCGGCCCGGGTTCACGGCAATCTTTCCACGCCGTCGCTCGTCATCCAAAAGGGCGCGCGCTTCGAGGGAAACTGCACGATGACCGTCGGCGACGCCCCGACGGTGGCCGACGCCGATTCGTAACGACCCGAGGATCGCCGGCGACGCGCCGAGGGTGTCCAACGACGATCCGTTGGCGTTGGCGGCTCGGCCACGCGAGCCGCGGGCGTTGTCGGTCGAGAGGACCAACCCCCGGGATGCCGGCCCCGACGAGCGGTCCGCCGGTCGCCGTGGTCTCGTCAGCGGCTGGGCGAGCGCGGGGCCGATCTCACGCCGCGCGGGGCGAGGACGCAGGCCGGTCGTGCGCCGAGCGGGGCGAGACGCCGCCCGCTCCGTCGTCGAGCCGGGCGGAGGCGCGGGCCTCCCTCTCGAGCCCAGGCGAGCCCTCTCGAGCCCTCTCGAAGCCCAAGCGAGCCCTCTCGAAGCCCAAGCGAGCCCTCTCGAGCCCAAGCGAGCCCTCTCGAGCCCAGGCGAGCCCAGGCGAGCCCTCTCGAGCCCAGGCGAGCCCAGCCTCGCGGCGCGAGTCGTGGCGGGTTCGACCGCAGCCCGAAGCGATCTCGCAGTGATTGCCGGGCGAGTCGTGCCCAGCACGCTAGCGCACCTGGCGGGGCCTCCAGCCACGCTCTACTCGCCCGGTGGCCGTTGACGCCTCCTCGCACGCGTGCTACCTGCACGCCGCCTTGCCGATACGGCACCCGCAACGGCCTGCTCTCCGTTGATCTCGCCTTTGGATATCTGCTCGGCCAACGCCATGCAAACTAGCACGTCAATCATCCTCGCCGCTCAACCGGTCGTGGACATCGACGGTACCGTCTTCGTGCAGCTCACGTTGTTTCTGCTGCTGCTCGCGGTCTTGGAGCGTCTGTTGTTTCGTCCTTGGCTAGAAGTTCGCGATCGTCGACATGCGGCGATCAGCGGTGCGTTTGCGGCCGCTGAAGAGCTACAGACGAAGGCGTCGAAGCTCGATGCCGAGTACGCCGAGCGTCTGGGACAAGCCCGCGAGTCCGCGCTCAACGTGCGCTCTGAGTTGCGCCGCGACGCCGAGTCGAACGGAAGCGACAAGATCGCTCAGGCACGCAGCCAGGCGTCTCGTTCCCTCGACGCGGCGCGGGGACAGATCTCGACTCAAGTCGCACGCGCTCGTACCGATCTGGTGGCGCGCATCGAGGTCCTCGCGCGTGAGATTAGTGAGCGCGTTCTTGGGAGGGCAGCATGAGCCCCATGGCCGCACGCCAATGGGTACGGCGAGGAGTCGGGCCCGTCGTCGCGTTCGGGGCCACGCTCTACTGCCGCTTGGCCTGGGCGAGCCCCGCGGCGGACAGCCATCCCCACGGCATCAAGTGGGTGGGTCTGCCGACGGAGGACGACCCGCGGGTCGGATTCATCTTCGTCCTGATCAACTTCGCCGTCCTGCTGTTCCTGCTCAACCGCATTTTGTTCCGGCCGCTGATGGCCAGCAATGCGAAAAAGAGCGATGATATCCGCGAGCAGCTCGACAAGGCCACGCAAGCGCGTGAGCAGGCCGAGACGTTGCTGCGCGAATACCAGTCCAAGTTGGAAGGGGCCGACGCCGAGGCGAAAGCGCTCGTGGACGCGGCCCGAGAAGCGGCGCAGGCCGAACGCCTGCGCTTGCTCGATGACGCCCGACAGGAAGCCCAGCGGATCGTCGACGCAGCCACGCGAACCATCGAACGCGAGACTCGCTTGGCTGTGCGTCTGCTCGAGGGTGAGGTGGTGGACGGGGCGCTCGCCCGCGCCGAGTCCGTGCTGCGTCAGCAGTTCAACCAGGACGACCAGCAGCGCATCATCGACCGATACGTGACTCAAGTCGACGAGATCGACCGTTCGCAACTCGGAAAAGTCTCATGATTCCAGGCACACTCGCCAAACGTTACGCTCGCGCGCTGCTCAGCCTCGCCGACAACCCGGCGCAGCGGGATCGTTTCACCGCAGATCTGGCGGCGGTCGCCCAAGCGTTCGAGCTGCCTTTTGAGGAAGAGCAGACGTTGATCGATGTGCTTGCCGGCGTGCATCACTTGATGAGTCAGCGCCAGGCCACGGCCGCGGCGGTGTGCCAGCGTTTGGACGTCGACGCCAAGGTGGTCGGCCTCGTCGACCTGCTGGTCGTTCGTGGACGCGTCAGCGGCATCGACCAAATCGCTCGGCAGTATCGGTTCCTCGCCGACGAGCAGGCGGGGCGTCTCAAGGCCGAAGTCAGCGCCGCGCAGCCGCTCGAGCCGGCGACCCTTGCCGCTCTCAAAGCTTGTTTCGAACGGGTCACCGGCAAGACGGTGACCGTCGAGAGCTCGGTCGACCCCGAACTCATCGGGGGCCTCGTCACCAAGCTCGGTCATCAAACCATCGATCTAAGCGTGCGCAGCACGCTAGCGAACCTGCGACACGGTCTGCGCTCTCAAGCGAAGAGCGGAGACGTTTCCCTACCGTAAGAGAACGAGTACGACATGGAGATCAGAGCCGACGAGATCAGCCGCATCATCCGCGACCAGATCCAAGGCACCGAGGTGCGAGCTTCCGTTGAAGAGACGGGGTCCGTGCTGACGGTGGGTGACGGAATCGCCCGGGTCTACGGTCTCGCAAACGCGATGGCCGGCGAATTGCTCGAGTTCCCGCACGACGTGCGGGGCATGGTGCTCAACCTCGAGGATGGCAACGTGGGGGTTGCCCTGCTCGGCAACGATCACCTCATCAAAGAGGGCGACACGGTCAAGCGCACCGGTACGATCATGAGCGTGCCGGCCGGTGAGGGTCTCGTCGGCCGCGTGCTCAACGCTCTCGGCGAGCCCATCGACGGCAAAGGACCCCTCGCCACGGAAGAAAGCCGCGTCGTTGAGATCAAGGCGCCGGGCATCATCACCCGCAAGAGCGTCCACGAGCCGATGCAGACGGGTCTCAAGGCCATCGACTCGATGGTGCCGATCGGCCGCGGGCAGCGTGAGCTCATCATCGGCGACCGGCAAACCGGCAAGACCGCCATCGCCGTCGACGCGATCATCAACCAAAAGGGTCAGAACATGATCTGCGTCTACGTGGCCATCGGACAAAAGCAGTCCACGGTCGCGTCGGTCGTCGATCGTCTCCGCCGTGAAGGCGCCCTCGAGTACACGATTGTGGTCGCGGCGACGTCTTCCGAGTCCGCTCCGTTGCAATTCCTCGCGCCATACACCGGTGTCACCATCGGTGAGTACTTCCGCGATCGCGGAGGACATGCGCTGTTGGTGTACGACGATCTGTCCAAGCAGGCCGTCGCCTACCGCCAGCTATCGCTGCTGTTGCGCCGCCCGCCGGGCCGGGAGGCCTACCCGGGCGACGTGTTCTACCTGCACAGTCGACTGCTCGAGCGTGCCTGCAAGCTCTCCGATAAAGAGGGTGCGGGGTCGCTGACCGCGTTGCCGATCATCGAGACCCAAGCTGGCGACGTGTCGGCGTACATCCCAACCAACGTCATCTCGATCACCGACGGCCAGATCTACCTCGAGAGCAACCTGTTTCACCGTGGGGTCCGGCCGGCCATCAACGTGGGTCTGTCGGTGTCGCGCGTGGGTGGATCGGCGCAGATCAAGGCGCTGCGTAAGTACGCCGGACCGCTGCGGACGACCTTGGCCCAGTTTCGCGAGCTCGAGGCGTTCGCCCAGTTCGCGTCGGACCTCGACAGCGCGACCCGAGCCCAGCTCGACCGCGGGCAACGGATGGTCGAGTTGCTCAAGCAGATGCAATACGAGCCGCTCGACGTGGCGCTGCAAGTCGTCTCGATCTTTGCGGGTACCCAGGGGTACCTCGATGACCTCGAGATCGCGCAGGTCAACGACTTCGAGGCCGGTCTTCACACTTGGATCAAAGAGCATCGTTCCGGTCTGCTCGACGACATTCGCCGCGCCACCGACAAAAAGGCACTGGCGAAGGTGGATGAGGGGCTTCACGAAGCGGTGCGCAAGTACAAAGAGGAGCGCGCCTAGACGCACTGGAACCGGGGCTTCCGATGGCGAACCTCAAAGAAATCCGCAACCGCATCGGTTCGGTCAAAAACACCCGGAAGATCACATCCGCGATGAGCCGGATCGCGGCCGCGCGGCTGCGAAAAGCCCAAAATGCGATGACGCGGGCTCAGGTCTACGCGGATCGCGTGACCGCCATGGCGCGCGAGGTGGTGCCGGGGGTGGCTGCAGACATTCATCCGTACCTTGAGCGGCGCGCGGTCAAACGGGTGGGGGTCGTCGTCGTCACGGCCGATCGCGGCCTGTGTGGCGGCTTCAACGGGGGGGTCGGGCGTAGTGCTCAGTCTCTCATCGAGCAACGTCGCGACGCCGGGCAACAAGTCGTCGTGGTCGCCGTGGGGCGCAAGGGCGCAGGGTTTCTGCGTGGTCGTGGCATCGCTGTGGAGACGGTCCACACTGCCCCCGAGCCCGATACGGCCGTCACGCTGGCCAAGGAAGTCGCGGCTTCGGCGTTCGCGATGTTTGGCGCCGACGAGGAGCAGCGGGTCGACGAGGTGGTGCTCATCTACAACCACTTCAAAAACGTGCTCACTCAAGAAGTCACGCAGCTAACCTTGCTTCCCGTCACTTCCGGCGCGGACGCAGATGCGAGCTCAGAGAAGGGCCCCGAGCGAGTCTTCGAGCCCAGCGTGCCAGCTCTCCTCGCTACGTTGCTACCGCTCACGGTCGAGACTCATCTGCAAAAAGCCATGTTTCACTCGGCTGCGGCTGAAGTCGCGGCCCGTCGCACGGCCATGGATGCCGCCACCGACAACGCGTCCGAGCTCATCGGCGAGCTCACGCTCGAGTACAACCGCGAGCGTCAAGCCGCGATCACGAAAGAGCTGATGGAGATCATCGGCGGGTCCGAGGCACTCAAGTCCTAGCGGACCGCGGAGAGACAACATGTCCAGCACCACTTCTTCCTCGTCTTCTAGTTCTCTGTTCGATTCGCCATCCAGCGGTGGGCTGTCGGCCCCCGGTGCGGGCGCGGGAGCCGGTGCCGGCGAAGGGTCCGTTCCGACGGACCAGATCGTCGGACGGGTGACTCAGGTCATCGGGCCCGTGATCGACGTCGAATTTGACGAAGGACTGCCCGAGGTCAACACCGCGCTGGTGCTCACGAATCCCTCGATCAGCGACGAGCCCGAGAACTTGGTCGTCGAGGTGGCGATCCACCTCGGTGAGCGGACAGTGCGGGCCATCGCAATGGACACCACCGACGGTCTGGTGCGCGGAATGAAAGTGCGCTCGACGGGCAAGCCGATCATGATGCCCGTCGGCAAAGGCGTACTGGGGCGCATCATGAACGTTGTCGGCCAACCGGTCGACGAGCAAGGCGACATCGACACCACCGAGTATCGCCCGATTCACCGCAAAGCACCGGCGTTCGTCGATCAGAGCACCAAGATCGAGCCGTTCGTCACCGGCATCAAGGTGATCGACTTGCTCGCCCCCTACCGACGCGGCGGCAAAATCGGTCTGTTCGGCGGCGCGGGAGTGGGCAAGACGGTGTTGCTCCAGGAGCTGATCAACAACGTCGGCAAAAAGCACGGTGGTTACTCGGTGTTTGCGGGGGTTGGCGAGCGCAGCCGCGAGGGCAACGACTTGTACTTCGAGATGATCGAGTCCGGCGTCATTGAGGCCGACTGGAACGAGGAAACCCGTGAGGTGGCGAAAGTGGACAACGACGCGTCGAAAGTGGCGTTGGTCTACGGTCAGATGAACGAGCCTCCCGGGGCGCGGGCTCGCGTGGCGCTGAGTGCGTTGACCCAAGCCGAGTACTTTCGCGACGAGATGGGGCAGGACGTGATGCTGTTCGTCGACAACATCTTCCGGTTCACCCAGGCCGGCTCCGAGGTGTCGGCGCTGCTCGGTCGCATCCCCAGCGCCGTGGGGTACCAGCCCACGTTGGCCACCGAGATGGGGGCGCTGCAAGAGCGCATCACCACGACCACAAAGGGATCGATCACGTCGGTGCAGGCCATCTACGTACCGGCGGACGATCTGACCGACCCCGCTCCCGCGACGGCGTTTGCTCACTTGGATGCGACGACGGTGCTCAGCCGGGCGCTGACCGAGATCGGCATCTACCCGGCGGTGGATCCGCTCGACTCGACCAGCACCATCTTGACCCCCGAGATCGTCGGCGACGAGCACTACGGGGTCGCCCGCCAGGTGCAGCAGATCCTGCAAAAGTACAAAGAGCTGCAAGACATCATCAAGATCTTGGGCATGGACGAGCTCTCCGACGACGACAAGCGTACGGTTGAGCGCGCCCGAAAGATCCAGCGCTTCTTGAGCCAACCGTTCGACGTAGCCAAAGTCTTCACCGGCGCCGACGGCAAGTTCGTGGACTTGGCGGACAGCATCCGTTCGTTCAAAGAGATCTGCGAGGGCAAGCACGATCACATCCCCGAGCAGTGCTTCTACATGTGCGGCGGTATCGAGGACGTGCTCGGGAAGTACAAGAAGCTGCAAGAGTCCGAAGGCAAGAAAGGCGAGTAGATGGCGAACGCTTTGCTCGAGCTCGACGTTCTCACCCCGGTGGGGGCCGTGGCCACCGTCAAGGTCGCCGGGGTGGAAATCCCGGGGGCGTTGGGCGAGCTCGGGGTGTTGCCCGGCCATATTCCGTTCGTGTCCCCGCTGCGCCCGGGCGTGGTGAGGTACCGTGACGACCAAGCGGATATCCGGATGGCGGTCGGAGCGGGTTTTGTCGAGGTCTCGGCGGAAGGGCGAGTGTCGGTGCTCACTGAGCGGGCGCTTCGCAGCGACGAGATCGATGTGGACGCGGCCCGACGCGAACTGACCGACGCCCAGTCGGCGGCCAAGGCCTCGTCTGCACCAGTTGGCTCGGCCGAGCGAACCGTGCTCGAGCAACAGCTCGACTGGCTCGAGGCGCAGCTTCGGGCAGCGGCGCACTAGCTCACCGAGGTGCGCCGACGGCACCGGATCGCTCGAACCCGGCTGAGGACCGCCGTGCGACTTCGGCTGGTGCTGTTTGTTCCGTCGCTGGACTGACCGCGGGCGGGTTCGTGGCCGCGGATCAACCGGAGCGCCGGTCGCATGCTATGCACGCCTGCACCGCTTTGCTGCTCCACCGCATTCCCGCCAGCCGATGACCGACGCGACCGAACGCCTGCGAGACCGTCTCGCCCGTACGATGACGAAGGCGCTCGGGGAGTACAACCTGCTCCAAGACGGGGATCATGTCATGGTGGCGATGTCGGGCGGCAAAGACAGCTACACGCTGTGCGACCTGCTGGAGTCCGCGCGACGCCGAGCTCCGTTTCGTTTTCGACTCACCGCGGTGCACCTCGATCAAGGGCAGCCTGGCTACGATGGTGCGCCGCTCGAGGGCTGGCTGCGCGAGTTCGGCGTGCCGTATCACATCATTCACGAGGACACGTACTCGACGGTCGTGAATCGAACCCCGCCGGGGAAGACCTACTGCGCCGTGTGTTCGCGCATGCGACGAGGCGTGCTGTACACCCACGCCGAGCGCTTGGGGTGCAATAAGATCGCGTTGGGACATCATCGCGATGACGCGCTTGAGACCGTGCTGATGAACATGCTGTACGCCGGGCGATTGCAGGCCATGCCCGCGGGGTATCGCACGGACGACGATCGCTTCGATGTGATCCGCCCCCTGATCCTGTGCGCGGAGCGAGATATCGCCGAGTTCGCGCGAGCGCGCGAGTACCCGATTTTGCCGTGCAACCTGTGTGGCAGCCAAGACGGACTGCGCCGCGAAGCGATGCGACGGCTGCTCGACGAGCTCGAGCAGGACAACCCGGCGGTTCGAGCGGTGATGCTCAACAGTCTGCGCAACGTGGTGCCCAGTCATCTGCTCGACCGCTCGGTGACGCGGGTCACGGCGAGCTCACCGTCCGACGGGCACGACGGGGGCGATCAGCCGGTCCTGCAGATCCGACGGACGACCGGTGCGGCGCGCGGCGGCTCGCCTCATGAGCCCTCCGACCCGGCGGTCTAGCGCACGACAGTCCGCCCCCGCGGAGGGAGGAGCGAGGGTGCCGGAGGCGCGTACTCGGGGCGGGCGCTCGATGGATTCGGGACCGGTACGAGTCGTCCGCGCTGGGTCGCAGGCCGCTTCCATCGGCCGCCGTTGCACAGTCCGGAACCGAGCGGCTACCATGCTCAAGTGAAGAACGCGCGCCTAAGCTCTGTCCGTTTCGCGTCCCACGCGACCGCTCGCGGCGTGATCGTCGGGGTGTTGCTGAGCAGCCTGGCTCCCACCGGTTGCCAAAACGACGATTCGAACGGGTTGGCGCCGTTGGGTGACGGCGAGTGCGTCGGCCCCTACGAGTCCCCGACCGAGCGGGCGCGCGGTTGGGCTCGCGTCGGCGCGCACGTCGTGGCCGAGTCGGCCACGGACGACGCGTCGAGCACCTCGATGGCGAGTGGCTCAGGCGAGGGCTCGTCCACGGCTCAAGCCTCAGTGACCGGTGATGGACCGGGGACCGCAGATGGGACCGCCTCGGGTTCGGCGACCGGGGAGTCTTCCGGGACGGCGCCGGCATCCTCGACCGGTGACGGCGGGGATTCGAGTGAATCGTCGGTCACGAGCTCGTCGGAGTCGACCAGCTCCTCCGGTGGTGGAGATGGAGATGGAGATGGAGATGGAGATGGAGATGGCGATGGCGACGGAGATGGCGATGGCGATGGGGACGGAGATGGCGATGGCGATGGCGATGGGGACGACGAGCCGTGCGGCAACTGTGTCGGCCATCCCTGGCCCCAGTGGCAACTCCAGGATGTCCAGCCACGCAGCTGTGGACACCAACAGGTCTACGGTCTGGACGCATTCACTGGTCGGGTCACTGTCGTCGCCTTACTCGCGGGCTGGTGAAGCTTTTGCCAGTCCCAGGCTGGGAAGTTTGAACAGATGCGTCTCGAGTTCCATAATGAAGGTGTGGAGGTGGAGTTCGTGGCGATCAACAAATCCGATGCCACGACGACCCAGCATGAGCTGTACGACCGCTGCTCATTCCCAATCTTTCAGGACACGTCAGATCCGGCCTCAGGCGGCGTTTGGGAGCTGCACGACGGAAACAAGGACGACCTATACATCTACGACGTCAACGGTGTGCTCGCGAAGTACTTGCCCAGTGGCTCGGAAGAGCACGACATCACGCTGAGCACGCCGGCGGGCTACGCTTACGTCAAAGGCTCCATCCTCGAGGTGGTCGGCAATAAAGATGAGGCTTGATCCGCCCAGCAGCGACGTGCCCCGGGGCGGGTTGGAAGAACCGACGGTGAGACCCGTCGTCGGTCGACGCGGGGGCATGCGAGCCGTCCACCGCATCGCCTGGCTCGGCGCGGTCTTGGTCTCGTGCGAGGCGACCGAGGACGCAGCTCCCGACCTCGAGCCGGCCCGCCGTGATTACGCGCTGTACTGCGCGCTGTGCCACGGAGACGAGGGGCAAGGGTACGTCGCCGACGGGGCCAACGCGTTGGCCCACCCGGATTTTCTCGCGGCGGCCAGCGATCAACTGCTCCGTCGCGCCATCGTTCGCGGACGCCAGGGCACGCCGATGTCCGGTTGGGGCTTAGAATGGGGCGGGCCGCTGGATGACGCCGGTGTGGCCGGGCTCGTGGCGTTGATGCGCAGCTGGCAGACCCGGCCGAATCTGTCGCTCGGTACCGAGGCAGGAATGGGTCAACCCGGGTTGGGCGAGGCCGTGTACGCCGTGCACTGCGAACACTGCCACGGCCCGCGTGGGGCGGGCTCAACCTACATGAGTCTGGCGGACCCGGGCTTTCTGGCCGATGCCAGCGATGGCTATCTGCGTTACGCTGTCGCCAAAGGTCGGGCCGGCACGCCGATGCCCGCGTTTGAGACGACCCTCAATGCGTCGCAAATCGACGACGTGGTGGCGTTGATTCGCTCGTGGCAACGGCCCCTCGACGGTTCCACGCCGGCCCTGCCGTCGATGGATATCAGCGATGCGCTGCTCAACCCAGGTGGTCTGCCGCCGCTCGAGTTCGGTCTCAGCGATCGCTTCATTTCGGTGGAGCAGCTCAAGCGGGCGTACGACGCCGCCGAGTCGTTTATTGTCATCGATGCACGGGCGCCCGGTGACTACGTGGGCGGCCACATCCAAGGGGCCGTCTCGGTGCCGTTCTACGCCGTTTCTGACTATCTCGATCAGTTGCCTACGGACGTTTGGATCGTGACCTACTGTGGCTGTCCCCACGCCGCCTCGGAGGCCGCGGCCGACGCATTGTTCGCCGCGGGCTACTCTCAAGTGCGCGTGCTCGACGAGGGCCTCGACCTCTGGATCGAGCTGGGCTACCCCACCGAAGCGGGTCCCTAGCGAACGGACCGTACGAGCTCACCATCGCCAGCCCGGCTGCGGACGGCGCGGCCGGTCGTCACGACCCGATTTTCGTTTGCCTCTCACCAACCGTCCCATGCTTCAGTTCGCACGACGACCCGCCCGTGTTCGCTTTTCCGCCTCTCGAATCGTGCTGCTTGCGGGAGCCCTTGTCGCCGGGCAGCTACTGGCTTGTGTGGCTGGGGGGCCCCTGACCCCGGCCGCGGTGCGCGACAACCCGCCCGCTCCCACCGATTCGTCCGAGGCGTTGCATCGCCTGTTCGCCGAGGCGTGGGCGTCTCGTCTCGCCGACGACCCGCTGTTTGCATCGTCGGTCGGCGATTCCCGCTTCGCCGCTCAGCTTGCCGATCTCAGTGAAACCGCGACGCTGCGCCAGATGAACGACGCTCGGGGGCTCCTCACGCGACTCGACGCGATCGACGTCGCGTCGTTGTCTCGTACGGATCAGATCAGCCACCACATCTTTCGGCGACAGCTCACGGATCGCTTGGCCGAGTACGAGTTCGGGGCCCACGAGATGGCGTTGACCACCGGCTCTGGCTTTCACATCGAGTTCGCCCATATGGCCCCACGAACGGTCATCCAGACCGGTCGCGACGGGGAAGACTACGCAGATCGTCTGCGGGCTTTTCCTCGGTACGCTGCGCAGGCAACCGCGCGGCTGCGTCGCGGTGTCGCTCGTGGGATGGTGCTGCCCGCCGTCGTGCTCGAGGGCTACGATCTGACCATCACCGCTCACATCGTCGACGATCCGGAGGCCAGCGTGTTTTGGCAGCCGCTCGCGGAGCTCCCGGAGCGCATGCCGGGCGAGGAGCAACAGCGGTTGCGTAGCTTGGTGCGGGCCGCCATCACCGAGGCGGTCGTGCCCGCCTACCAGACGTTCGCCGCGTTTATGCGCGACGAGTACCGGCCGGGGGCTCGCGCATCGATCGGGGCCTCGGAGCTGCCCGATGGGGATGCCTACTACGCTCATCTCATCCGGCAGTTCACCACGCTCGAACTCACCGCGGCCGAGGTTCACCAGATCGGGCTGGCCGAGGTGAGGCGGATCTTGGGTGAGATGCACGCGGTGATGCAGCAGGTCGGCTTCGGGGGCGACTTAGCGGCGTTCTTGCAACACCTGCGCACCGATCCGCGGTTCTACGCGGAAACTCCTGAGCAACTCCTTCGCGAAGCCTCGTACCTAGCCAAACGCATGGACGCCGCGCTGCCGCGACTGTTCGGGCACTTGCCTCGGCTCCCGTACGGCGTCGCACCCGTGCCGGACCACTTGGCGCCGAAGTACACAAGTGGGCGCTACATCGATCCCGCCCCCGGCAGTGGCGAGCCGGGCTACTACTGGGTCAACACGTACGCCCTCGAGAGTCGGCCGCTCTACACGCTCGAAGCGCTGACGTTGCATGAGGCGGTACCGGGTCATCACCTACAGATTTCTTTGGCGCGAGAACTCCATGATCTGCCTCCGTTTCGGCGCTTCTTGTACCTCTCCGCGTTTGGTGAGGGGTGGGCCCTCTACGCGGAGCGGCTGGGCCTCGAGGCCGGGTTCTACGCTGACCCGTACGCCAACTTCGGCCGCCTGACGTTCGAGATGTGGCGGGCGTGCCGCCTGGTGGTCGATACGGGCATTCACGCGATGCACTGGAGTCGCGAGCAGGCCGTGACGTACATGGCTGAGCACACGGCGTTGTCTTTGCACGACATCCACACCGAGGTCGATCGCTACATCTCCTGGCCGGGCCAGGCGCTCTCGTACAAAATGGGGGAACTGACCATCCGACGGCTGCGGCGCGAGGCCGAGACCGCGCTGGGTGCACAGTTTGACATCCGCCGGTTCCACGATGTGCTACTGAGGAACGGCGCGGTGCCCCTGCCCATCCTCGAGCAAGAGGTGCAGCGCTACATCGCCGACACGGCGAGCCGATCGACACCCCAACCAGAAAGCCCGACATCGTCATGATCACTGGAGTGAGGACCGTAAGCCCCGTTGACAACCCGGTTGCGTCGCCGCGTGCCGATGCGCGCGGTACTGCGGCTTGGCGTCCCGACAGTTGGCGCAGTCGGCCGGCGCTGCAACTGCCGAAGTATCCCGAGGCAGAAGCGCTCGATCGCGTGCTGGGGAAGCTCGGCACCTTGCCCCCGTTGGTGACCTCGGGCGAGGTCTTGACGCTCAAAGAGCAGCTCGCCCATGCCGCCGCCGGCAAGGCGTTTGTGCTGCAAGGCGGTGACTGTGCCGAGTCGTTCGACGGCTGCGAATCCCCCCGCATCGCCGCGTTGCTCAAGGTCTTGCTGCAGATGAGTCTGGTCTTGGTCTACGGGCTGAACCGTCCGGTGGTTCGCGTGGGTCGAATGGCGGGGCAGTACGCCAAGCCGCGCTCGGCCGACCTCGAAACGCGCAACGGCCTGACCTTGCCCAGCTATCGCGGGGACAATGTCAACGCGCCGGCCTTCACCGCGGAGGCGCGCATTCCCGATCCGCAGCGCTTGCTGTCCGGCTACTACCACGCGGCCGCGACCCTCAACTTCGTGCGCGGTCTCATCGACGGCGGCTTCACCGACTTGCACCAGTTGGCGACGTGGAACCTAGGCTTTGTGGAGCACTCGGAATTGCGCCACGAGTACGAAAAGATCTCGCGTTCAGTGCTCGACGCCCTGCGGTTCATCGACTCGCTGCAACACGGGCCGGCGGACGTGCTCAGTCAGATCAGCATGGCGACCTCTCACGAGGCGCTTCACTTGCACTATGAGTCGGCGCTGACCCGCGAGGTCCCGCGGCGTTCGGGATGGTTCAACTTGTCGACGCACATGCCCTGGATCGGGATGCGCACCGCCGGCCTCGACGGAGCGCACGTCGAGTACTGCCGTGGCATCCAAAATCCGCTGGGCATCAAGGTCGGCCCGTCGGTGGATCCGGACGATCTGCTGCCGCTACTCGACGTCCTCGATCCCGACAACGAGCCGGGGCGGATCACCCTCATCCACCGTCTGGGTTCGGATAAGATCGACGCCCGGTTGCCGCCTCTCCTCGACGCGGTGAAGCGGTCGGGGCGTACCGTGTTGTGGGTTAGCGACCCCATGCACGGCAACACCGAGAGCACCAAGTCGGGCTACAAAACGCGACGGTTCGAGCGCATTTTCACCGAGCTGCGTCGGGCGTTCGAGATCCACCGCGACCTCGGATCGCACCTTGGCGGCGTTCACCTCGAGCTGACCGGCGACGATGTGACCGAGTGCATCGGCGGCGCCCGTGGCATTGACGAGGCGGGATTGCAGCGGGCTTATCGTTCGCACGTGGATCCGCGGCTCAACTGCGAGCAGGCGCTGGAGCTCGCCCTGCAGATCGTCCACTTGCATCAGGAAGAGGCCGGCGCGTGAATCTAGCCGAGTTCCCCCACTTACGAACCGTGATCTATGTCGCCGAGTCCTCGGTGCACGGCAAGGGGGTCTTCGCCAAGCGTGAGATTTCCCGGGGGGAACCGATCGGCGAGTACAAAGGCCCACAGGCGCGACGCAACGGAAGTCACGTGCTGTGGGTATCCGAGTCTGAGGGACGCAGTGGCCGAAACGCGCTGCGCTTCCTCAACCACTCGCGGCGCCCCAATGCGGAGTTCGACGGCTACGTGCTCTACGCTCGGCGTCGGATCCGTCCCGACGAAGAGATCACGTTCGACTACGGCGACTCGTCGTTCGAATTCTACTAGCCGCCGGTTCTTCGTCGCCGGCTGTTCGTCACCGGTTCTTCGTCGCCGGCTGTTCGTCACCGGTTCCTCGTCGCCGGCTGTTCGTCGCCGGTTGTTCGTCGCCGGCTGTTCGTCACCAGTTGTTCGTCTTGGTCGATGGCCTTTTGATCGAGAGCGAGGGCTCTCCGGTCGAGGGCTCTCGTTCGATGCGGGGCCCGTGGGCGCGACCTATTTGGGGTCCGCCGTCGCCGGGTCGGCGCTCGACCGCTCGCGGATCATGTCGTAGAGGGCGGGCTTACGACGGCTGGGCCAGTAGCGCCGTGCTTTGGCGAGGGCGCGTCGGCCCCGAGAGATCCGCTGGTCCATCGCCTGGCGTGACAGGCCTTCCAACGCGACCGGGCGGTCCGCCTGGAGCTCGGTGAGCTCGACCCGGTGGTCTCCGGTGAGGCTGGCCAGCGCGTTTTCCAGCAGCACTGCCTCTGGCAACCGGAGTTCTCGCAGTGCCGCGCGAAGGCGAGCACGCATGCGGAGTCGCTCGCGTTCGTCTTCTCCTACGCCGCGCAGCAGATCCGCGCGATCGGCCGCGTCGCGGGCCAGCGCGATCGAGGCCGAGGCCATCATCACCGGCAGAGGACGAACGTGGGGATCGTCCAGGGACGGCTCCGACAGCAGCGCCTCGGTCTCAGCGCAGGCGATGGCGTCGATATCCGTTTCTTCTCCTCCCAGGCTCTCGTACTCGTGCGAGCTCCAGGCCGCGACCAGGAGTCGCAGTCGGACCGCCTCGAACAGCAGCAGTCGCGCGAGGGCGGACGATAACGCCGCCGGATCATCGCCGCCCGGGCGAAATAGCGGGCTCGCGGCGTCCGGCGAGTACGCGTGTTCAAACAGCCGATCGTAGAACCCCGAGACCCCGCGAGTGGCCTGTGAGTCGGGTTGCTGCAGCTGCTGGACCCAGCCGGCCATGTCGCGCGGCACTTCGACGAACAACGTGTCACGCAGATCGCGGTGGAACTCACGAAGGGCAGGGAAGCGCTCGTCATGCACCGCGGCCGCGAGCGATAACCCGGCCATTTGCGCGGACAGCGCCTCGGATGCGAGCGTCTCGAGGTCGCGCTGCAGCTCGCCCATATCGAGCGTCGCAACGCCGTGGTCCGAGGAAGCGAGAGGCGCCAGCGCGTCCACGACGGGAAATACGGATGTCTGCAACACGATGCCCATCGGTTTAACCACGGCGCTTCGTCGCGCAAGGGGTCGGGAGTCGCGCGGCTCTCAACTGGTGTCCACGGGCAGTAGCAAGGCGATTGGCGACCCTGGAGGGGCATCGCGCGGTGGGGGCGGGAGTTGCCAGTCCACCGTGGAGGCGCGGCGAGCCTGACGCCGTGGACCGGGTTCGAACCGACCCGCGGCTCGCCGCCACCCGTTCCGACACCCACCGGCGCGACGTCAGTCCAGCTCGACCACGTGACACGGGAAGGCGAGCTGCACGCCGAGCAGCCGCTTGAGCTTGTTGTTCTCGACGATCTTGCCGCGCGGTGCTTGATTCACCGGCTGCGGTTGTTCCCAGCGCGGGGGCGGACGGCCGCGACACAACGCCGCACGCTCGTACAGTGCACGCCGGGGGCGATGGTCGTCGTCACAGACATGTACGATGCCCTCAACCTCGCTGGGGGCTGCCAATGCCGCCAGCACCGCGGTCGCCGCGTCCTCGACGTGGATGAGGTTGGTCGCCTGCCAGCCGTCACCGGGCATCGCGTCGGGTCGACGTTGACGGTAGATGCGGCCGATGCCTCGCCCCGGGCCGTACAGACCGCCCAGCCGGAGCACCAGGCAGGGGATGCCGTGGGCTTGCGCCGCCTGCTGGACAGCTTGTTCGGCCTCGCGTTGCACTCGGCCGCGCGCGCTGGTGGGCCAGGCCGTGGCGAGCTCGTCCACGGGACCGTCGCGGTCGGCCAGCGCCGACGTCGAGGAGACGTACACCACACGTCGACACTCGTTTCCATTCAACGAGGCGACGACGCGACGGGCACCCGCGATGTAGAGCTGCTCGCGGTCTTGATGACCACCGGTGGCCACGCAGATCACCGCGGCTCCGACTTCGGAGACGGTCCGTTGGATGACGTCGTCCGAGTCTTCGATGATGTTGAGTCGCTGTAACGTCACCCCCGGCGGTGGGTCGGATGGCCCGGACCAGTGGCCACTGCGGGTCGTCGCGAGGACCGGGTGCGCCGCATCGGCAGCCTGCCGCGCGGCCACGCGAGCACCCAAAAACCCGGCTCCGACGACCAAGGTCGGCCGCCGCGACGGACGCGAGGCGGGAGCGTCTTCGGTCACGACAGGACCACTCGAAAACGGCGTCGTTTCCCGGCCTGCAGACGTATCCCCGCGGGGCCACATTCCTCGGCTTCGATCACGCGATTGGGGTCGGTGCACGGTTCCCCGTCGAGCCGCACCGCGCCCGATTCAATGCGCTGGCGAGCATCTCGCTTGGAACGAAAGGCTGCGAGCTTGTCGTGGACGACCAAGTCGATGAGCTTGATCGACGGCCCGGGAACGTCCACGCTGGCGACTGCGCTCCAATCGTCTCCACCGCCGAACGCCTGCTGGCTGGCCTTCTCGGCTTTTTCCGCGGCTTCGGCCCCGTGCAACAAAGCCGTGGCGTCGTAGGCGAGTCGCCGTTTCGCTTCTCGCAACGCGGCGCCGTCGTTGGCGGTCAGCTCGGCGATCTCAGGGAGCGGAATCTCGGTGAACAACCGCAGGAGTTGGGCGACCATATCGTCGTCGCAGTTGATCCAGTACTGGTAGTAGTCGAAGGCCGACACCTTCTCCGGGTCGAGCCAAACCGCACCGCGCTCCGTTTTGCCCATTTTGCGGCCGTCGCGAGTGGTCAACAACGGCAACGTGAGGCATTGCACCGCGTCTCGATCGCAGTCTGAGTCGCCGCCGTGGGCCGCCATGCGTCGGATCAGCTCTACGCCGGCGACCATGTTGCCCCATTGGTCGGCCCCGCCCAGCTGCAGCGTGCAGCCGAACTCACGGTGCAGATGCATGAAGTCGTAGGCCTGCAGTAGTTGGTAGTTGAACTCGAGAAACGACAGTGGCAGTTCACCCTCGAGTCGCTCGCGATAGGTCTTGGCCGCGATCATGCGGTTGACGGTGAAGTGGCGCCCGATGTCGCGGAGGAACTGCAGGTACCCGAGTTCGAGCAACCAAGCCGAGTTGTCGAGCATGAGAGCGTCGTTGGGCTCGCCGCGATCGAAGTGGATGAAGTTGGCGATCTGACGTTGGAACGCCGCGCCGTTGGCCGCGATGGTGGCCGCGTCGAGCATGCGCCGCGTTTCTGTGCGACCCGAGGGATCGCCGACGAGGGCCGTGCCGCCGCCGAGGAGACACAGCGGGCGGTGGCCGTGGCGTTGCAGCACTCGCAGCGCCATGATGGTCAACAAGCTACCCACGTGCAGACTGTCCGCGGTGGGGTCGTACCCGACATACACGGTGACCATGCCGTCGGCGAGGCTTTGGTCGAGCACCTCGAGATCCGAGGCTTGCTCGAAATAGCCGCGCGCCGTCAGTTCGCGTAGGGCGGCAGAACGCAGGGAATCGCTCGGCGGGGCAGCCATGGCGAGCGAGAGTAGCGGATCGCCGGGGCCGCGCAAAGCAGCCCAGCGCGCCCCGGGGATGCTGCTTTAGCCCATCAAGCCGTAGTCTTCGAACGACCCGCGGAGCTTGTCGAGCGCCCGCTCTTGCAGCTGACGGATGCGCTCGCGCGAGAGCCGATGGTGCTCGCCGAGCTCGCGCAGCGTCAGTTGTTGATCCTCGTCTTCGAGTCCGAAGCGCTTGGCCAAAATGTCAGCCTCGATGGGATGAAGGCGCCGCAACGCGTCGTGCAGGTGGCCATTGACCGCCTGGGATTCGAGTTCTTCGTTGGGCATGTTGGCGGCGTGGTCAACCAGCACGTCGTTGAGCGTGCGATTGTCGTCGTTGCTGTTGGCGGCGTCGAGGCTGGCCACCGGCTCGAAGGCCACGCGCTCGAGTTTCCGCACGCGGACCAGCGGCAGACCCGTCTTTTCCGCCAGCGCCTTGGCGCTGGGCTTTTCGCCGTGCGTGCCCTCGAAGTCTTGGATCGCTCGCGAGATACGAAGTTGATCGGCGGTGACGTGCGCCGGAAGCCGGACGGTGCGGGCCTTGTTGGCGAGCGCTCGGTTGATCCCATGGCGGATCCACCAGCTGGCGTAAGTCGAGAACCGAAAACCGCGACTGGCATCGAAGCGATCCACGGCTTTCATAAGACCGATGTTGCCCTCTTGAATCAGGTCTTGTAGAGGCATCAAGCCACAGTCGAGACGACGTGCGACCGAAATGACCAAGCGCAAGTTCGCGGTGATGAACTGGTGTCGAGCGGAACGCAGGCGCTGACCACACGCTTTGATGCGACCCAGGTAGTTGGCAAACCCGATGTCGTTCGCGGCCGGAAAGGGGGCCTGCAACACCAGTCCGTTCACGGCGCCTTGAATCCGAGCCTGAAGGTCGGCGACGACAAGATCGGAGAGTTCTGCGTCGCGATCGAGGTCGGCAAGGCGGGTGCACGCCGCTCGAACCGCCGCGCTAAGTGCCTCCCGGGCTTCGTCGTTCCGCTCGCTCGCGGTGAAGGCGTGCCACGCGTCGATCACCGCCGAGCCCTCGGGAAACTCGGTCTCTTGTTCGGCGAACCGGGCGAAGACAAACCGCAAGATCGGTTCTACGAACTCATCGTGAGAGATCACCGCTTCCCAGTACATGGCTCGGCGGGCCATGATCTCGTAGGCGAGTTCGGCCTCTTGCTCCGCCGTCATGACGCGAGCTCGCGACGCCGATTTGAGGTAATTGGCGAGCGCGGTCGTCGTGGACGACGAAGTGGAGCCGGAGCTTGGCCGGGCGGCGGATCGGATGCGTTCAGGGGATGCCATGTGTGTCGGGGGGCGCGCTGTGTGGCGTCGCGTAGACATGCAATCGGCGAACAGGCGACGACATGTTGCGTCTGTGCGGGAATTCAACCGGTCGATTTGGGGCACTCGCGCGGTGGGCCCGCGGCGAGCGGCCGGTCGATCGTCGGATGGACCCGATGGCCGGGCAGGCCATCGTCTTGGCGGCCGCATCTGTACCCCGTTCGTTTTCGCAGCCGGCGCGCGGACGGGCGTTTGGTAGCCTCCAACCGACATGTGGACGCGGCCATTCAGCAACGGGCCCTGGCCATGGGTGCACGCCGCCTGGGTGGGCGCCTTGCTGTCCGCCGGTGACGGCTGCGGGTGGACTGGGGACGCCGAGGTGCCGGCCGACGCCGTGGCTCGAGTCGGCCCGCGCTGGATCCGCCAAGGCCACCTCGATGCCGCGCGCGATGATCTCGATGCGTTCGGCCAACTCCGCTTCGGCGGCGAGGGCGGGCGCCGCGATCTCGTGGCGAGCTTGATCGACGCCGAGCTGCTGCGTCAGCGCGCGGAGGCGGAGGGACTCGACCACGACGGACGCGCTCGCTGGGCGGCGGTCGAAGCCTTGGCCGCTCAGCATCTGGCGGCCGAGCTCGAGCGGCGAGCGCCGCGCGCGACGGTGGCGGCCGACGAGGCGGCTCTCGCCGCGTACTACTCCCAGCACGCCGACGAGTTCATCAACCCCGAGCGCCGCGGCATGCGGGGGGTGTTCTTCGACACCGCGGAGGCGGCCGACGAGGCCCTGGCGCGACTCCGAGAGGGCCGGGCGCTCGATGAGCTCGGCGACGTGGTCGAGATCCCGCCCGCACCACGCGATGACGCGGAGTTCCCCGCGTTTCATCGGTTGTTGTTCACGCCCGGGCTCGTCGATGGCGATCTGGTGCCGTCGCCCGTGTACGTGCGCCGCCGGCTGCTCGTGGGGCGGGTGAACGGCTTGATCGCGGCGGCGCCCCGGACCCTGAGCGATCCGACGGTTCGAGATGAAATCGTCGACCGTGTGCGGGCCCCGCTACTCGCCCGAGCCCGGTTGGCGCTGCTCGAGGAACTACGCCGATCCGAGACGCGGTGACGCGAGGCGCCGTCGTCCCACCCCTCGCGTTTGCGCCACTCCTCTCCGCGCTCGGGAGGCCCCCTGTCCCGCGATCGTCCGCTCGCAGGGCGCACTTGCTCCGACGCGTGCCGCTTGCTACCACCGACGGATGAGCCGAACGCTCACGCTGATGCTGGCGCTGTGGTGCTGTCTCGGTACCGCCGCCGCGAAGCCGCAGGTGTTGGACCGGATCGTCGCTGTCGTCAACGACGACATCATCTTGCAAAGCGATCTCGACGCGTCGATGCTGTCCGATCCCGTGGTGGCGCAAGCTCTGGCCGCGCTGGGGCCCGATGCGGGACCCGAGGCCAAGGCCGCGAAGCGGCGCGAGCTTGCGGACACCGCGTTGGACAGCCTGGTCACCGACAAGCTCGTGTTGCTCGAGGCCGAGCGGTACCAGCTCACGGTTTCGGACGATGAGATCGACATGTTCTTGCGCAACTGGGCGCGCCAAAACGGGATGGAGACGGTTGCCGAGTTGGAGCAGGCCGTGATGGCCAGCGGCGAGTTCGCCTCGTTCGCCGCCTACCGGGCCTGGCAGCACCATCAGATTCTCATCTATCGCACCGAGGACGCGGTGTTGCAGGTGGCGGTCAGTGACGCTCAGGTGCGCGAGCACTACCGCAAGATGGGTCGGGGTGAGGACGCCCGGGTGGACGTCCTGCGCTGGGCCATACGGCCGCGCGACGAGGGAGCCGCGGCGCGGGACACTGCCTACGCCAGCGCCAAACAGCTCGCCCGGCGAGTGACCGCGGGGGAGGATCCGGCCGTGATCGAGTCGGAGACGGGCCTCGTCCCGCGCAGCGAGACCATCGGTCGCGGGCAGATCGCACCGGCGCTCGAAGACAGCTTGTTCGCGGGACGACAAGGAGAGGTCGTCGGCCCATTGACCGCGGGCCAGGGCTTCGAGGTATTCAAGATCGTTGAGCACCACGCGTCCGACCTGATGCCCTTCGACGAGGCCAAAGAGAACATCCGCCGCCAGTTGCACGACGAAGCCTTCGCCAAAGCGCGAAGCGAGTGGCGTACCGACCTCCGCGCGCGCGCTCACATCGACGTGCGCCTGTAGCCTGGGAGCGGATTGAACTCCCCGCCGGGCCGACCGGGCTCGGGTCGCGTCGGCGTCGAGCCACCGGGGTCGCGCGCTGCGGCGGTGCGGGTTGGATCAGCGGTGGCGGTCCCAGCCTTCGTTCGTCGCCTGAGCGGGGGCGAACCGCTTGTCGCTCGGCGGCGGCCACTTCGACGCGGCGATGCGCGCCGTGATCTGGCCGATCACGACCCGTCGTTTGGGGTGGGCGGACGTGCCCGGTTGCGGCGGCGCCCGGAGGTGCGAAAGTTAGACTGCGTCCATGCCTTCACCGCCTTCGCACAAGGGGGGCGATCGGCTCTCTCGGCTCGCAGTGACGGGACTGGTCGCGGTCCTGATGGCGGCGGCGTGGGTCGGGTGGGGTCCCTCCGTCGCCGCGCCGCCGACGTTATCCTGGGCGCTAGACGACGCGCCGCAGCCGTACGTCGAGTACGTGCACGTGCCGTTCGCGGCCCCTGTCCCCGCGCGTCGCAGCCCGCTTGACCTGCGCCTCGATGAGCTCGCGCGGGATGTGGGTCACCTGCGTCGTCGGATCACGGTGCCGAGTTCGGTCCGCTTCGACGCGGCCGCCCTGACCGAGGAGATCGAGAGCATCGTGACGCGGTTGCAAGGGCAGGCCGACGTCTCGATTCACGTGCGTGATCTCGAAACCGGACTCGATCTGTTCGACTACGCCGGTGACCGACCGCTCAACGCCGCGAGCAACCAGAAGCTCGTCACGTCCGCCGCCGCGTTGGAGCTGCTCGGTTCCGAGTACTCGTTTCGCACGCGCGTCGCCTTGGCCCAAGAGACACTTTATCTTGTCGGGGAGGGGGATCCGACCCTGAGTGCCCGGCGCTTGTACGAGATCGTGAGCGACGTCGCATCAAAGGTTCCGGTGGCCGAGGTGCGGCGCTTGGTCGTGGACGACTCTGCGTTCAGCGATCGTCGGTTCGGGCCGGGCTATCGGCGAGATGGACCCGGGTTCGCGTACCAAGCTCCCAGCGGCGCGCTTTCCCTGGACTTCAACACGGTCGAGGTCGTGGCCTACGCCGGGCGCGGGCGGCCGCGGGTGTTTTTGCGGCCCGCGAGCGAGTACGTCCAAGTCCGCAACCGGGCGGTGATGCGGGGCGGACGCACGCGGCTGTCCGCGACCTCGACGGCCAGGAACGGCAAGACCGTCGTCACGGTCCGAGGGCGGATGCGGCGGGGTGGAAGGCCGTGGAGCGTTCGTCGTCGGATCTATCACCCCGCACGCTACGTGGGCACGACCTTCGCCGCGATGCTGGCTGAGCTCACCGACACCGAGCCGCTGACCGTCGACACCGGGACGGCCCCGGCGTCGGCCGAAGTCGAGTTGGCGTACGCCTCCGTGCCGTTGCTCGAGGTGGTGGATCGCGTGTTGGCGTACTCCAGCAACTTCGGGGCCGAACAGCTGCTGCGCACGCTCGGCTGGCGGATGACGGGGCGTCCCGGAGATTGGGACAACGGCGCCGAAGTGCTGCGCGGGTATTGGTCCGCGCTGGGGCATGACCCAGCCACCCTGCACTTCGAAAACGGGTCGGGGCTGAGCGTTCGCGGGAGCGTGACCAGTCGCGGGCTGGTCGACTTGGTGGAGACGGCTTATCGGCTCGGCCGCGACAACGCGAACCTCATTGACGCCCTCGCGGTAGCCGGGGAGGCCGGGACGCTCCGCCAACGACTGCGGCGCTCGGGGGCCCGGGTGCGGGCCAAAACCGGTACGCTGCCCGGGGTGAGCGCGTTGACAGGGGTGGTGGTTCGAGCCGATGACACCCCTCAAGTCGCGTTTAGCATCATCATCAACACGCTAGAGGCCGACGCGATGCGAGCCCGTCGTCGTCGCAGTTACGAGGACTCGATCGTGTTGGCGGTGCTCTCGGCGTGCGACGAGTTCGAGGCGCGTCGCGGCGAGGCGGCCTCGGGTTCGAACGACCCGGTCGACGCCGCGCCGCAGCGCGGGGGCGTCGAGCTGGGCGCGGCCGAATCGACGCAGGCGGCCACCGGCTAGTCCGCCTGGCGGGCCAGGCATGTCCGGCCGGGTTCCGAGGGCAGGTTCTGACGAACGAATCATGAGCGAAGACGTCGGGCTCGCAGCCGCCGGGGAACGCCGATCGTGCGGGGCTTCCGCGTCAATGCCGCGGCGTTGACGAGCTACCGCGCGGCCGTCTAAAAAGCGAAATAGTGCTCGTCCCAGCTGCGGAGAAACTCATGACGCGTCTCGCTGTTCCCACCACGCTCCTCCTCATCGGTGCGCTCTCCCTCGAGTCGGGCTGTCGTGGCCAGATCGGCTCCCCCGAATCACCCAATGTCGACGCGTCCGACGAAGAGTCGCTCGTCGGCGTCGGCGCCGGCTACGAGGAGGACGAAGAGGACGACGACGAGTCGTTCGAGGACCGGTTCGGCAAGTTGCCCGAGCTGCCCCCCGACGGGACCGTCAAAGAGGTGTGTCGGGGCAAAGGCAAACGGCGCAAGTGCAAGGTGAAAGACAGCAAGCCGGATGTGAGCGCCGCCAAGGGTGTGCGCACGCTGATGAAGGGCTTTCGCTGGGACATGGACTCGAAGACCGTGCTCGATCAGCTCACGGTGCGCATCGACGACGAGTACGACCAGCGGATGAAAGATACGACCGACCCCGACGAGCAGGACGCCGCGCGCGAGTGGCGGCGCAATCAGGTCGAGGAGCTCGCCAAAAACCACATTCAGTTCGAGAGCGCCGCCAATCACCGCTGGGGTGTGAGCATCATCCAGTACGACTACGCCGACGATGAAAACGAGGCGATGATTTGGGTCAACGAGAACGCCACGCTCAAGAAGTTTTACTTCTTCCGCGACGACGAGCTGTGGAAGATCGTCTACGCCTACAGCCAAGACGCGTTTCCCGGCAAGACTCACGCTCAAGTGGTCGAGGAGAAGTTCAAAAAGTGGTTCGGCGTGATGCCCGATGAGAAGGAGCGCAAGGACCCGGAGGGCAAGCTGCCGCCGTTGAAGTACCTCGAATGGAAGGCCTTTGACGGCGAGCGCGTGCGGACCTTCGACATGACCCAGGTCCACGGATCGCACCTGCTGGTGCTCGTCAACGGCAAAGCCGAGGACCGCATCGGTCAACGCTTGCCGAACGCGAAGAAAGACGAGTCGTTCAACACGGATGTCCAAGACGTCCTCGGCGGAACGGACGTCTGTTACGACGCGGACGGCAACATGGTGGAGAACCGGGCGGCCTGCGACAACTAAGCGCGTCCGCAGATCTCTAGCGCCCCGCGAGCGACGGCTCGGCGGTCGCCTCCTCGGAGGAGGCCGCGGCCGCTGGTGGCGCGCGTGGGGCTACAGTTCCGCGAGCTGCTTTTCGTGCTCGGCGAGCGCCGCTTCGAGTTCGGTGAGCCTTGACTCGACGCGGGCCCGGAATCGCCGGTTGGCATCTTTTTCACGGAACAGCTCGTCGGCGAGATGCAGCGCCACGAGCAGCGCGGCGCGATGCGGTGCGGTGGGACGTTTGCCCGAGCACAGCTCGGATACCTGGTCGTCGACGTACTGCGCGAGCTGAGCGACGTACTCGGTCGGTTCGTCGCTGAGGATCGACAGACGCTGACCGGCAATCTCCACCGAAACCGACCGCTTCATCGCCCGACCAGTATACCCGACAGGTGCGGGTCGATGGCGCGCGCCGCTTACCCGCGGCGAGCCTCGGCCATCAGATTGGCCTCTTCATGAGCTCGCAGCGACGCGACGACATCTTCGATGTCGCCGTCCATAAACGCGGGGAGGTTGTGGCGCGTGAGGTTGATGCGATGATCGGTGATGCGGTCTTGGGGGAAGTTGTACGTTCGCACCTTCTCCGACCGGTCGCCGCCGCCGACTTGGCCTTTGCGCTCGGCCGACCGCTCGGCCTCGGCCCGTTGGATCTCACGATCGAGCAAGCGGGCGCGCAGGAGTCGAAACGCGATCTCGCGGTTTTTGAGCTGCGATTTTTCCTGTTGGCAGTGCACGGCGAGCCCACTGGGAATGTGGGTGATCCGAACTGCCGAGTCCGTGGTGTTGACGTGCTGTCCACCGGCACCGCTCGAGCGCATCACGTCGATCCGAAGATCGGACGGGTTGATGTCGATGTCGACCTCTTCCGCTTCGGGCAGCACGGCGACTGTGGCGGCCGAGGTGTGGATGCGGCCTTGGGATTCCGTCACCGGGACTCGCTGCACGCGATGGACGCCCCGTTCGAACTTGAGTCGCGCGAAGACTTCTTTGCCGCGGATCATGCCCGTGACCTCTTTGATGCCCCCCGCGCTCGCTTCGCTCGCGCTCAGCGCCTCGACCGTCCAGCCGCTGCGCTCCGCGTAGCGGTTGTACATCCGCCACAATTCGGCGGCGAACAGGGCCGCTTCTTCGCCGCCGGTGCCGGCCCGAATCTCCAAGATGACGTTTTTGCCGTCGTTGGGATCGCGGGGGAGCAGCAGGCGCTGCAAGGCGACTTCAAGCTCCGCTTTTTGGCCCCGCAGCTGCGCCACGTCGCTTTCCACCAGCTCCCGCATGTCGGGGTCTTCGGCGAGCTCGTTGGCCTCGTCGAGACGCACCAGCACTTCACGGTAGGTCGAGAACTGCTCGGCGACCGGCGTGATTTCCGCGTGTTCGCGCGAGAGTTTGAGAAACTGCGTCTTGTCGGCGACCACCTCCGGGTCGCAGAGCATCTCGCCGAGTTCTTCGTGCCGTTCGAAGATCTGCTCAAGCTTGGTGAAAAGCACGTTGTCCATAGCGGAAACGGCTGCGGACGCTAGCACCGGAGGATCGGCGCGGCAAGGGGCGCGCGGGCTAGGCTTCGGCCGCGCGTTTTTCCATGCGCTTGCGCTCGTTGTGGTCGAGGTAGCGTTTGCGGACCCGCAGCGCCACTGGAGTGACCTCGAGCAGCTCGTCGTCCTCGATAAACGTCATCGCTTGCTCGAGGGAGAGTTGGCGCGGGGGAGTCAAAATCAGCTTCTCATCCGCGCCCGAAGCTCGAACGTTGGTCAGCTTTTTGCCGGCGCAGGGGTTGACCACAATGTCGTTGTCCCGATTGTGCACCCCCATCACCAGCCCGGGGTAGACCGGAGTTTGTGGGCCGATCATCAACGCGCCGCGATCTTGGAGCCGAAACAGCGAGTACGCCGTCGTTTCGCCGCGATCCATCACGATGAGTACGCCGTTTTGTCGCGTCTTGCGAGGGCCGTTGTAGGGGCCGTAGTGGTCAAATACCGACGACATGGTCGCGGTGCCGCGGGTGTCGGTCATCAGCTCTGAGCGGTAGCCGATGAGTCCACGTGTCGGGATCGAAAACTCAAGGCGGGCGCGACCGTCGGGCGTTTCGGACATGTTCCCCAACACGCCCCCGCGCCGCGAGAGCTTGTCGATGACGGCTCCGGTGTAGCTGGAGTCGAGGTCGATCGACACGTTCTCATACGGCTCCGTGCGGTTGCCTTGCTCGTCTTGCCCGAACAACACCCGGGGACGCGACACGCACAGCTCGTAGCCTTCGCGGCGCATGGTTTCGATGAGCACGCTGAGGTGAAGCTCGCCGCGTCCGCGCACCTCGAACTCGTCGCTTTCGTCGGTGTCGTTGACCTGCAGCGCGACGTTCGACAACGTTTCTCGGCCGAGGCGCTCACGGATCTTGCGTGAGGTGACCCATTTGCCCTCCGTGCCGGCGAAGGGTCCATCGTTGATCCGAAAGCGCATGGCCAACGTCGGGGGATCCACTTCGAGCGCGGGGAACATGTGCCGCTGGGCCGGGTCTTCGACGGTGAGGGTGTCGCCGACCGATAGTTCGCTCATGCCAGCGATCGCTACGATGTCCCCCGCTTCGGCCGACCCGAGCTCAAACCGTCGCAGGCCCTGAAAACCGAGCACTTTGGACACGCGAAACACTTCGCGCGTCTCGGGCTCGGCGTCGGGATCGCGGGAGGGTCGGCACAAGGCCAGTCGGTCGCCAACCTCCACGCGGCCCTGGTGCAGGCGGCCGATCGCCAGAAACCCGAGAAACGCATCGTGGTGCAACGTCGATACCCACATCGATGGCGCGGTCCCGCCAGCGACCTCGGGTGGGGGCGCGTGCTCCAACACCATGTCCAGCACCAGCGAGATCGGACCTTGGGCGTCGGCGGGGTCGGCCATCGCATAACGATCTCGAGCGCTGCAGTAGACGACCGGGAACTCGAGCTGGTCTTCGTCGGCGCCCAAGCTGACCAGGAGGTCGAAGCAGTCGTCGACGGCTTGGTGAGGCTGCGCGCCGTCGCGGTCGACCTTGTTGACCACCAGCAAGACCTTGAGTCCGCGCTTGATCGCTTTTTCGGTCACGAAGCGCGTTTGCGGCATGGGGCCTTCGAACGCATCGACCAAGAGCAACACCGCGTCGACCATGTTGAGCACGCGTTCCACTTCGCCGCCGAAGTCGGCGTGCCCGGGGGTGTCGACCAAGTTGATCCGCGTGTCTTTGTAAGTCAGCGCGGTGGGCTTGCTCGTGATCGTGATCCCGCGCTCGCGCTCGAGGTCACCCGAGTCCATCGCGCGTTCGCGGGACACCTCGCCTCGGCGAAACGCCCCCGCTTCGGCCAAGAGGGCATCGACAAGAGTGGTCTTGCCATGGTCGACGTGGGCGACGATGGCGACGTTGCGAGCGTCCGTACGGGCGGTCATTCGAGCGCGCAAGTAGCTGTTGGCCGGCGCGTTTGCAAGCGATGGCCCCACCAAAGAACGACCCGAGGCGCGCGGGAGCGCCGCTTTTGCCCGCGCAGCGTCACTTGTCGCGCCGCGAGCCTGGCGATTGCTCGATGACAGCGCGCGAGATAAGACTCGTAGCGTGGACGACGATCTGCGTTGGCTCAGTCGCTACCAGCTCCTGCGCGAGCAGTGGCGTGGTCGGAATCGCCTGATCGTGGATCCGGAACTCGAGCGTCAGCTCGTTCGTGACGATTGGGAGACATTCGCCTCGCGGCACCCAGCGGTGGCCGCCTTGCTCGACGAGTTACTGCCACCGGGCCCGAGTGAGGCGGCGGTCACCTGGTTGGTGACGGATGCCACGCGTCGCGGGGTGCTGGCGTCGCGTCGCGGCGGCACGACGGTGGTCGGGATGGACGACGGAGTCACGCATGCGCTCGAGGGCGAGTGGGTGGTGGCGATGGTTGAGCTGGCGGAGTTCGTCGGGCGACCACGATCGGCGGAGTCGAACCTCAACTTGCGCATCGATCCGCGAGTACAGACCACGTTGGCGGTGCTCGCTCGCCGGGCTCAGTCGCGGCGAGACCCCGGCCACCCCTATCAGCCGCCTCGGACCTCGCTGGTGCTTTCGGTGCCGGTCGGGGGAACCGACGACGATCGCATCGGGGTCGACGACTTCGTCGAGTTGTGTGGAGCGTACTTCGACGAGCCAACGATCGTTGGCTTGGCTCGGCCGACCGTGGTGTCGGCGTTTCGCTTCGTCGAAGACACCGACGGCGCTGGTGAAGAGGACGTACCGGTGGAATACGACAGCTCGCTTGTCGAAGCAGACCCGGAGTTGTTTGCTCTCGCCGCGCTGACGGAGCCCGACGTCGTGCTCGAGGGCCTTTCGCTCCTCGAAGTCCCCACGGCGCGTCCGGGCGGGCGTGGGAGCGCCAACCCGGCGGTCGCTCGCGCCGAGCCGGTCGCCTCGGCGCGGCGCCATCCACCTCAGAAGCGTCTCGACGCGGCGCTGGCCGAACGCCAAGCGGCCAAGTGGGAGATCGAGCGGCTGCAGGGGGAGCTGCGACAGGCCTTGGCCCGGCCAGTGGAGTCCGCTGAGGCAGCGCATGCCGCCGAACAGACCGCCGCGCAGAGCGCAGTCCGGACCGAATTGCGCGGCGCGGCGACGGAAAGCCCGCGTTCGCGGGGCGCCGCGTCCCGGCTGGCCGTCCTGGCTCGTCGTGTGGATCGAGGTCATCTGTCCGCGGCGATGCTGCGGCGGCGCTTGGTGTCGGTGCGCCGCTTACTGTCCCGCCGGTCTCGCCGCGATTGAGGTTCGGGCCGCATCCTCGGCGATGGGCTCGTCGTGGCGCGAGGGCCCCGTCGATCCTAACCGTCGCTTGCCGGGGCAATCAGCGCCGGTCTATGCTGACTGGGCCACGGGCCGCCCGTGCCTGTTGCCCGTCGCCTGACCAGCGACGGTGGCTTTCGCGTGGGCGCAATCGCCCGCTTATCTTACGCCTCCTAGCCTCCGAGCATCGCCATGAGAATAGACCCCGCCGCCGCCAAACCCGACTGGGCGGCCCTTGAAACTGCCTTCGAACACAACGCGCCCGAAACCCACAGCTATCTCGATCTCGACAACGGCAAGGTCTTGACGATTGTCGACAGCCGCCCCGAAGATGAAGAACGTCGGACCGACGTCCGCGAGGCAACGAACCGGTATGTGCATCTCGATCCCGCCTCATCGCGCGAGCAGTACCGGTGGATGGAGCGGTTCGTCGCGTCGGTCGAAGACGTCGCCCTCAAAGAGCGGTTGGTCCTGGCCATCGATGGCAAAGGGGCCTTTCGGCGGTTCAAGGACGTCCTGTTGTCGTACCCGGTTGAGCGCGACCGGTGGTTCAGTTACCGATCCAACCTGCTACACATCTACATCAACGATTGGCTCGCCGCGAAGGATATCGTGATCGGCGAAGTGCCCCCTTGGGGCGAGCCACGTGAGCCCTCGGAGCCAGACATGCCGCTTGACAAGCCCATTGGAGACCGCGGCGAAGGTCCCACCGAGACGCTACGCCGCCAAGCTCGCGAGTTGGTCGATTCGTTGCCTGCACTCGAGCTACCGGCTGCGATCGCCTTCCTACGCTTCCTCGACGAAAGCAAGCCCTCGTCCGTTGACTGACCGCGACCGGCCCGCGACCGGCCGAGCGTTTCGGCGGTTCGTCGGCATCGGATTGGGCGGCGGCCGGGGGAAGACCACCGCGGTCGCGCGGTTGGATCTCGCCGGCGACGACCGACGGTTGGTCGTCTCCGAGGCGCGAACCCGGGTGGGGTTGCGCGGTGGCGGGGTTCCCGGGCCGTCGCGCCTGGCCTTTCGCGATGATGTGTTGTTGAGCTGGATCCGCGAGTGGGTCGACGACTCGACGGTGGTCGCCATCGATGCCCCGTTGACGCTACCGCCCTGTCTGACCTGCCCGCTGGCGTGCCCAGGCTTCGAGGCCTGCCAAGTGCCGGTGGTGGTGTGGATGCGGACGCACGCGGCCCGCCTGGCCAACAAGAGCCCGCGTCGCGATCCGCAAAAACCGTGGGTGACCCCGTACACCCAGCGGGCGACGGAGCTGCTCCTCGAGCACGCCACGCTGGCGCCGCGAGAGGCCCTCGGCCAGGGCATGGGGCCGCTGGCCGCCCGCGCGGCATTTTTGCGCCGCGCGACAGCCGGGCGCTTGCGGCTGCACGAAAACCTGCTGGAAGTGCACCCTCGCGCCACGCTGATCCGACGCTTTGGCGCGGATGTGGAGCGGCGCAGTCGCCGGGCGGAGAACGAGACCACCTGGGAAGCGCGCAAGCAGATGCTGGAGTCGCTCACCGAAGGGGTGGCGTTCGACCGGGTGTGGCCGGAACTCGTGGTCCGCAACGTGCACGTGTTTCACGCCGTGATCGCGGCGATGTCCGCGTACCTGTGGGCCCGCGATGGGTGGCGCGGGCCGACCGATCTGGTGCCGCCCGACGGGGCGGAGACGCTGCAGGAGGCCGTCGGCGAGCTCGGTGATCTCTGGCTGGAGGCGGGATGGATTTGGACGCCGCCTGCGCCATCCGAGAGCTAGGCGGTGATTTGACCGGGTCCGAAGCGCGATGCAAAGTTCGCGAGCTGCCTGGACTCTGACGAGCCGGGACGGAGGACACCATGGTTCGAGTACACATGTTCAAGTCGAAGATTCACCGGGCCACGGTGACGCACGCCGATCTCGACTACGAGGGAAGCGTGACGATCAGCGCGGATCTCATGGAGAGGGCGGGCATTTTGGAGCACGAAGAGGTGCACGTGTGGAACGTCTCCCGCGGCACCCGCTTGACGACGTATTCTTTGCGCGGCCGGGCCGGCTCCGGCGAGATTTGCATCAACGGGGCGGCGGCTCACCTGGTGTCGCCGGGCGACAAGGTGATTCTCGCCACGTTCGCGGAAGTGCCCAGCGACGAAGCCGCAGACTGGGAGCCGACGGTGGTGCTCGTCGACGAGCGCAACAATGTCGTGTCGGCGGCGTACGCCGAAACGCCTGGGCCACAACGCGCGCCGAGTTTGGTCTAGGCGCGCCGCGTTTGGCCTAGCACGCGGCGGTCCGGGTCGTGGGGAGGGCTCTGGCGTGATGCTGTCCGTCTCGGCCGCGGCGGCGACCGCCCGAGCGAGGCGAGCGTTGCTGTGTTGCTTGCAAAGCTTGTAGAGGTAACGATTCGCACATAGACTTCCCGGCGGCCGCGTGATGTTGGAGCGCTCGCTCGCGGCCTGGCAGGAGTTCTCGTGACTCATTCGGATAACGGCGACAACGAAGACCGCACCCGCGAGGGCGAGCATGCTGGCGATCGCGTCGATGGTTGGGACGAGTTGCTACCGACCGAGCCCGCCGACAAGAAGCCGACCGCCCCGGGGCCAGCGACACTGGCCGCGAGCCCTTCATCGAGCGGCTCGACGTTCGAGGCCATCTTGGGCGCGCCGCTAGGCGGATTCGGCTCGACCGCCCGCTCCCCCTCGGCGCTCCCGGACGATCCACCCGAGCCCCGCGCGGGCGCGGCCGCTCGGCGCGAGGTTCCCCCGCTGGCCTCGCTGCGATCGAGCCCGCCATCGAGTGAGGCGCCTTCCGACCCCGGGGAAGCCGAGAGTGCTCCCCGGCCCACGATCGTCGCCGACGCGGCTCAGATCGCGGACGCCGTGAGGACCGCCATGGAAGCCCGGCACCACTCGGGGCAAGTGGCCCCCGACGAGGATGACGCTGGGGAGTCCGGCTCCGACTCATCGGGGGCTCCGCGTCGATCGGGGTCGCGAATCACTGGCCTGGACTTTGTCCGTGCCGTCACGGGCGACAGCGGGCCGCATGCCGCTCCGGTCGCAGCGGCGGGGGCGGACGAGGTCGTGACGCCGGCGCCAGAGGTCGTGGCCGCGCCGGGAAGTGACGAGGCCGTCGACGCTGCGTCCACCGGTCACGAGGCGGCGCCGGTCGCCGCGCCGGGGGACGTCGCGGGCGCGGCCGATGCGGTGCAGCGGGCGGAGTCCCCGGCAGATGAACCGTCTCGCCGGCTCGACCCGGCCGCTGAGGACCGCTCGGCGCACGCGCCCGAGCCGTCGCGCCAGCCCTCCCCACCCGGTGGCACCGGGGCCCCAACCGGGGCGTCGGGCGGAGGCAAGACCATGGCGATCGGTTTGGCGGTCGTTGCCTCGCTGGCCATCGTCGGCGTCGTCGCAGTCTCGGGGTCGGGGGACGAACCCTCGGATAGCGCGGAGGCGAGCGCCCCCGCAGCGGGCGCGGTGGTGACGAGGCCTGACCCGCCCGCCGAGGACGCCAGCGAACCGAGGCCGCCAGTTTCCACGAAGCCCGCCGGCGGGGCACCGTCCCCCGCGTCGACCGTTCCGGTGCCGGTGCCGGCGACGGACGCCGCGTCGGAGCGGGTTGCGGCCGCCTCGGCCGACGCAGCCGACGTCCCCAGTGGCTCCGAGGCGTCGGCTACGCCGGCAGACGCCGCGACGACCCTCCCACCGAAGCTGGCGGACGAACCGGTCGAGGGAAGCACCCCCGCGACCACCGTCACGCCGGCTTCGGTCGGACAAGCCCCCGCGCCGGCCGAACCGGGCAAGGCCGAGCCCGCTGCGCTAGATGCGGCGCCGAGTCAGGCCGCCGACGCCGAGGCTGCGCAAGCGGTGGCGGACGCCGCGGGAGGACAGCCAGACGCCATGCCGGCGACGACGGGTGGTGACCCGGCGGCGACGGAGGCGGGGGGGACCACTCCCAACGACAACGCGAACGCGACCCCGCCAGTGAACGACCCACCCCCGACCAGCGGAGGTTCGACCGACGACGCGTCGGCGTACGAAGCGGTGCGGACCTACCCGGAGGCGGAGCTGCTACGAGCCCCCGCAGGTACCGAGGCTGCCGCGGCGCGCGTTTTCGCGTCCCGGACGTTGGTGGCAGGAGACCGGCCGCCACTGGGCGCGGTGGGGACCCGGGGTGTGCACATCGATCGCATCATGGTCGGGACCAAACGACGTGGGCGCGGGTGCGAGACCAAGGACGAGCCGTTCAAGGTCGGCGTCGATGCGGAGGTGGTGGTCTGTTTCCGCGTCATCTTGGCCCACAAAGGGGAGCGGCTCACGCTGAAATGGCGTCACGCCGGCGAGACGAAGCGGCGAGCGTTCTTGCCTCTCAACGGCACGCGTGTGCGCAACGGCCGGGTACGCATGCCGGTCCGTCCGCAGTTCGTCGGCGATTGGGAGCTCGAGGTCAGCACGCGCAAGGGGCACGTGCTGGCGACGACGTCGTTTGCCATCGCTGCGCCATAGTGCTCCGTCCTCGGGTCACCAGACGACGGGGCGTCGAGGTCTCCCGTCGTGTGGACCCCGTTTCGCGCCCACCCGCTCGGGGTGACGCTCGACTGCGATGACGACCGTGCGTGTTCTCCGTGCGAGCTTGGGCGGCGGATTGGCGTACAACATTCGCCATGCGACTCACCACCGTTCTTAGTTCGACGATCCTTGCCCTGGCGGCCTCGGCCTGTTCGATGTCGGGATCCGTCGAGGCCTCCACCGCGCCGGAGCCCGAGCCCGCCCCCGCACCCGAGGCGGAGGCTGAGCCCGAGACCGTCGAAGCGCCGCCGCCCGCGGAGGATCCGGAGGATGTGCACATCGTAGGCGACCATCTCGAGATCGATCAGAAGATCATGTTCGCGCACGACAGCGACGAGATCTTGGCGGAATCCAATGAGATCCTCGATCACATTGCGCAAGCCCTAGGAAACCATGGCGAGTTTACGAAGATGCATGTCATCGGCCACACCGACGCGACCGGTGACGATGCGCACAATCAAGACCTCTCGGCGCGGCGGGCCGCCGCCGTTGTCGCTGCGCTCGAGTCTCGCGGGGTGACCCAGACCATGGACTCGCGTGGGGTCGGGAAATCCGAGCCGACGTGTTCAGAGGACACCGACGCTTGTCACGAGCAAAACCGGCGGGTGGAGTTCGTCGTCGAGCCGTAGCGCGACACCGACGACCCCGGGGGCCTTCAACGGTCGCCGCCTCGCGACAACCGGCTGCGAGCGGCGGCTTTGGCTCCAGCGGGTGGACGCGACGTCGGCTGGCTGGTCCGGGGACTGCACAGCGCTACTTCGTCCACCAAAATGTGCCCCCACGGTTCGACGGAATCGTCCGCGATCTCGATCCGAAGCGTGCGGTCGGCGTACGGGCTGAGATCCACCGCCCGCACGCGAAGCCGTTCGTCGCGCTGTCCGGCAAACCCGAGGAGGCGTCGTCCGGCTTCGTCCACGACGTAGGCGCCCGCCCCGATCGTGGCGCCACCGACCTGGAGCCGAAGCCAAGTTCCGTCGTCGACACGAAACGGCGGACTGATCAGCCTCCCGCGGGTCGCGTCCCGGCGTGTGGGATGGAAGCTGTTGACGAAGCCCCGCACTTGATGGCGGACCGCTTGCTGCTGAGGCCCGACGGGCTTGTGGGTCACCGCCATGTGACCCGACGCCACCCAGCCGCCGAGGCCATCGTTGAAGTCGCCGAGGACTTGCACGTTTGCCTCCCGGCCTTGGTCGAAACGCCCGGACTGAAGCACGTGGCGCGTGCCGTGCACGACGGCATCGCGCGGGCCGGCCTCGGCTCGTTCGAGCACGAGTCGACCCACGACCGTATCGATCTTGCCTGCCCGCACGCTGAGGCGAATCCTCGTCGCCTCCTCGACGAGCACGGTGGAGCCATCGAAGCCGACTTGGCCGTCGTCGACGTGAATCGACACCTCGACGCGCGGGTTGACGGGAGCCAGCGCAAACTGCCACGCGCCCGCCGGTAGGTCGAACGTCGGACTCGCGTGGTCCTGTCCGGCCTGCAGCCGTGCCGCCATGGTGGTACGCGGTCCCGCGAGGCCGGTCGCGCCGGAGAGAAGATAAGCGGGGATGTCCGCACCCGTGTTCGTGACCGACATCCCGACGCGACCGCGACTGCGGACGAAGGTGTGATTCGCTACGAAGTACGGGTCGAGCGCCTCGAAGGGAACCCCCAGGTAGCCGGCGGCGAACCGGGGGTCCTTGCCCATCTGTTGGCCCGCCAAGTTGATGGGCCCTCGTCCGCGGGGCGGGCCAAACAACACAAGATCCGGCGCTCGATCGAGGACGTAGGTCCCGTCGCCGTGGTTGTGGGCCAAGGCTCGCTTCGGATCGCCCGGTTGGCGGGCGATGTGGCGATCGTTCAAGCCGAGCATGTCCAATGCCGGGAGTCGGGAGAAGTACGGCACGCTGCCCGCCGCCGTGACGGCTAGCAGCGGCCGCCGGGGCGCAAACGACTCACGAAACAAGTTGCCGACGGCTTCGCCGTGCCACTCCCATCGTTCGCTCGAGGCCGCCGCGTTCTTGGGATCTCGCAGCTGGGCCTGCACGAGACCCGCGCACAGCGTGGCGCTGAGGGTCGTCAGTGCAAATCGTCCGCGTAGCGGCACGCCTTCGCTGGCCCAGGCGAGACCATGCGCGACGACTACCCCCCAGATTCCGAGGAGGGGTACGTGGTGCCGATGGGCCGGAAAAATGTCGCCACCCACGCAGGCGATGTACGTCAACCAGGCGACGGCGCAGGCGGTCAGGGCGATCGCTGTGCGCCCGCGATACCCCGTCAGCGAGGCGACGGCGCCCAAGCCGACCAAGGGCAGGATGGGCGCAAGGCTCGGGGCGATACCGAAGACGTAGTCGAGGCCCAGCTCCAGGGTGCGGGCGGAGACCGCCGCTTTGATGTGTGCGGGGTTGGGCACCCAGTCGCCGTAGTACGCCAGTCGAAAGCTGAGTTGGCCGAGCACGGCGACTGTGGGGACGCCCACGTGCAGGCAACAATCTCGCCAAGCATCGCGACGGAACCGGCGAAGGACGAGGATCACCGCGGCGAAGGTCGCAACGAAGATCGGGCCGTCCGGCCGGGTCAGACACAGGCCCGCAAACGGCAAGCTTCGGTAGACGATCTCGCGCGCGGAGAGATGCGGCCGTTCGTTGAGCAGCGGGAGCGCCAATGCCAGTCCCCAGAGAAGCAAACTGGCGTACAAGGTCTGCTCGAGTCCGCCGATTGCCCATACCGCCAGCGGGGAACACCCCGCCACGGCGAGCATGCCGATCATCCACGGCCAGGGGCTCGTATCGGGGGCGTGTGACCGCAGATGGTCGAGGGCAAACAAGACCCCGATCGCCCCTGTCAGGCCCACCAGTCGCGCCGCCCAGATGAGATCGACACCGAGCCCACCGAGCCCGGCCACCAACAGCACATACAGCAGGTTTGAGTACCCTTCGACGCGCTCGCCGTCCGTCCACGTCAGACCCCGGCCATCGAGCAATCGTTGCGCGTAACGCAAGGAGATGAATCCGTCGTCCGCGAAGAATGGGTAGTAATGGTGGGAGAGCCAGGCGAGCAGGCAAATCGGCGGGAGCAAGACCAGCCATCGAGTCATCAGGGGTCGGCGTCGATTGGCCTGATTCGTGGCTGACGCGGGCTTCATGAATCAGCTGGTCTACCGTATCTCGTGTCGAAGTTTCTCGGCGGCGGCCGGCCACGTGCCGGATCGGTCCATTCGTCGTCATGATCCCCACCGATTCGCCGGGGGGCCGGATCTCGGGTCACTGTGTCCCGCGCGGATCGAGGCGAGCCCGTTCGTTCCATGACGGGGAGCTCGCCCCAGTGGCGTGGGGAGGGGACTTCGGGGATGGTGACATTCGTGCGTCCTTCGTCCCCGCGTGGCTTGCCACCGCGGCGACCCGCCGCACGGATCGCATTCACGGTTTCTGCGACGAGTCGAGCTCGCGCGGCGGTCGTGCCGGCCGGGCCCGTCGGGATCCCCCGGGCCGGTGGGCCACGACCACGTGCGGCCGTCAGGGCTGAGCTGGCGTGCACTCCGGTTGTTCACCGCGGGTGTCGCGGTGGAGCGGTCCGTTCGCCATCGCGGCTGGATTGCAACGCATCACCGAGAAACTGGGCGGCGAGCACCACCGCCGTGAGCGGGGCGGCTGCGGCCACGGTGAGCCACCACAACCCGCGAGGAAGATGGGTCGACCCGCTGGCGATCATGCGTCCCCAACTCGGCATGTCGACGGTGGCGAGTCCCAAAAACCCCAACACGGCCTCGGCCTTGATCGCGTACGCCAGCTGAATCGCGAGCATCGTGCCGAGCAACGGCCGCAGATGCGGGGCGCCGTGGTGGCGGATCCTCCACCAGACGCTGGCGCCCATCGCCTCGGAGGCCACGACAAACCCCTCCGCCGCGAGGCGCTGACTCTCGGCTCGGATGACGCGGTACACCGCGACCCACTGCACCGCTGCGATGCCGCATGCGCCGGACACCAAACCTGGGCCGAGCAGTGCCACGAGCCCAATGATGACGATCAGCGGGGGGACGGCCGCGACGATTTGTGCGAGGGCCAAGGTAATGCGCTCGACCGTCCCCCCCGCGAATCCCGCCCAAGCTCCGGCCCACGTGCCAACCGCCAACGCGAGCATCGCTGCGAGTCCGCCGGTGCAAACGGAGGGCTCGGCGGCGCGCAACGTCCTCAACCAGACGTCGCGCCCGACCGCGTCGGTGCCCAGCGGATGGACTCGGTCTGGGGCAGCGAACGACGGGCCCGCCAAGTCGGCGTGAGCGGACGCGATGAGGTCCCAGTGGCCGAGTCCGGCGGTCACCAACGCGAGCAAGAGGACCGCGCCGGCGATCCACATCGTCGGGCGCCGCCATGGCGATAGGGGGATCCGGGTGGCCGCTGCCTCGGGGTGCATCGAATGCTTACTCCAGCCGCAGGCGAGGGTCGAGCCAACGCGCGAGCACGTCGCCACCGGTTTGCACCACGACCGTGGCCGCGGCCGAGAGCACCGCGACTCCCTGAAGAAGCGCCCGGTCGTTGGCACGCGCGGCGACGATGACCGCGTCACCGAGACCGGGCACATTGAATACGTCTTCGATGACGACACTGCCGACGAGCAGGTGAGGCAGGCGCTGGACGACGCGGGCGACCACGGTTCCGGCGCAGCCGCGCAGCAGGTGTCGACGAATGCGAGATCGGGGCAGGCCTCGGGCCGCCATATACATGTAGTGCGGTTGGCGGGCCTCCGCGATGAAGATGGCGCGATACATCCGGTAGTCCGCTCCCCACTGGAGCAGGGCCCACACCAAAATCGGCAACAGGAGGTGGCCGAGGCCGACAAGGTGGGACCCGGGCGTGAGCGGCCAGCCCAGCGCCGGGAACCAACCCAGTCGCGTGGCGAACAGATCGTGGACGAGGACCACCAGCACGAGGCTGGACATGCCCAGTAGCGTCGCCGCGGCCAGGTTGAGGGCGGCGGCGCGGCGGGTCGCGGGGGCGTCGAGTTGGGTGGCCGCGGTGGCTGCCCCCGCGACCGTCGCCAAGCAAAAACCCGGCACCGCATACGCCAACGTGGGCCCGAGACCGGACCACAGCACGTCCGTCACCGGTCGGCGATGGACGATACTCGTGCCCCACTCGAATGTCGCGGCTGCGGCGAGCTGGTCTACGACGCGCGCCCGCAACGGCCGGTCGAGGTCGAGTTGTCGCCGGCGTTCGTCCAGCGCGGCCATCTCCGCCAGAGGACCGAGCTCACCGACGGCGGGGTCGATGAGGACTTCGCCGACAATCGCGATCGTCACGAACACCACGACCAACACCAGTGCGCCGGCGAGCACCCGGCGAATGGCGAAACGCCACGGTCGCCACGTCGGCGAGAAGGCATCACCCACGGTCCGGTGGAATCGTGCCGTGCAGGCACGTGATGGTGTTCGCGTACCACACCCGCGACCCCAAGGCCGAGGCCCGGCCGTCGCGATGGGTCACGATCCCCTCGCCTGTCGACCAACGCGGCGTTTGGCCCGGCGCGAGGCAGTGCAGTCCGCTTTGGACCGAGCCGATGCGATGGGTGTGACCCGCCACGCGACAGCCGAACGTGTCGGCCGCGGCCCGGGCGAAGGCGTGGCCCTTCGCGCTGCCGAACGTCTCGCAGGTGCGAAACCACACGAGGCTGTGTGCGTGCAACCGGGCGCTGATTCGCCGCAGGTCGGAGGCCCAGACGTGGTCGGGATCAAACGAAGCCAGGTCGAGCCGATCGTCGCCGAGACGGACTTGGCCGAAGTGGCCGTGACCCCAGTACTGAATCTGATCGATCGGGCCCGAGCCGGTGTCGGCCAGCCAGCGCAACGCTTGGGGCCAGTCGGCCGCGCCGAGCCAGGCGTCGAGACGCCGCAGACCGCCGTACAAAAGCGCACCCAGCCGCCAGGCGTGGGAGAGCCCGACTGGCGTTTTGCGGCCCGTGCATGTGCGGTCGAAGACCATGACCCGCAGTCCGGCCATGGAGGCTAGCGTAGCAGCTTTGTGGGGCGGAAACTGGAGCGAAGCGGAGGCATGCGAGCGTGCCATCGCCCGGCATTGTCGGCGAGCGAGGGCGGGGCTCGAAACGCGTCGACGGGCTCCGCACGGGGCGGCGGCGAGCTCTCGCGAGGGTGTGGCATCCAACCGCGGGATCGGATGGCGGCGGTTGCCGGACACCACGGCCTACGGCGCGCAGCCGAACAATGCGCTGAAGTTGCGCGAGAACTGCTCGTGGGCGGCTTGCAGCGAGAGGCCCCAGCTGCGCGCCGCGAACTCGCCGGTCCCCGCGACGTTGGCTGGCTCGTTGCGGGTCCCTGGCGCGGGCGAGAGGTATGGACAGTCCGTCTCGAGCAACAAGCGTTCGCGCGGCAGGGTTTCGATCATGCGGCGAAAGCTCTGGCTGCGGGCCACGTTAGCGGGAATCGAGAGATAGTGGCCGTGGTCTGCAATTTTCCGCGCCAGCTTGACCTTGCCCCCGAAGCAATGCCAGTCCACGCGAGTCGCCCCGAGATCGCGCAGAAGATCGAACGCCCGAGCCTCGCGTTTCCGGGTGTGGATGATGACGGGCTTGTCGTGCGCCATGGCGAGTTGCACCAGTTCGACGAACACCTGCTCTTGCCGCTCCCAGAGCGACTCGGGCACCCAGTACCCGTCGAGCCCGATCTCACCGACGGCGAACGCCTGATCGATCCAGCGCCGGACAGAGGCGACACCTTCACTGGCGCTCGCCACCGGGCCGCGATGTGGGTACTCCACGCCAAGGGCGAGCATCTCGGTGAGTACCGCGTCGACCGGATACAGGCCGACGGCCGGCTTGACCAGCGGCCATCGGGAGGCGAGTTCCATCACCGCCGCGTTGTCCCGCGGGTTGAGTCCGTTGCAGATGATCGACGTCACGCCCGCGGCGGTGGCCCGGGTGAGGACGTCGTCACGGTCCGCATCGAACCGTGGGTGGGTAAGATGGGCGTGGACGTCGAACAAACCCATGCGTGCGCGCGGATCATACCAGCTGCGGTCAGCGGTGGGGGGGTCCCGGCGGGTCGCTTCTCGGGCCCGAGCGCCGGGTGATCGCGCCGGGTCGGGGGCGTGGGCCGCAGGCCGCGGCCGCCGGTCGTCGCGGGCCGGCCTCGGCGTGGCACCATCGCCGGATGACGAATGCGCCTCCCCAACGTCACATCGAGCGCCTCGCGGACTTGTCTCCGGGCGACGAGGGGTTGTTTACGGCCTTCGCGTATCTGGGTCGCGTCCGAGCGGGTCAGACCAAAGACGGCCGTCCCTTTGCCGACGTCGAGCTTTCTGACGCGAGCGCCCGCGTGGGGGCCAAGGTTTGGGCGGACACCCCCAAGGCCTTGGCGGAGCTGGATGACGTCACCGTCGGCGAGGTGGTCAAACTGCGCTTCGAGGCGCGTTCGTACCGAGGGGCGTTGCAGCTTCGGATCACGCGCATCCGTCCCACGACCGTGGACGACGACTACGATCGCACGGCGGTACTAGGAGAGGGTTACGACCGCATCGAAGGGCTGGCGTTTCGCACCTTGGTGTTCGACATCGAGACGGTGCCCAACACGGATCTACGTCGGGTCCCGCCGACGATCGCCCAGGCGGTGTCGAAGCATGCCGAGCGCAATGATGGGGATGAGACCAAGGTGATGAGCCTGTCGCCGTTGTTCGGTAAGGTGGTGTCCGTGGCGGTCGGAGAAGGCGAGGGCCCGGTGGCCGACTGCCAGCCGACGGTGCTCGTGGTGCCGCCTCCGGGGGCGGACGTGGAGGCGTTTCCCGGGTGGATGCGACCCATGTCGGAGCCGGAGCT
This sequence comes from Myxococcales bacterium FL481, assembly GCA_006508105.1. Classification (GTDB taxonomy): domain Bacteria; phylum Myxococcota_A; class Polyangia; order Nannocystales; family Nannocystaceae; genus FL481. The sequence goes on along the minus strand of QKPP01000243.1, from coordinate 1,909 downwards.
GTTGCGCTGCTTTTGGCTGTTGGCCCAGCGCGCTGAGCTCGTGGTGAGCTTCAATGGGCGGGGGTTCGACGTCCCGTTTTTGGTCGCGCGCAGCTTGGTGCACAAGATCGCCGCGCGGGTGGATTTGCTGTCCAACCCCTACGCGTTGCGCCCCCATCTCGATTTGTACCGCGTGCTGCAACCGGGCGGGCGCGGTCTGGGGCCCGCGTCACTCGACGTACTGTGTTGGGCGTTGGGGTACGCCTCGCCCAAGGGCGAGATGGACGGGTCGATGGTGGCGCCCACGTACGCACGGGGGGATATCACCACCATCGCCGAGTACAACGCGGGCGATGTGGTGGCGACGACGGCCGTGTATCAGCACTTGCGCGAACACCTGCTGCGATACCGGGCGGACTGGTAGCGCGGTCGGTCGGCCGTTGGGGGGCGGTGGTGCGGGTGCCCGCTAGGCGGCCGCGGACGGGCGCGCGGTCGACTCGGGTTGCGTGGCCCGGGCGGCCAGCAGCAGCAGTGCGATCCACAGCCCATCCGCGAGGGCGAGGTGGACCAGCTGCATCCAGCCTGGGGCGGAGAGCAGGATGTTGACCAGGCCGGCGATGAGCTGGACACCGACAGTCACGCTGACGGCCGTTCCCCAGGGCCCGACGGCACTCGCTCCCACGCGGTCGAGAAGCGCCGGGAGGTAGAACAGATACAGTGCGGCGGCCGTGGCGATCACCGGGTGGACCAGGCGAACGCGTTCGAGCAAATGGGAGGAGTCGCGGTGCACGTCCGCCAGCCGGGCGCCCAGTCCCGCGTCGAGAACGGGAAACACGGTGTCGCCGAGCGCCGTGATGGCCCCCAGTTGGGAGACGACCATCGTCGTCACCAGGCCGACGAGTGCGATCCGTCCTGCGGGCCCTCGCCAGCGCGGCGGGGGATGGCCTCCGCTCGTCCACGCCGTCAGCACCATGGCGCCCAGGAGCAGCAAGGTGTTGGTCAGGTGCACCGGCATCACGATCAGGCGGGCCCACGAAGCGTCGTGCTCGACGAGTTCGAACACCACCAATCCAGCGCCGAGGAGGGCCTCGACGATCAGCAGCGCGAACGAGATCACCGCGAAGCGACGCGTCGCGTGGCCGCGGGGAAACAGTCGCCACGCGAGAATCGGCAGGGCCAACGCGAGCAATCCATCCACGCCGCTGGTGAGACGGTGCGTGAACTCGATGACGGTTTGCATCGAGTCGGTACGGGGGATGATTTCGCCATGACAAGTGGGCCAGTGTTGGCCGCAGCCGGCTCCGGAGCCCGTGATGCGCACCCACGCGCCGAACAAGATCACCAAGACGGTGAAGGCGACGGTGAGCCAGGCCAGTCGCTCGTAGCCACCGTGCCGATGCGCGTGTCGCTCCACGTCCGCCACTATAGAACCCCGCGATCGTCGGCCAAAGCGAGAACTGTGGTTCAGCGCCGGGGCCGCTTGGCAAGCCGCGGGGGAACGGGTAAGCGCTGACGCATGGACACCGATAACCGCAGCGCCGTCCTCGCGGCGATGGTCGCCAACTTCGGCATTGCGCTCGCCAAGTTCTTCGGGTTCTTCATGACCGGTGCGGCCTCGATGCTCGCCGAGGGGGTGCACTCGGTGGCCGACAGTGGGAATCAAGCGCTGTTGCTGTGGGGAGGCGTGGCCGCCAAGCGTGATGCCACCCGATTGCATCCGTTCGGCTACGGTCGCGAGCGCTTCTTTTGGTCGTTCGTGGTCGCGCTCGTGCTGTTCTTGTTCGGATCGGTGTTCGCGATCTACGAGGGCGTTCACAAGCTGCAAGACCCTCAGCCGGTCACCGCGCCCGAGTGGGCCGTGGGCATTTTGTGCCTGGGGTTGGTGTTGGAGGGGTGGTCGTTTCGCACCGCAATTGTGGGGGCTCGCAAG
>QKPP01000277.1:0-27500 GCA_006508105.1 Myxococcales bacterium FL481 | reverse complement strand
CGGGGAGCTCGAGCCAGACAACTGGGGCTACGGTGTTGTCGATGGCTACCTGGCCGCAACGCACAAGGTGTACGACAAGCGGTTCGTGGACTACATGGGCTACTGTGACCCGCAGTGGACAACGCTACACACGTGGAATGCCTTGTGGGACGGCGAGGTTGAGACGTTCCGCAGCCCCTTCGGCGACGAGGATACGATGCTGATCCGCGTAGCGAACCAGGATGGCACGGTGAAGTGGAGGGCGATCCCCGGCTATATGACCGACGAGCGCGCCAACTCTGACGAGCGCGTACGATTTGTCACCAAGAGCGGGCAAACCGTCGAAGCCCCGGCATACACCGACGTCCTCGACAACCTCTCAACCTATGTCGCCGTTCGCATGCCAGCGACCCTCGATAAGATCACGGAGATCACGTACATTCCGAAGCCTGGGGACGCTCGCGCGAACGTTGCTGTGGATATCGCCGAGGTTGGTCGGCCCGCGAAACCGAAGAACTAGGCCACCTCAGCCGGCGTGACGGCGGGCCACTCCGACTGGAGCTGCCCGCCCATCCTTCGTTCACGATGGCCAACATCTCGCGGCGTGTCCTCAAGCTCGTGGATCCGTCGCAGGCCGCCGGTCGCCATGAGCCACGCCGGTTCACGCCAGTCGGCGCCGCCCAGACCGGCGTCCGCGAGCGGCGATGCCTACACCCCGCCCAGCGAGCCAGAGGAGGAGGGCTCGTTTCCTTCGCGTGGGGTGCTCCTCGCTGGCGGATCGTTCGCTGCATCGGCGGAGCCCGACCATAGCAACGTGCGCCTCAGTCGTTCCGGATCGAGCGGGTTGGTCAGCCATCCGGTCAGGCCCAACTCCGTGAGTTCCCGCTTGCTTGGCCGCCGTGCCTCGCCGGTCAACGCTACGATCGGTGTTGCGGCGTCGTGGGTACGCATCTCGCGGTTGACCTCCAAGCCGCTGATGTCCGGGAGCCCCAGATCCATCAAGATGAGATCGAAGCGCTGGTCGTGTGCGATGGCGAGCGCTTGTTGGCCGGTGCCGGCAAACGTGACGCGCTGGTGGTCACGTTCCAAGAGCCTGCGGATCAGCATCTGGCTGACCTTGTTGTCTTCGACGACCAGGACGTGGAGTCGGGGCAGGGAATCGGGGTCGACCGCCGCGTTCACGCGCGGTTCGACTCTCGTCGCGCGTTCGACAGCGACAGTGAACCGAAACCGACTGCCGTGGCCGAGCTCGCTCTCGACGTCAATCTTGCCGCCCATTCGCTCGACCAGCGGCGCACAGATCGCGAGCCCCAGCCCGGTCCCTCCGTACTGCCGTACCGTGGCGGGCGAGGCCTGACCAAACGCCTCGAAGATCGTGTCGAGCTTGTCGGGGGGGATGCCGATGCCGGTATCTCGCACCTCGAACTGCAGATGGAGCCCGCTCGCCGATTCCACCGTCTTTGCGCAAACGGTAACCTCACCGTGCTGCGTGAACTTGATGGCGTTGCCGACGAGGTTGTTCAGTACCTGGCGAATGCGATGCGCGTCCGCCTCAAGCCACTCGTCGCCGCCGTCGTCGGCGTGCCAACAGAGGCGCCCGTGGGTCATCAGTACCTGCAGTGGCTTCATCGCGAGATCAAGGAGTTCTCGAGGGGAGAACGTGACCGGGTCGAGCTCAACTCGGCCCGCGTCTAGCTTCGACAGGTCGAGGATATCGCTTATCAGATGCAAGAGGTTTTCATCGGACTCCTGCAATGTGGCCACAAGCTCCCGTTGATCCTCGCTGAGATCGCTGTCGGCCAGCAGGTGGTTGACGCCGAGTACCCCGTGCATCGGCGTGCGAAGCTCATGACTCATCGTGGCTAAAAACAGGCTCTAGGCGTCGGAGGCCGCGACGGCTCTCCGCTCCGCCTCCTCGAGCTGCAGTTGGGTACACACCAGTTCGCTCGATTGTCTGTGGTTGCGAGCACGGCCGCTTGGTCGACCACTTCTCCGCGACTGGTGTTGATGATCAAGCCGGCGCGCGCCGACCATCGCTGCAACGCGGCGCCGTCGATCAGGTGGCGGGTGCCCCCTTCTCGCGTCGGCCCCGGCACCAAAGGGGTGTGCAGGGTCAGGATGTTGCAGCGCTCCAACAACGTCGTGAGGGGGAGCCACCCCGCGTCGGACGAGGGGTCGGTCGCGGCCAACGGCGGGTCACAGATGTCGACACGAAGCCCCAGTCCGGCGAGCCAGCTGGCCAGTCGGCGACCGATTTGCCCGTAGCCGACGATTCCCACGCGATGCCCCGCGGCCGGGCGTGGCAACTGACCCAAAGAGCTTCGCCGCCGCTTTGGTTGGGACCAGGGATGAGAATGGATTCGTCGCCGATGTCGAGCGATAACGATCATCTTCGCTGGCGCCCGAGGCTGTTGAGGAGCCAAGTGCCGCCGACGAGCGCGACGGAACGTCGGACGCGAGCACATCCGAGCCTCTGCGGATTCCGCGCCCTCGCTCGTTGTCGTATCATGCTTCTTATGGGCAATCGAGCCCACGGCGCGGCCGACAAGGCTTCCACCTGGCGTGCGAGTTTGTCTGAATGCCCCTCATCGTCCGAGTCGAGTGACGCCACGAGCTCGCCACTCGATGCTTCGATGCCCCGTTCCTTTGCTCCAAGGTTGCTGTGATTCGAGCCGCACGTTTCGCTACCTCCCGCCGCCGCGCCGAGACGGCGGCTGGTCGTCGGAATCGCGCGGCGGCTTGGTCGCTGGCGCTGCTGGTCGCGACGCTGGCGCACGCCACCGCCTGCACGGACAAACTCGCCGATCCGGCCGGCTCCACCGCATCGAACCAGACGGGAGACACCAGCTCGGAGCCAAACCCGACCCCGAGCTCCACCGACACGTTGTCGGACGCCAGCGCGACCGCGGGCAACGAGGACAACGACGCCACCTGCCGCGATCCACAGGCGCTGGCGAACACCGGTCTGCAATGGTGCAGCAACGGACGCGTAAGGCGTACCGGCGACGGCCAAGCGTGTGATTTGTCCTGGCTCGAAACGGCGCGGCGCTGCGATCAAACCGGCGACGACTTGGAATGCGAAACCGATGCGGACTGCACCGAGGGACCGAACGGTCTGTGTCATAGCGACTGCTCGTGCGCGTACTTCTGCAGTCGCACCGCAGACTGCCGAGAACAAGGCCACGTCTGCGTGTGCCCGTTTAGCGAGGCACATCCGTGGCTATCGGTTGCGACGTGCGTCCCGGCCTATTGCCACACCGCAGCGGACTGCAACGGGCAAGACTGCCGAGGAGTAAGCAACAACGCGGCCCTGCTGGCGGCGTTCAAGTGTCCCACCGACCTCGACTCGTGCGAGTTCAACGAAGACTGCGTGGATGTGACTGACGAGGATCCACCGGTCGTGGTTTGCACCGCGTTTAGCGTCGCCGATGACGCGGAGTCTCTCGAAGAGCCGTGGCACTGCCTCCAACCGAGCGACGATGGTGACCGCACGCGTTGGTCGACCTTCGCTGCAGCGCAGCGATCGGGGCAAAAAAACCCGCCCTCGCGATGAGCACGCTGTGGCGATGGCCGGGTCCCGCCCCAGCGGACCGATCGCGAACCGCCAAAGCCCAGCCGCGAGTCGACGGCGGTCAGACCGGGTGCCATCTCTGCGCTCAGGCAGTCGCCACGACGGGTGCCCACGCGCGCCTTCTAAACGAAGGGGCTACAGGGCACGATCGACGACCTGCTCGCGCGCTGCCACCCGGCCGCGACCGATCCGTTCCATGCCAGCCGCCCGGCCGACTTGCGCGACGAAGGCCCAAGCGTCCTCGCCAAGCTCATCTCCGCCGCGGGAAACGACCCCGACTGGTTCGCCGAGCTCGCCCCACAACTGCGACGGGCCGTCGACGCCCCCCCGTGCCAGTGCTCGGCGTGACCGGTACGGGTGGATCCGGCAAGTCGAGCCTGGTCGACGAGCTGATGCGCCGGTTTTTGTTGGACTTCACGGACAAACACCTGGCGATCATCTCGATCGATCCGTCCTAGCGCGAAACCGGCGGGGCGCTGTTGGGCGAGCGCATCCGGATGAACGCGATCGACAACCCGCGGGTCTACATGCGCTCGCTGGCGACGCGCCCCTCCCACCTCGCCCTGAGCAAGCACATTCAAGAAGCCATCGAAGTGTGCAAATCTACGAGCTTCGATCTTATAATTGTTGAAACCTCGGAAATTGGCCAATCGGGCAGCGCCGCTACCGATCACTGCAACGTGTCGCTGTACGTGACGACATCGAAATACGTGCTTCTTAGGCGCCCGGTCACGAATTTTTTTTAGTACCTTGCCACTGTTTTGAGTTTCCTTGATTTTTGGTCTCCCAGAAACCCGGGGCGGGGCGGTTCAATGCGAAGGTTTGGGCGGGGCTTGTCTTGAGTAGGCCCGCAGCTGCGGTATCAATCGTGTCGCGATCTCCCCGGGACTGATTACGCCGTCGTTGATCGCTAACGCAAAGCTAGCGAGGGCTTGATCATCAGCGGCGCCCTCGCTCCGACACCAAAGTCGCAGCCGATCGACGGCGTGAGGATTCTCGCGAAGATCCTCGAGCAGTCCTTCGAGATCCCCGCCAAGCGCAATGAGGCGACCTCGGGTCTTCGAGTTGCGGCCTGTGGTCGGGTGCGCGGTTGGTGAGTATCTTACTATGCCCGACGAGGGCGGTTCTCGCGTGGACTGAACACTCTTGGCGCCCTCTGCTCGGGGAGCGAACCTCGTTCCCACGCAAGAGGTTGAGGCTGCATAGACCACAGAAATTCCAAATAGGGCAGCAGACGTGACCGACCACCCCTTAGCCCAACTACCGAATACAAAGAATCCGCGAACCGGCTTGGGCTGAATATCGATATTGTCACGGAGAGCGCGCAGTGCTCTCCGTAGTCGTTGGCGGACGACCGCCGATGAGACACCAAGCACGGCTGCGATCTCCTGGGGTTCGCGTTGTGCCAGGTAGCGGAACTCTAAAACCTAGCGCTCATCGGTCTTGAGTCGGGCCATCGCCGTCTTGAGTGCGATCCCACAAATCGTTGCGTACTCATCGACGACTTTCGATGATTGCGTAGTTGCGAAGGCAAACTCGCGCATTCGACGGCGTCGTTCCGAACGCGCCCGCGTGAGAAAGCGAAATCGAAGCGCCCTTCGCAGAAAGCCGGAGTTTCGACAGGTAGCGGTGCATCCCGCCCGCTTCCTGCCGTATCACGCCCAAGCTCGGGTTCTCCGCATGGCTCGGTGCGGACGGGTGGCGACCCCAGTGGCGTCGTCGCGCGCGGTCGCCAGTCACCCGGGCGCGAGGGGGCGAGGCCGGTGCCAGCGCGCCCGCGTCCCGTGACATCGCCTGACTCGCTGCGTCCATCCGGATCGAGTGGCGTCTTCTCGGGTGGAGGACAGATCCATGCGAACCGGACACACCCAACCCAACCCACAATCCAGCCCTCAAGCCGACGCCCCGCCAGCCGACGCCTCGCAAGCCGACGCCTCTCAAGCCGACACGCCAAAGGCGGCATCGTGCTGCGGCCCCGAGCGACTCGCCACTTGCTGCGGGCCCTCGGACAAGGCGGAGTGCTGTGGCTCTCGTAGCGAACAGGACGTCGCACCGGGTCAATGCGGGTGCAGCTAGCCATGGCGGATCCCATGGTGATTGTGATCGGTGCGGGCCCGGTGGGCCTCGCCGCGGCCGCTCAGGCATTGGCCCGTGGCCTGAACGTTCAGGTGTTCGAGCGGGGTGACGAGGTGGGTCGCAACATCGTCGACTGGGGCCATATCCGGTTGTTTTCGCCGTGGCGCTACCTGATTGACGACGCTTGTTCAGCGTTGCTCGAGCCAGGCGGCTGGCGTCGCCCCGATCCAGAGGAGATCCCCCTCGGTCACGAGTTCGTGCAACGCTACCTGAGGCCGTTGGCTGAGCATCCCCGTCTGCGGGAGCGGATCCACACGGGCACGGAATTCGTGCAGGCCAGCTTGCAAGGATTCGACAAGGTCAAAGGCTCGGGGCGACAAGCCGCGAAGCTCCTGGTCCGCCTGCGGCGAGGAGCGGACGTCCGAGACTGGGAGGCCGGCGCGCTCATCGACGCTTCCGGCGTGTGGCAAAACCACAACCCGCTGGGTGCTAACGGCCTGCCCGCCTTGGGGGAGGCCGAGTTTCGCGGCCGGATCCACTACGGAAGCCCCGACGTGCTGGGGACGGCCAAAAAGCGGTACGTGGGCCGCCGCACGGCCGTCGTGGGGGGCGGGCACACGGCCGCGAACGTCCTGCTCAACCTGCTCACCTTGGCGCAAGAGCCCGGCAATACCGAGGTGTTGTGGGTGTTGCGGGGGGATCGGGCGTCTCAGCTGCAGCCGCGGGAAAACGATCAGCTGCCCGCACGCGGGGCCTTGGGCAACGCCGTCGCGGACGCGCTGGCGGCTCAGCACCTGTCGCAATTGCGTTCGTTTCGTATTCAGCGTCTTGCACTAGCGCCGAACGGGCGGGTGGAGATCATCGCTGAGGATGGTCGTCGGGCGGTCGTAGACGAGATCATCGCGTCTACGGGCCAGCGCCCCCAACTTGAGCCATTGCGAGAACTCAGACTGGAGTTTGATCCGATCTTGGAATCGACGCCACAGCTTGCGCCACATATCGACCCCAATGAACACAGCTGTGGTGATGTCAAACCCCACGGGTGGCGGGAGCTACGTCACCCGCAAGAGCCCGACGTGTACGTCATCGGGGCCAAAAGCTACGGTCGAGCTCCGACGTTTTTGATGGCCACCGGCTACGAGCAGGCTCGCTCCGTGGTCGCAGCGATCGATGGCGACATTGAAGCGGCGGATCGAGTCGAGCTCGTGTTGCCGCAAACCGGGGTCTGCGGAACCGGTGGCGGGCAGACCGTGGCCGGCTGTTGCTAGGTCCAAGCTGGGCCCCTCTCGGTTCGGCGTCAGCACGCTATGCAACGCTCCACTCGCATCGCATCGGCGTTGTCGTTGGCCGCGACCGGCGACGCCGTTGCCTATCTCCTGCTTCCGTTGCACGCCGAGGCGTTCGGGCTGACGCTGGCGGGGGTCGGCCTGCTGTTGGGGGTCAACCGCCTGGTTCGTCCGCTGCTCTACGCGGTGTTCGGGCGCCACGCGACGGGAGCGGGACTGGTCCGGCTCGCTCCGTGGGCGGTGATCACCTCGGGGTTGTCGACGCTCGCGCTCGGGTGGGGCAGCGGACTTGCGGCATTGCTTGTCGCCCGGGTGGCGTGGGGGTGCTGCTTCGCCACGCTCAAGCTTTCCATGATTGTGGCCGCGACGCAGGCAGACCAACGCGCCGGACGACGCTTGGCGATGGCGTCGGCGCTGCGGGAGATCGGACCGAGCGCGGCTCTTGTCGTGGCCGGGCCCATCGTCTTCGCTGTCGGGCCGCGGGCCGTGTTTGTACTGTTGGGCGGCTTGAGCCTGGTGGGGCTTGGTTGGGTCGCTGGTGACTTGCGCTTCGCCGGCGATCCACGCGGTCCGGCTGAGCCGGCGCCGGCGTTGCGCTCGCTGGTCGTGCCGACGGGCCGCGATTGGCTCGGCTTCGCAAGCGCTTTGAGTGTCGGAGGGCTCAGCGCGAGCGTGGCTCCGTTGGTCGCGGCTCACGGTACGTACCGCACCGCGTTGTGGGTCGGGGGCGGGGCGTTGGTCGCCAAGCGCTTGTTGTCGGTCACGGTGAGCCTGCTCGCGGGCCTGAGGTGGAGGCGAGCGCCGCCCCAGCGAGTCTTACGCTGGGGCTTGGGTCTGCAGGCCATGGCCGTGGTCGTCGCGGCGGTGCCGGTGGCCACCCTTCCACTGCTTTGGCTCTGCGCCGCGATGCTCTCGGCCGCCGGTTTTGCTCTACTCGGTATCGTGTTGCCTCTCCACGGCGATCGCCGGGTGTCGTCTCTGGCTCGGCTAGGCGCTTGGACCGACATCGGCGCGGCGCTGGGTCCCAGTCTCGCGCTTTGGAGCCTCACGGCCGGGTCGTACGTCTTGTTCGCGGCCGCGCAGGCGGGTTTGTTGGTGTGGGGGCTGGTCGGCACCCAACGCGCTTCGCGCGAAGGGGGCGAGTTGGGCCGGCGCCCAAGATCGCCATAGAATTGGTGCGTCCATTGTGTGTTCGTTCCGTCTTCCTCGGAGGATGCCCATGCGCCCAGCCGACGACTCGCCCATGACCCCCTCTGCCGACCGTTTGGACGTGGTCGCGATCTGGCGGGAGTTTCACGGCGCCCTGCGAGCCTTCGCGCGCAAGCACGTGTCCGACCCGGACGAGGTCCAAGACCTCATTCAAGAGGTGTTTTGCCAGATCCAGCGCAGCAAGCTGCGCGAGACCGAAGTTGAGCACATCGGTGGTTGGGTGTTTCGGATCACTCGCAACGCGATCATTGACCGTGCGCGCAGGAAGACCCGCCGCCGAGGGACCCTTGAAAAAGCCCAGCAAGCCGGCGCTCTCGAGGCCGCCGCCGAGGCCGATGCGAGTGAGCACGCCTTGGCCGGTGTCGAGAGCGAGCCGGAGAAGACCTCGTTGCTGTGTGCCTTGCGGCCGTTCCTCGCCGAGTTGCCCAAGGCACAGCGCGAGGCCATCGAGCTGACTGATCTGGGCCAACTCTCGCAAGCCGAGGCGGCTCGCCGTCTCGGTCTGTCGCCATCCGGGCTCAAGTCGCGAGTGCAACGCGGTCGGGCTCGACTCCGCGAGTTGATCGTGGACTGTTGCCACGTGGAATTGGACGGGCGCGGGGGCATCGTGGATGTGCAAAAGCGAGACAACGGCAAACCCTGCGCGTGCTAGCGGTCTCCCGGGGTTTTCGCGGGCCGGCGCGTCGCAGCGTTGACCGGTGAGCGTTCGGGCCCGTCGGGGGCGGACGTGAGGTGATGGTTCGTGGGCACGTGGGGCGCCCACGCGGAGAACGTCGACGCCGGTCCGCGAAAACAACTCGGGTCCGTCGACCGCCGACCTCCGCTAGCGTCAGCGCAATGCAGGGCGAGGCGGCGGCAGGGCCATGAATCGTCACATCTTGGCACTGGGCGGCACGGGGATGCTGGGGCAGCCAGTCGTGGGCCGTCTCCTCGACCGTGGCCATCGCGTTCGGGTGCTCACTCGCAGCGTGGCGAAGACGCGGGCGCGGCTCGGTGACCCGGTCGAGCTCGCCGAAGGCACGGTCGAACGCGAGTCGGATCTGCGCGCCGCGATGTCGGGCTGTGGAGAACCCGAGATCACGCTCGACGAGTGGTTTGGGCGGCCGAAGGACACGCGTCACGGCATGCCACATTGACCGGTTCGCGGGCGAGGCCTCGTCGTGAGTTGCCGCGATCAGCTCGAAGCCTGGTTTGGGCAACTTCCGCAACTGTTCTTTCTCAAGCGAGAAACGAGCAAGGTAGGGGATCGAAATGTTCACTGGAACGACCGTCGCGTGGGCCACACTCTGACCAACCATCACACTGGGCGACTTTCGGTGACGATGTCGGGGATTGGGGACTCTCGGGACGCTGGAAGTCCCCGCTTGCGACGGGGTTGGTGAGCGTATCGTAACGCTCGATCCTCCGCCGAGCGGGTCGATGATGTTGCGTTGGCGGTGGTCTCGTTGGCGGTCGATCTGCGACCACAAACGGTTCCGCCTGGCTTGAGCGGTCACCCGCTTTGGCGGGAGGGGTCACGGGTCCACGCCCGGGCCGGCGTAGATTGGCCTCGTCGCTTGGATAGGCCAACGCGACGAAGCCCGAACCGGCTGTGCCTCGGAGAACATCATGAACGAGACCTATCAGAGTTTGTCACGATCGATATCTCGCTACAGTTACGCTGTTGCCATCAGCGCACTGGCAATGACCGCCTTGGTCCATGCTCAGCCCGCTCAGGCGGACGAGTTGGCGGTGCCCGAGGCGCCGGCCCCGGCCGCTATCTCGCAGCCTCGAGACGATTCGCCACATTTCGTCGGAACGCAGCCTGTCACGCGTTGGAACGAGAGGCTTGCGCCGCACCTTGACTTCGAGGTGGATCCGTTGGCCTTCGCTGCCAAGGGCTTCTCCTTGCACGCAGGGATCCGCTGGCATCATTTTCGCGCGGACTTGGGGGTGTTCGGGATGGAGATGCCTGGATTTCTCACGAAGAACGATGAGTTCACCACCCGATTTGCGGGCTTCGGAGCCAAACTCGACTATCGCTTGTTTGGCGGCGGTGATGGTCCGTTTGTGGGCATTTCAGCCGGACGGGCTCGGGTCGAGACCGTGCACAATGACACTTCGTTGTCCGCATCACACCATGAGTACGATGTGTCGGCTCGGATCGGCTACCAGTTCGACATCTTCCGGGGGTTTTACGCGGCTCCGTGGGTCGGCCTCGGCTACAAGTTCGGAGGTCGCGAGGTGGCTTTGGGGGGCGACACCCTTGAGAAAGGCTCGGGGGTGCTTGTCTTTCCCACCATCCATTTGGGATACCGCTTCCCATAGGAACAGGGGGCGACTCGTCGAGTGGCGCGAGCTGGGCGGGGCTTCTGCTCGATTGCACGATCCGCGGCGACGCGGGACGGCGGGGGAGTCGATGACCGGCTCCGGTGTAGCCGGCCCGACCCGCAAGTCGGCGTATTGCCATCCGGTGCCAGCGAATGGGCCGGCGGCGACCGACTGGTTGCTCGCTGACGGTGCGGCGGACCGACTCGCGCGCATCGCGGCGGCACCGCTGGATGCCTCTCGGAACCTGGGGTCGTCTTGGGGTCCAAGATATTGGAGGCTTCCTCGCAGTGCGGCACAACGGCGGCAGTACAATCAGCGCGCACGCGACGCTCGGTGCGCTCCTCGTGGGCGCCACGCTGGCGAGCACGTGCTCGGCCGGGCGGCTTGATGTCGGGCGCGCCGGCGATGGGGTCGGCGCGGACACCGGGGCGTCGGCGGCCGCGGCAACGACAACCGACCCGACCGGAGCTGGAGAGCCGGACCCCGGCGGCGAGCCCGACGAGTCGAGTCTCGTTCCCGGTGGCGGTGGCGACACGCACCCCGAGTCGGCGACTGGAGCAGAGCCAGGCTCGGCGACGGGGGCCGAGCCTCACTCGGCGACCGGAACGGAGCCTGAACCCGATTCGGCGACTGGAACGGAGCCGGAGCCGGACGCTGCGACTGGCGACGATACCGGCTCGGGTACCGAGGACGACCCCGAACTGCCCGCGATCGATTGTCAGGCCTATTACGCCGGAGGGGCCGCGGCCCGAACTCGCGCCGCGGGACGCGGCGACTCGCACGTGTGCCCCGACGGGGTCGCGCAAGGCGAGATTTTGATAGAGACCCAAGCCCAGCTCGATGCGCTCGCGGGTTGTCGTGTGGTCGAGGGCAGCCTCAAAATCCACGGCGGTGATGTGCACACGCTCGCGCCGCTGGCCGACCTCGAATGCGTATCCAATCGGCTGTACATCGAGGGGCTGTGGGGGCAGCCCCCGCCTCGCCTCACCACGCTTGACGGGCTTGAGAAACTGTCAGAAGTCGGATGGGGATTGACGATCAGTGGGCTGCCGGAGCTCGCCGACGTCTCGGCGCTCGGTCAGTTGCATCATGTGGACCGAAGCGTCCAGTTCCGCGACCTCGATGCACTCGAGTCGCTCCACGGTTTGGAACGCCTTCGCGATGCGGGGAGTCTCATCATCGCAGATCTCCCGATCTTGCGCGATCTCAAGGGTCTATCCGGACTCACCGCGGGACCGGCCTTCCGCCAGGCGGCTGAATCCGAATCCGAATCCGAATCCGAATCCGAAGCCGAATCCGAATCCGAATCCGAAGCCGACGCTGGCACCGGAGACGCGAACGCGACGCTACACCTGGAGATCGTCGATTGCCCGCGAATCACCGATCTTCGTGGCCTCGAATCCGTGCGGGGCTTGGATTACCTTGGGCTCACGGGCGCCGAGGGACTCATCTCGCTGGCGGGCTTGTCGGGGGTCGAGTCCATCGGCCACTTGCGCTTGGCGCAGCTGCCGAACCTGCGCGTGGTCGACGGTCTCGAAAACGTGCAGGAGATCGGGCACCTCAACATCGTCCAAAGCGGTGTCGAGTCCATCGGTGCTTTGCCGAGCCTGGCCGAAGTGCGCGCGCTGACGTTGTACGAGGTTCCAGCGTTTCGGGAGCTCGGTCCGCTGTCCTCGCTTGCGCGGCTGCGTGCGCTCACGGTGGTCAAGGCGGGTCCGGATCTTTCGCTCGCGAAACTGAGCAGTTTGGTGTTCGTCGACCGTCTGATCGTGCACAACAACGATTCTCTCACCGCCGAGCAGTTGCCTCCGCTGCACGGGGCCGGCCATGTCGTCATCGTCGTCAACCAAAAACTCGACCAACAAGCGGCGGTGAGTTGGGTTGAGTCGCTGTCGAGCACAGAACATACGAAGGTGGACGGGAACATGGGCATCCCCGTGCCGTACGCTGAGTGTCCGTGGTCGTCGGACGCGGAATGCGATGAGATCACGGGCTTGTGCGCCGTCGACAGCGATGCCGACGACTGCTTGCACACACCGCCGCCAGATTGACGTTCGTGCTCCCGCTTGTCCGACCGGCAGACGGCGTGGATGTTTCACGCAGGAGCGGCGAGCGGGTCATCGGCTCGGCCGGGGACCGTTCGAGCCCGCGAGCGGGCGCGGGATAGCTCGACTCGCGGCCGACGGCGCGATGTCGCTCGGGCTCAGGTTCGGAATCGGGCGGCTGAGCGGACGCTCCCGCGTGCTTGAGAAGCATGAAACGACAAAGAGCGAGGGCGTGGGATCCGTGGCAGCTCGGATGTGCTCGCGTCCGACGTTCCTTCGCGCTCGCCGACGACACCCGGCTTCTAAACAGCGTCGGGTTCCAGCGAAGATGGTCGGTATCGCTCGACATCGGCGACGAATCCATTCGCATCCCTTATCCCAACCAAAGCGGCGGCGAAACTCACCACCCCATCAGAGCACCAGCTCTTAGCCCTCCGCTCGCTCCGTCCTAAACAACGAGAGTTGCTCGACCGATACCGGCGGCCCTCGGCTCGTCCGCGATACCCGGCCCCATCGACGAGTCCTCGACCGGTTCTCGTGACGCGCGGCAGCCCGTGCACCATACATTGCGGACTTGCCGTCTTCGTTTTCCTGGCGTTCGGCGAGCGTCTCCGCAATGCGTCCCGGCTCCAGCACCGCCCCCAGCACCTTCATCGGTCCCCCACAACTCGGGCATGTCAACCGGTCCAACGCAAACACCCGGCTGAGCAATCGTGCCCAGGAGACTCTCGCCGGCTTTGGCGGGACTTGCAGGAGAGCGGCACCAAGACTCGATGCCCGCAGTGAAGGCATCCCACAACAAGAAACCCGTGGCGCAGGTCCCCGCGGCGCCCGAACGCTTCGAACTCCCGTCGCACGAACCGCGGCACCTCAAGACCGGGTTCTTCGAGCTCGGCAAAGAGCGCAGGCCCATCCTTTTGTGCGACGCGAGCGAGGGCCGAGCTTGCCGTGTGTCGCGCAACCTACCCATGACCACACCGCGTACCCGCTTCACATTCTCACAAAGTCGCGTGTCGTGACGCCACTGCGACGGTTACACCCCCCATGCCACGGGGATGTCCGACCCGCCGGTCAGTCGCCCGCCCACCACGACCGGTGGCTCGCCAGTGAGGAGCCCGGCGCCTCCGCGTGGGTGAGGTAGGTCGACAACAAGCGGATCTAGTCATCGGGTTCCGTCGGAACCTCTGTTTCGTCGTCGGCCTTCGCTGGGCGTGATGCCTCCTCCCCTTGCATGGCCGCGCGTCGATACTCGTAGTAGCGCTCGAGCATTGCGTCCGCGACGGACTGACGCGCAAGCTCGTTCAACCCGGCGAGGGCGCGGCGTTGGTGCGCCACGGCAGCGTCCATGTTGCCGAGCTCCGCTTGGATGAGGGCGTAGGTGTCGTGGCACTCCCAGCATCCGGGGAGTAGCTCCAAAGAGCGGCGACCATGCGGCTGCGCGTCCTCAGCCCGGCCGCGACGCACGAGATACCAGGCCAGTGCATTGAAGTGCCGGCCATTCGTGGCCGTTTGCTCCAGATCTTGGGCGAGCTTTTCCAGGTGTCCTCGGCGCTCGTCCTCCGACCAGGGCCCCCGAGCGCCATCGTACAGCAGCAGGAGCGCTCGCAGGGTGTGGGGATCATCGGGTGCCGCTTCGCGGGCTTGATTCAAGCCCTGCTCGCAGGCTTCCCACCGACCCTGTCGACAGGACAACGTAGCGCGATCGCGTAGGATTGCGGCGTCTTTGGGGTTGACCTCGAGGGCCTTGGCGAGCAGTTCCTCGGGGCCCGCGTTCTCCTCCCGTCGAAAGCCTCCCAGCCGCGCCCATAGGCGCAACACGCGGGCCGGCGGCATCGGTTCGACGCGAATCGAAGGCGTTCGCTCGAACTTGAAGTCAGTCTCCCACAGTTGGGTTTCTTTGCGGCGCACATGGTCGAGAAAAGCCTCGTCGAACGCGTCGTCGGAGATGTCCCCAAAGCGTGACTCGAAGGCATCGTCGAAGTCGATGCCCTCCGCCACGTCGGCCAGTACGTTGGCGAAACGGTCGCGATACTCCGGTGGTCCGTTCAAGAGCATGTGTACGAGCGTCCAGGCGGATACGTAGTTGATCGCCTTCGCTTGCACGACGTCGTCATCGCGTTCGTTGTCGATGGTCTCGTTGGCGTAGAAGTCCGAGCGAGACATCTCCGTCAGCTCGGACGGCTTTCTGAGCTTGCTCACGGGCACGAATATCTTGTTCCCGCCGTCAGACTGCTCGATTCGCCATTGCGTACCGAGAACGAAGCCCCATTCGGGCAGAGACTGGCCAAGAACCGCTCGATTGTTGATGACGGTGGCCGCCGAGTAGTATTCGGCCATTCCTTCGTTGACCCAAATGGGCAGCGGGCCCATCGCTGCGGCCAAGAACCCGTGGGTGAGCTCGTGTTGCCAGGTGCCGTAAGCACGGGCGTCGGGTTTGCCCGCCATGACGATCGTCGGTAGGCCTTCGTCGGCGACAGGGCTGCGGATAAACGCTCCCGTGTTGCGGCTGGTGAAGTTTAGCAGCTCTTCCCGGCGCCGAAACGCGACAACTCGAGTTCGCCATAGTGGTGGATCCGCACCATCAAACAGCAGCGAAGCGAGCAGATCGAAGCGCAGTTCAAATTGCTCGATGGCCAGTCGAGCTTGCTTCTCGCTGAGATCGGTGTGCATCACGATGTGCTCGGATTCGACTGTTCGCCACGATGGGCCACCGTCAGATGGCGCCTTGAGGGCGCCCCCGGTTCGGCACGCTGAAAACAACAGGAGCCACAAAAGACCGATTGCGATACGCATCAGCGCAGACCGTATCGGATGCCGGTCGAGCGCAGAAACTCCTATACGAGACAATGCGTCCGCAAAACTAGACCGCGCCACGCGAAGCTGGCACTCGCGTCGAGTTCGGCCATTGCCAAGCGAGCATGGACCGGTCAGCGGAGTCCGAGACCGGCAAGCTGATCGTGCGCGTCCCATTCGGTGTATCGCGGCCATTCGCCGGAGCCGGGATTGCGGGGAGAGCGGCCAACGGATTGACTGAGGTGGCGGTGGCGCGCGATAGCCTCACCGCGCGGTTGATCGTTTCGCGGTGGGTCCCACTCGCTAGTTTTGCTGGAGGCCGGCCGGGCCGAAGCCGGGGCCAGTTTGGCGCTGGCTTCGACTCAAGGGTTAGCTCTGGCCGCCGCCACACGATCCCGCAGGTGCGACTCTCATTCCGCCATTCGCCATTGCGCGGGAGTGTCGGGCCGCGGGCGCTGGGCTGTCCGGGCGACTCACGGACCGAGCCTCGTCCTCGGTCCGTGGGCACCATCGTGGCCGGTTGTGTCGCGGGCTGCCGCTGCCTCGTCGCGTCGGCTTGGACGCTACGAGGTGCCTCGGGTCAGTCCCGCGGAGCCAGGCACTGCTCGGGACACAGGTTCACCATACAAGCCGCCACGATCGCCGCTCGGCCGGCCCCCGTATCCTGACCGGTGAAGTAACCAATCACGTCCGGCCGATGGGTTGTGCCCAGGGACGCTTCGATGATGGACTTGCACGGACCGTCGGGCTGTTGTGCGTGGTTGGGGTCGGCACATTCCGTGACGTTCGAGACCGAGCCACAGTAGCAGGGAACCGACCCGAGGCTCGGCGAGATGCACTCGTTTTCGAGCTTGCAGTCGAGAACCGCACGACAGTCGAAGTCGTCTGGTGGGCACAGCTCCAGCACGTCGATGCCGAACACCTCTGGGACGCAGTTGACGGCGAGACACTCGGTGCACTCAGGTGGCAGCGGGTCGCCAGGACAGGCCTCGCAGGTAATGGGCGCGGCGTAGGTGTCGGCACACGCGCCGTCCGTGACTTCGAGCGCGAGCGTCTTGGTGCCCGGCTGCAAGCAGACGTAGGCGGAGCTTGCACCGGTGCCAATGATCCCACCGTCCACCTGCCACCTGTAGCTGAGAGGATCTCCATCGACGTCCGTCGCCGCGGCGTGGAGGTCTATCGACTCTCCGGTGCATTGCTCAGAGGGGGTCACTGTGACCGAGGTCAGATGAGGGCAGACATTGAGATCGACCCCGACCTCGACCCCGCCCGGGGGCTCGTTCAACACGCAGGATACGATGACGTCCACCCGTCGCTGTGCATGTGCTCCGACCTCGAAGTCCGCTTGCCCCACGCAAACGGCCAGACCGTTTGCCGACTCCGCCGTAATGAAGATGGAGTAGTCGTCTCCCGGGGCGAGCTCGGCCAGATAGAACCCGACATGCGGCGAGTCACCAACGCTAACCTCTCCGACGATCTGTTCCATGCCGGGCCGAGAGACCGTGTACTGAAGTGAGTTGATTTCGGTGTCGCCCGCGAGGATGTAACGAAACTCCATGCCTTCGCCGGATTGCGGCTCGGGGGCGTCCAAGGGGGCGCATGCCATGACCGATACGCTGGTAGCGATCACTGACAGTGCGACGCGAAGACAGGATGGTTTTAGCTTGTGGTCCATGATGTTCACTCCGTGGTCGTAAAGCTGGTCCTCGGACGCAACCCGACGGCTCGAGCGCGCCCGCTTAAGATCCCAGCCCCGAATGTGGCGTGCGAGCCCGCATGAGATGCGGCGCCGTGCCATCGATCCTTGAGTTGAGTCGTTGCGATCAGGAAGCTGAGCGCCGCAGGGGTGGGTTCCCGGGATTGTAGAAAGGCCAACAAGCCCGACGATAGCCGCTCGGTCAGGGCGCCCTGGTGAACTCAGCGGTGCGGTCGTGACATCGCCGGTGGCTCGGCGCGACGCCATTCGGCACGGCGCCAAGCCACTGGGCAATTCGTGCCATTCGTGCTAGTCCGAACGAAACCGGGTCGCGGTCGGACCGGGTGTTGCCACAAATGGGGGGCGTGGGCGACGGTCGCGTGTGGTCGGAGGTGCGGGGGGGCATGCTGGCGCAACACGAGAACAGCGAACACCCCGCGGAACTCTAGGTCGGGCGCGAGCTGAGCCCCGCCGGCCGCTCTCGTCGACATGACCCGGATGTCGCCCGGGCTCCACTCTACAGTTTCGTGGGTCCAACCGCGCTGTACGAGATCGATGTAGCCCGAGCCGACAACGTGCTGCACGTCGACGCGCTCTCCGGACACGAGCGACCGGTCGCCAAGCGACTCGTGCTCAACTTCGACGACGTTCGTCGCGCCGGTCACGTAGAGCGCGTGGGCAGCTTCGAGGCGATGATCTTCGGCCCGAAGCTGGAGGACGGTCGACACAGTTTGCTCTTCGTGGAGGACAACGATGGCGCCGTCGCGACCCAGGTCGTGGCCTTTGCGGTCGCACCCCACCGCTGCGACGCCGACTTCGACGGCAACATCACGCGAAGTGACCTCGAACTCATCCGCCGCAGTCTGGGCAAGCGGGTCGGTCGCTACGATGCTCGCGACAAGAACCACAACCGGCGGGTCGACTGGCACGAGCTACGGGGTTGCGCGGCTCGGGCGAAGCGCTAGCCCAGCGGCCCACATCAGGCAGGGACTGGGGGACCGGCGTGTGTCGCCGGTCCCTCTTCACGTGGAACGTGTGGCGCTCACCCGCCCCTGGGTCCACGCCCCTAGCAAGATGCCGGTGATCGTGAAGATCGCGGCCAAGCTGCCTTGGCCCAGCTGCGCCAACGCGGTCCCGGGACAGGTGCCGGAGATCGCCCAGCCCACGCCGAACAGCAGCGAGCCCCCCACCAGCCCGGGTCGCATCGTTTTGCGCGCGAGCGCCAGTGGAGCGCCGTCGCTCGCGGGGACGCTCTCGCGGCGCAACCACCAAAACCCACCGGCAGCGACGGCGATCGCCGAGCCGATCACACCGTACAGATGGAAGTCGGTGAACATGAACATCTCGTAGATGGCGTCGAAACTCGTCGCGTCAGAGCGACTCAAAATGAAGCCGAACAACAGGCCGTACAGCAAGGTGCGGGTCTTGTTCATGATCAACCTCCGAAGACGTAGCTGATGAGATGGGTGGTGGCGATACCTGCGGCCATGAAGCCGGCCGTAGCGATGATCGAGGCCCTGGCCGCTTGAGCCACACCGACGATGGCATGCCCGGATGTGCAGCCATTGGCTTGGCGCGAACCGAATCCGATCAGCCATCCGGCTGCGAGCAACACGAGGGCCTTGAGCAGCACGCTATCTCCCCAGATCGCGTCAAACTGCCCGAACGCGAAGCTGGCCTGGCCACCGGCGAGCGTTCCCGCGAGACCCCCACCGAGGACGATGCCCAACAGGAAGCGAGGGCGCCAACGCTTGGCCGCGGGCGTGGCACAACTCGTGCCACACAACTCCGCGTATCCGGTTGAGACGCCGAGCAGGTGGTTGTCGTGCCACAAAAACAGCAAAGTGAACGTGCCGATGGCGCTGCCGGCGACCCACCAGGGCCAGCGGGTGACGAACACCGCGTCGTAGAGTTCTGCGATCGTCCACGCGTCGAGTAGCTGACGACCCAAGACGACCACGGCCATCACCAGCACGAACCAGCCAAAGCCCGTGCGGAGGCGATCGGCACGCACACGTTGGCTGACGACGCTACCGACCACCGCCCCCACGCTGGCGAGCAGCGCGACGCCCCCGATCAGCGACCAGTCGTGAGTGGTGTGCGTGGCGTAGCCCGCGAAACCAGCCGCCGACTTGAGCGCGATGACCAGTAGTGACGTGCCAATCGCCTCGCGCACCGGTACTCGGCCGAGCAGCACGAGTGCGGGGACCACCAAAAACCCTCCACCCGCGCCGACCATGCCGGTGACCAACCCGACCAGTGCGCCCTCAACCGCGAATAGCCACGGCGGACGCGGAGTCGAAGCGGTCGGTTCAGGCGCATCACGGCGGGGGCGAAGCATGGCGACCGCCGTGATGAACATGATCACCCCGAATGCGACCAGCAACACCGTCGCGGGGACGTACGCGGCGAGGCGCCCTCCGACGAATGCCCCGGCCATCCCGGCGGCGCCGAACACCAGGCCCGTGCGCCAGCGGACCAAGCCTCGCCACGCGTAGACGCCCGCGGTGACGGCACTGGCGACGCTGATAATCGCCAACGAGGCCGCGATGGCGGCCTTCGGGTCGAGGTCCGTGGAAAAAAGCAGTAGAGGGACGGCGAGAATCGACCCGCCGCCTCCGAACAGGCCCAACGTCAGCCCAACGAGAACGGCCAGTACGCCTAGCGTGATCATGATGCGATACCTCGAACGGGCGCGGCTCGGTAGGCCAGCATGCCACCAACGAGATTGAACACTCGCTCAAATCCGCCGTTGCTCAACGCCTTGGCCGCGATCATTGAGCGTTGACCCGAGCGACAGACCACGACCAGGGGCGCTGCCTTGTCCCAGCCGCGTGACGCCGCGGGGAGGCCCGCCAGCGGAACGAGTTGGGCATCCGGTATGTGTCCCAGGTCGCCGTGGAACTCGGCGGGCTCGCGCACATCGATCACGCGAATCGATCCGAGGTCCTTCAACGCCATCGGGTCGATGTTGGTGACGCGCGGGCTGGTGGGGGCTCGCTCGGGCGAGGAGGACGGGCTTGCCGCGGAGCGCTCCGCGGCGGCGTCGACTTGCCCACACTTTCGGTTGGCCACCACACACTCGGCGATTCGCTTGGGAGGGGCGAGGCCGAGGTTCGCCATGATCTCGACGAATTCCTCGCGGGTTTTGCCCGCGACGCGTGGGTTGTGTCGCCGCTCATCGCCGATGCTCGATTTCGATCGACCTTTGTAGTCGTGTCCAGGCCAGACGATGGTCTCGTCGGGGAACGCGTACAGCACCTCGGTGATCGAAGCCCACAAGGCGAGGGCGTCACCATTTTGAAAGTCCGATCGGCCGGTGCCGTGAATGAGCAGCGTGTCGCCCGTGAACAGGTGGCCGTCGACGTAGTAGCTCATCGAGTCGTCGGTGTGCCCGGGGGTGGCGAGGGCGGTTAGCTCCAGCGAGCCCACCGTCAATGTTGTCCCGTGATCGAGCTTGATGTCGGCACACGCAGCTCCGGCTGCGCTGGCGGCTGTCGGAGCACCGGTACGACGGCGCAACTCGCTCGCTCCCGTGATGTGGTCCGCGTGAACGTGGGTGTCGAGGATGTACTTCAAAGTCAGGCCCGCCTCGGCCAGCGCCGCGAGGTCGCGGTCGACTTGCTCCATGACCGGGTCGATGATGACGGCGCGACGAGTTTGGTCGTCCCCCACGATGTAGGTAAAAGTGGAGCTGGCGGGGTCGAACAGTTGGATGTTGATCACGGTGAATGCCTTTCTGAGCGCCGGGGCGCGTTGCTGGTCTACAAAGCGAATCCCGTGCCAAGTCGGTTCTCCGGGGTTTCGCCGAGGCGGCGAAACACATAGAAACAGTCAGGGTTTCAGGGCCGCATTCAGGCGTTTCTGCGGGTTTTTCGCTGAAACAATCGAGAAACGGGTCGAGGGGCAGGCGTGGCGAGCCGACGCGGTCGCGCTACAGTGTTGCGCAGTGGCTGAAACGATCGAAACACTGACTCTCCGCGCCGCGATCGATGGGTTCGATCAGGCCATCGTGCTTCTCGACGGCAAACAACGCATCGTCGCCGCGAGCCGGTCCGCGGAGGCGCTGGTGGGCGACACGCTGCCGCGTGGTGTCCGAGCGGTGCGGGTCCTGTGTGGAGCCGGGGAGACGCGTCCGATCGCGGAGGCGTTGGCTCAAGGACGCCCCGCGGCGGGCACGGTGATCCGGCCCCGCCCTGACGGCCGGGACATCGCGTTGCGGATCTTTGCCAAGCCGCTGGCGAACGCCAAAGGTTGGCTGTTGCGCTTGGCCGAGGACGCGCCTGGGCTCGCACTGGACGACGAGATCCTCGAGTTCCACGGCATGTTGACGGCCGACACCGGCATGAAGCGTTTGCTGCACGTCGCAACCAAGGCCGCGGCGGCTGACGTGACGGTGCTGGTGCGCGGAGAAACGGGCACCGGGAAAGAGCTGTTGGCGCGGGCCATTCACGAGCTCTCTGCGCGCCGCGACGAGCCGTTTCGAGCGATCAACTGCGCGGCCTTGTCACCGACGCTGTTGGAAAGCGAGCTGTTCGGTCACGTGCGAGGGGCGTTTACTGGAGCAGTACGCGACAATCCCGGGCACTTTCGTTCCGCCCATCGTGGCACCTTGTTTCTCGACGAAGTGGCAGAGATGCCCGGCGAGCTCCAAGCCAAGCTGCTGCGCGTGATCGAGACCGGCACAGTGTTGCCAGTCGGAGCGATCGAGCCGATTGAGATCGACGTGCGCCTCGTCGCGGCGACGCACAAGTCGTTGCGCGAGGAAGTCCACGCGGGCCGGTTTCGCGCCGACTTGATGTATCGGCTTCGCAAGGTGCCACTGTTTTTGCCGCCGCTGCGCGAGCGCGGCGATGATACGGTGCTGCTGGCTCGCCATCTGCTGACCCAGCTAGCGGACAAGCATGTGCGTGAGATCGCCGAGATCGACGCCGGGGCGCTGACGGTGCTGCGGCGCTACGCGTGGCCGGGCAACGTGCGGGAACTGGCCAACGCGTTGGAGTACGCGTTTGTGGTGGGAGAGGGGCCGGTGTTGACCGCCGATGATCTGCCGCCGGAGCTCATCTCTCCCGCGCTGGCCGGAGAGCCCCCGGGGGCGCCGGTCAATCGGTCCTCGGTGGGGGACGCGGGCGAGGCCGCACGGATTCTCCGGGCGCTGGAGCGGTCGAGCGGGAACCGATCCGAGGCGGCGCGGCTCCTCGGGATCAGCCGCGTCACGCTATGGCGTCGGATGAAGGAGCTCGAGATCGCGGTTGGCTAGACGGAGCCCGACCGAGCGGATCCCTACCCAGCGCGACGAGGCCTACGCCGAGCACTCGCGGCAAACCGCCGCGAAGATGTCCACCGCGATGTCCGCTTGATGCCGCGTGAGGATCAGCGGCGGGGCCATCCGCAGTGCCTGCTCGCCGCAGTCCAAAATCAGCAGGCCGCGTCGATAACAGCGCTGCAGGATCTCCTCGGCCAGCTCAGGACTGGTCATCTCGATGCCGATCATCAGCCCGAGGCCCCGGACCTCGACGACGGTGCTGAGGCCGCCGACTTCTTGTCGCAACTTGTCTTGCAGGTACGTCCCGACCTCGCGCGAGTTTTGACACAGCTCAGATTCCAGCAGGTCTAACGTGGCCAAGGCGGCGGCGATACACACCGGGTTGCCGGCGCAAGTGGAGCCGTGGGTGCCGCCGGGCCAGGTCATCACGTCCGGCCGGGCCATCATCGCCCCGAGGGGAAATCCGGTGGCGAGTCCCTTGGCGAGCGTGATGATGTCGGGCATCACGCCAAAGTGCTCCGCGGCGAAGAAGGTGCCGGTTCTGCCCATGCCGGCTTGCACCTCGTCGAAGACCAGCAAAATGCCGTGCTCGTCGCAAAGTCGACGTAGCCGCTCGAGAAACGAGCGTGGCGGCACGATGTAGCCCCCTTCGCCTTGCACGGGTTCGACGACGATCGCCGCGACTTGGTCGGGCGGAACCGTGTACTGGAACAAGTCCCGCTCGATCCCCTCTTCCACGCAGGCGATGCCGTATGCCTCGGGGGTCTGCTGGGCCGCGTGGTTGCGTTGGGAGGGATTCGCGTAGGTGACGTGGTGAACGCCCGGCAAAAGCGGGCCAAAGCGTCGCCGGTACTTGGTCTTACTCGCGGTCAGCGACAGAGAACCGAGCGAGCGGCCGTGAAACGCCCCGCGAAACGCGATGATATCCGACCGTCCCGTGTGGTGGCGAGCCAGTTTGATCGCCGCTTCGACCGACTCGGTACCCGAGTTGCTCAAGTACGTGCGCCAGTCGTCGGGGCCGGGGGCGTACTGGGCCAAGCGGCGACACAGCTCCCCGTATCCCGGGTAGTGAAAGTCAGTGCCGCACATGTGAATCAGCACTTCGCTTTGGGCCTTGACCGCCTCGACCACCTTGGGGTGGCAATGGCCCGTCGACGCCGTGGCGATTCCGGCTTCACAGTCCAAAAACACGTTGCCGTCGACATCTTCGACCATGCAACCGCTGGCGCGTTGCACCATCAGCGGAAACACGTGAATGAGCGACGGAGACAGGAATTCGCGGCGGCTGGCGATCATCTCCGCGGCGCGGGGCCCCGGCAACGCAGTGGTGATGCTCGGGTCTTGGTCGGCAAGGGGCGTGGCGTCGTCGAGTTTGGTGTTCATGGCAGATTCTCCGATCTGTAGCGAGGGCTGGGACTTAGCGCGTGACCGTCCGGCTTTGCTCTCGCAGGTACGGCCCGAGCGAGTGCAGACCGCCGATGTTTTTGCCCGACGAGCCACTGCCCTTCCAGCCGCCGAACGGTTGGACGCCCGGCCAGGCGCCCGTGGTCGCCCCGGCGGCCCGATTGACGTAGACCACGCCGGCTTCGATGCGGTCGAGGAACGCTTCGACTTGCTTCGGGTCTTGGGAGAAACACCCGGCGGTCAGTCCGTACGGGGTGTTGTTGGCCTTGTCGATGGCCTCGTCGAAGCTCGAGATTTCCTGTACGCACAGCAGCGGGACGAACAGCTCGTCGCGGACGAGGGCATGTTCTTCACCGAGTCCGGTGACCAACGTGGGTTGGACAAAATAGCCGTGGGCGAAGTCCCCGGCGGAGATGACCTCGCCGCCCGCGACGATCTGACCGTCCGCGCGAGCTTGCGCGGCAAAGCGACGAAAGTCCTCGAAGCCAGAACGCAACGAGACCGGACCCATGAACGCTTGCCGGTCGACCAACGGGTCGCCGATGGCGGTGGTCTCGGTCTTGGCGATGAGCGCGGCCAAGAAGGCGTCTTTGAGGTCGCGGTGGACGTACACGCGAGAGCAAGCGGAGCACTTTTGTCCGTTCATGCCGAACGCCGAGCGGTACACGCCCGATACGGCACGCTCGAGGTCCGCCGAGGCCATGACGATGGCGGGGTTTTTGCCCCCCATCTCGGTGATGCACGGCTTCGGGAATCGCGTGGCGAAGCCCCGGTAGATCTGGTTGAACCCGACGTCGTACGAACCGGTGAACGTGATCCCGTCGACATCGCGATGGCTGACCAGCGCTTGACCGACGCTGCGACCGCCGCCGGTGATCATGTGGATGGCGTCCGCAGGAATCCCGGCGTCCCGAAAGATCTGAATGAGCAACACGCCCGACATCGGCGTTTCGCTGGCCGGCTTCATGATCACGGTGTTGCCCGTCAACAACGCCGCTGCCGCGGGGGCGGCCGCCAGCGCGTAGGGGAAGTTCCACGGCGAAATGACCGCCCAGACCCCGTAGGGGCGCATGACGCTGGTGTTGGTATCGGCGGCGTCGAGGCGATCCATCTCGTTGATGTAGCCGCCCGCTTTGCGCATCTCGTTGTTGTAGTAGAGGATCAGATCGGCGGTTTCTTCGATCTCGCCCAGCGCCTCCACCCGGTTTTTTCCGTTTTCGAAGATAAGCCACGCGGTCAGCTCGTACAGTCGTTCGCGGATGAGCTCGGCCGCGCGATCGAGACGCTTTGCCCGTTCTTCGAACGGCAGCGCGCGCCAGGCTGGGAACGCCGCCTTCGCTCGCGCGACGGCCTCGTCCACGTCATCGGATGTCCCCGCGCTGTAGTGCCCCAGCGCGACGCGGGTGTCGATCGGGCTGTGGTTGGCGAAGGTTGGACGATCGCGGCGCGGCGTGTCGCCGACCGTCAACGGGTGGGTCTGTCCCAACTCGGTGCGGACCTGCTCGACGGCGGCGTCGAGTTTGCCGTGCAGCTCCTCGTTGTCGGCGGTTAGCGTGGCGTAGGTGACTTTGGTCGGTTCGCTCATAGCTTTGTACTCCGTCGGCGGGCCAGGTGATCGCGGCTTAGCGGAGTGTCTCGAGGGCCGTCAAGGCGCGGCTCGGACCCGGGGCAAGTGCGGTCAAGCTTGCGCGGCTCGCCGCGGCGGCCCTCGGTCAGCCGGCCCCGAACCAGTTTAGTCCGAGGGGGCACGGCGAGCTACGAGCGGTCTGCCTCGCGAGAAGGGTCTGGGCCCGCGCCGTGGTGGAGCCGCTCGACTCGGGCGAGGTGTTCGGGCGCATCAGCTCGACCCAAGCGTCCCCCGAGCCACATGGCCATCGCGCTGGCCGGGAGCGCGATCACGATGGGCGCCAACGGGATGGGAATCGGGCCCAGCGCACAGACCAGATACACAACTGCACCGGTCCACAACGCCGCCAGGCCGCCGGCCAGGTTGGCCCGCCGCCACCAAAACCCGGCGATGGTGGGCACGAACAGCGAGGCGCTGAGCAGACCGATCGCCGCGGTGTAAAACTGGGTGATCAATGCGGGCGGCGAGAAGGCCCAAAGCAGGGCGATGCCGCCGATGATCCAGGTGGAGCCGACGCTGACCCAGGATTGGGCGCGGCTGGAGAGCCGTTTCCCCATGGCTCCGCGGACGAGATCGTGAGCGACGGCCGAGCTGCAGGCCAGCAACAGTGCGTCGGTGGTCGACATGACGGCGGCCATGACCGCGGCGACGGCGATACCGCGCGTGACGGGGCCAAACTCGCTTTGCATGACCCGCAAGAACACGGCGTCGGCATCCTCGAGGTTGGGGAAGGCCGTCTTGCCGGCGGGGGCGATGACAAACACGGCGGCCAAGATGATGACCGCGTACGCAACCATGGCGAGATTGAGCGACAACCGAGCCCCGTGGGCGTCTCGGGCCGCGAACACGCGCATCACGATATGGGGGATGACGGGAATCGCCGTGGCCCAGATAAGAAAGCTGCCGAGGTAGCTTGAAACGGGCTTGTCGGCCACGATGCCGAGTTCGGGGGCGGTGGTCGTGGCATTGGCGAGTAGCCGCGCGGCTGAGCCGGCGTCGCTGATCATGGCGACGGCCGTGCCGACCACCACGGCGAGCATGAGTGCACCTTGAACCACGTCGGTCCAAGTGACGGCGACCATGCCCCCCACGGAGACATAGAGGATGAACACGATCGCCGAGAGCGTGAGTGCCACCTCGTACGGAATGCCGAGTAGCAGGTTGGCGGTGATGCCCGCCGCTTTCATCTGGGCCACGATGTAGGCGGTGAAGCTGGCGACGATCAGCAGTGGGACCAGGTAGCGCACCGAGGCGTGCGGGTAACGAAACCCGAGGAAATCGGCGATGGTGTAGCGGCCAAAGTTCCGCAGCGGGCGAGCGACGAGAATCGAGGCGAGCGGAAAGCCGATCACGGCACCGGCGAACAACGCCAGCGTCGCGGGGATGCCCTGCTTGTACGTCAAGCCCATCACGCCGATCAGCGAGCCGCCGCTGGCTAGCGTGGCCATGATCGCCGTCGCATTGACAACAGTGCCGATGCTGCGCCCGGCGACCCAGTAGTCATCCCCGGAGGACAGCACGCGCCGAGACGCGACCACGCCGACGACGATACAAAGCGCCAGATAGGCGATGACCAAACCCAGCTCAATGCTCATCGGGAGTCACCGCCGCGTGGCTTGCGTTCGCGCAAAAACAAGGTGAGCGCGGCAATGGGCGACACGACCATCAGCGTGGCCATGAGCCAGCCGAATAGCGAGATACCGGCTAGCTGAGGTTCGCGCCAGCCGGGGTGGAAGGACACCGCGGCGAACGCTCCGAGGGCGACGAGGTACCACAAGTCGGCCCGCCGCATGCGCGGGGGGCGATCCGGGTTGGCAGGCAGCCGCACGGTGGCACTTTGCGATGGTTTGGGGGCTCGCGTCGAGACCGGCGACTAGCTGCACTCCCCGGCGGCGCGACACTCGGTGTAGCACGGCCGGACCTCGTGCTTGAGAAAGTCGGCGGCGGGCTTGCTTGGCTTGGGGCACACGCCGGAGCGTCGGCACCACTGAAATGTGAAGCCCTCCGCCATGCATTCCATCACGCAAGCGCAGGCCGGGTGCTCGTACTGGCACTCGAGGTAGACGTCGCAGCAGCTGTCCTTGACGCAGACCGTGCAGCTGTCGTCGCCGGGCGTGGCAACACACTCGTCGTCGTCGTCGTCGTCGTCGTCGCCGTCGTCGTCGTCGTCGTCGTCGTCGTCGTCGTCGTCGTCGTCGTCGTCGTCGTCGCCGTCGTCGTCGTCGTCGTCGTCGTCGT
>QKPP01000302.1:6243-8790 GCA_006508105.1 Myxococcales bacterium FL481 | reverse complement strand
CCAAGTCGAAGCGAAACCTCTGAACCACCGCCAACGAGCCGGGGTGCAAAGCCGCGACCGATGGCCGCCCGTGAAAACGCTTCACCCGATGCCGCAGGCTTTGGTCCACACGAGCTCCAAGGGCACGCCAAATCGTGGCCAGCAACTCACGGTCGTAACCCAAACGAACCGCAAGGGGGCCGGGGAACGTGAACGTCACATGGCGATATGGCGTCGTCGGTAGAACGTGGTCCACCAAGAGCATGGAGGTTTCCGCCATCCGTCGTCCCATGCACGACGGACAGATTCCCCGCGATTTGCACGAAAACGGCACCAACACTCGATGCCCGCAGTGAAGGCATCCCACATGCAGAAACCCGTGGCGCAAGTCCCCGCATCGTCCGAATGCTTCGAACTCCCGTCGCACGAACCGCGGCACTTCGAGACCGGATTCTTCGAGCTCGGCAAACAACGCGGGCCCATCCGTTCGAGCGACCCGAGCGAGAGCCGAGCGTGCTGTGTGTCGCGCAACGTATCCATGACCATCGGACGCGACGCTCATCCCCGCAACGGGGATGCGCACCGCGTACCAGTTTCACGGTATCAAAAAGCCGCGTGTCGTTGCGCCATGGCGGCGCGCTCAACCCCGATGCTACGGCGCTGTCCGACCAGCCGGCCGGTCGCCCGGCCACCACGGAAAACGATTCGCTAGTGTCGCGGGTCCGCGGCGTTCAAGCGGCTCCACTGCGACTATCTCAAGCCCGGATGTGCACGTCGAGCGTGCGTTCTCCTCCGTCGCGGTTGGCATCGAGAACTCGATCGACGAGGCGCGCTCGGGTCACTGGTTGATCGACCCGTTCCGCCAGCAAGGCGAGGATGTCGAACTCGACGCGCGTCAGCTCGATGGCCTGGCCATCGACGCTTGTGCTTCGGGCTTCGACGTCGAGCTGGAGCGGGCCGATCGCAACGCCGCCTGTGCGACGGAGTTGCGGTCGCCGGAGTCGGGCGCGCACCCGTGCCAGCAACTCCTCGGGCCAAAATGGTTTGGTCATGTAGTCGTCGCCTCCCAGCTCGAGTCCACGCACTTTGTCGTGGTAGTCCAAGCGGGCGGTCAAGATGATCACCGGCACGTCGCTGGTCTGACGCCATTTTGCCAGCAGGTCAAAGCCGTGGATTCCCGGCAACATGAGATCGAGCACCACAAGTTCAAAGCTTTCCACGTCGTTGAGCTCGGCGGCTTCGCCATCCGGAGCCCAAGTCACCGCGAAACCTGCACGGCGGAGCGTGTCGCAAACACCCTCCGCTAGTCGCTGGTCGTCCTCGACCAGCAAGATCGAGGCCTGTGTGTTGTCGGTCATCCGTCGATCTCGGTTGTGGACGGCGGGGCCAATCCTAGTGGCCCCAGGTTCGGTTGGCGAAGTTACCGCACGCGCTCACTCGCCGCCACGCTCGCCGTGCTTGCCCCGGTTGCGGCGCTTGCCCTTTTTGCCCTGTCGGCGGGCGGGCTCGAGAGCGTCCAACTTGGCGGCTTGCTCTTCGCTGAGCACCGAGCGAATGTCGGCACGGGTCTGCTTGTGATGGGCCTTGAGGGCGGGCTTGACCGCCGTTCGGTCGCCGCCAGCCTCTGCGATGATCTGCTTGCGCTCGCTCGCGGCGTCGGCTTGGATATGCTCGATGCTGGCGACTTGAGCGGGGGTGAGCTCAAGCAGGATGGTGAGCTTTTGCATGCGGTTTGCGGCCCGCTCACGGCGCTTTTCCGCCCTGATCGCCCGCATGGTCGCCTTTTGCTCGGGCGTCAAGACGGCCGCGACTGCATCCCGCGAGGCGGCTTTCAGCTCGCGGTGCTTGGCCCGCTTTTCGTCCTTGCTGAGGCTGTCGTCGCTGCGGATCGCGTCCCGCGTGGTCCGAATCTGGGCGAAGCGGTCGCGGAGCTGCTGGGCTTGTTCGGCGCTGAGCCCCAAGGTGTTGGTCATGTGCTCGATGCGTTGCTCGGTGTTGGGCCCTTGGCGGTGGTGCCCGCGCTGACCACCGGCGATGGCGGGCGCAGCGACCCCCAAGGTGACGACGGTGACGGCCAACAGACCAGCAGTTTTGATGAAGTTAGGTGTGCGCATGGTTGGAGTCCTGTCTGCGGCCGGTTCTCCCGGCCACATCAACAGTCTGAGCTGCAGATCTTGAGCAAGACTTAAGCCCCGCCGCGAGTCGCGCCACCAACTACCGCCGTGTCAGCTTCAAAAACCACGCTCCTCGAGCGGTCGGACGCTTCAAAGCCATGCGAACGGTGCCGTTCGACGTGGTTTCAACGTCATCGAGGGCGACGGGCGGGCGCAGCATGTACTTGACCTGCCGTTCGAGTCGCTTGCGGTCTCGTGCGTCAAACGCTGCGCCTACGTGCACCGCAACATGCTCTCCGGCGGCACACAATCGGGAGCTACGGTCCATTGGATCGTCACGGTGGGGCCAGCATCACACGCCGTCGGCTTCACGCATGGTGATAACCAACTTGCCCTGGGCATGACCGCTGAGCAGAACGCGAAACGCCTCACGGGCCTCGGCGAGCCGGTAGAC
>QKPP01000302.1:0-6233 GCA_006508105.1 Myxococcales bacterium FL481 | reverse complement strand
CGCTCTTTGAGCACGTCGCCGAGTCTCTCGCCCTCCGAGGCGCGCGCGGCACTCTGTGGGCGCAGCTCACGGGCCTCGGCGAGCCGGTAGACCTTCTGAGTCACCGGCGTGATCGCGCCGGCTTCCAGCAGGCGAGCCAGCTCCCTGAGTAGCGGCAGGCTGGTATCCGCCGAGAGGACCTTGATCCGACGCGGCTGAACCATCGAACCAATCGCGGCCGCGGCGATGCGACCGAGCGGACCGAACCAATCACCACCTCCTTGCCCGAACGAGGCGACGTAGACCCCCTCGGGTACGAGCACGCTGAGGCGTTTGGCGAGGGGGTGACTCCCGACCAGATCCAGGATCACGTCGAAGCGAGGTTCTCCAGCCACATACGCCACCTGGGTGTAGTCGATCACCTCCTCAGCGCCAAGTGATCGCGCCTGGTCGGCGTTGCGAGTGCTGCAAACGGCCGTGACCCGAGCACCGAGGGCCTTGGCGATCTGGACGGCGAAGGTTCCCACGCCTCCAGATGCCCCGTTGATCAACACCCGTTGCCCCTCACGCACGCCCCCCACATCACGCAGCCCGGCCAGCGCCGTGCACCCGGCAATGGGCACGCAGGCAGCGTGCTCGAAGCTCACAGAGCGCGGCTTGTGCACGAGTCTACCCGGCTTGGCCGCGACATACTCGGCGCAGCTACCTCCATTGAGCTCTCCGAACACTTCATCGCCCGGTTCGAACTCGCGGACGTTGCGGCCGACGGCCTCCACCACGCCGGCGACGTCCCGACCGGCCACGGGTTGGCTCGGCTGCCGAAGCCCGAAGAACAAGCGAAACACGAAGGGCCGGCCGGTCAAGACGGCACGATCACCGAAGTTCAGTGACACGGCTCGAACCCGGAGCAAGACCTCGTCGTCACCCGGGCAGGGTGGATCGATCTGGTCGAGGATCAGGTCCGCGTCGGTGCCGTAACTAGGTTGAAGAAGGGCGTACATGGGGTTGCGGTGGTGAGAAAAAACGCATCGTAGCGCTCGGCGAGGGTCAACCGCCGCGCCAAAATAGCGGGCTTTCGAGCCCAGGAAAGCGTGCCGCGAGATGCCCCGAAACGAGCGGCCGCTCGCCGGCGCGAATCCGGTTCCTGCGGCTTCGGCCCGACCCGTCGCGGGCGTTCCGAGCTCGGGGGGCGACGAGATTCCACACGATGACGGCCGCGCCTCGCCCGGGCAGCATGCCACCATGAGCGAGAACTCCAGCAAGCGCCGTTCTCGGAAGCAACCGGTCACCACGGCCAGGTGATCGCGCATCGAGGACACATCCTCCAAGACGGACTCCGCCAAGACCGTCCCCGCATTGCTCTCGGGTGGCAATCCACAGATCCCGGGGAGACGGGCCGATTCCAGTCGCGGCCTACATCGCCGCGATGCCCGGGTGGAAACGCGATGTCGGTCGTCGACGCGACGCGCTCATCGAGCAGACGATCCCCCACGTCAGGCGAGCCGTCCGTTGGAACTCGCCGTCTTATGGCGTGGAGGGCCAGGGTTGGTTCCTCTCCCTTCACTGCTTCACGCGCTACGTCAAAGTCACTTTCCTTTGCGGCTCCGACCTCTCCCCGCTGCCGCCGATCGGTCCAAGCATCCGAAGCCGCGCTACCGTCATCTGTACGAAGACGAGGCGATCGACGAAAGAACACCTCGCAAACTGGCTGCGGCAGGCGGAGAAACGACCCGGCGACCCCCTGTTCTCACTCGCCTGAGCCAAACGTCTCGCTCAGCCCAACGCGAGATGGTCCATGGCCGGTGTCGGCCATGGAACCCACTGCCGCACGGGGCGCTCCCCTCTTGCGAGCGGGGAGGGGGACTCGCCCACAACGAACGGCGGCGGCCAGTTCCCGTCGGAGGTCTTTTGGCCACGTCACGGCCTCGCCTCAGTTGCAGTCGCGCTCCGTCGCGACTAGGTTCCCGCCGTGGACCCCGCCCGCCGACGCCTGGCCTACCTTCGCTTTGCCATCGGCTTTGCTGGGTGGGTGGCCGCAACCACGTTGTTTTTGTCCGGCACGTATGAGGCATTCTCTATCGACGGGGCGCGAGCGTTTCTCGAGGCCAACGGCCCTTGGGGCCCGCTCGCGTTTGTGGCCATTTTTGCGGGGCTGCAACCGTGGGGCCTGAGTGCACACATCTTGGTGATCACAGCCGGCATGGTGTGGTCGCCGCTGGCTGCAGTTCCGTTGTCAATGCTGGGTGCGTTGGGGGCTTCAACGACGGCATACGGGTTTGCCAACTACTTCGGTCGGGAGTGGGTCCAAGCTCGGTTACCCGAGCGTCTGCGCGCCTACGACGATCGGCTACGACAACGCGGGCTGACGACCGTCGTGGTCCTCCGATTGTTTTGCTACACGTTCGCGCCACTACAATTCCTGTTCGGCGTGTCCAGTGTACGGCTTTCGACCGTGTTGCTGGGGAGCCTGATCGGGTTGCTGCCAGGGATCGCGATCGAGGTGTTGCTGGGCGCTGAGATCTACGAGTGGTTGACGGGATGACGGTCGATCTACAGGCCCAGTTTCTCCTTCACATACGCGGACGTCAGGTGCTGAGACACATCCATCGGATCGCATGAGCCATCGGGGTCGAAGTCAATCGGCCCAATTCTCCTCGCCAAACGCAGCGCCGCGGCGTTGAGCCGCTTGCTTCGCTTTCCGATGCTCAGCAACGACCCGGCCATTGCCATGAGATCGTCGGTGGAAGCCTTTCGGTAGTTCTGTTCGATAGTCGCGATATGCGCAAGAAAGTAGGCTTCGTCGGGAGCACTCTTCCTTTTGTCTTTCCCGATCTCATAGAGCAGGCCGTAGCCACAGCGCCGGCGCACGCTATCTTGACTTTTGATCCATCTGTCCGCGAGTTCGACCGCGAACGGCGTCTTCGCCAGCGGAGCATCGCACGAAGAAAAGACGTGCGCGAGGTAGCCTCCGTTGAGTTGCTCTACCTGGCGTTCTGCTTGCTCTAGCGTCATGGTCTTCGGATCGTCGATGAGCAGTGCGAGGATCTTCATCTCGTAGACTTTCGCCTTCCAAAGCTGTCGGGCAAGCTTCGGGTCTTTGCCGATCGTCTTCGCAAACCGGCGGAGCTTTGTCAGACCCACGCCATAGCTTCTGAGACCGCCGGAAGCGTCCTTGTGTTTCTCCCAGTGAGCGACTCCACGCGAGTCTTCTTGATCCTTCAGGTAGACCATGATCTCGGCTTTGGTCATGATCGCGAGTGTATCGTGGTTACCAACGCACGCGCACCCGCCAACCGGCTCGGCCAACCGAGCGAGGGGCCACGGGTCGCACGGGCGGTGAGGCGACGCGGGGCCCCAAGCATTGACTTCTCCCCCCCGCCCGCGCGACCCGGGTGGTCTTTGAAGAGATCGTACTCGAGTCCGAGTTCGTGGGCGTGTTTGTGTCGCATCCAGGGCCGCTGTCACCGTGGCTCAGACGCCAGGAACAACGCAGAGGGCTCAGAGTGGATATTCCGACGTATCTGGGCAAGCGGACCGGACACTTGGGCAAGCGTTCCGGCGGACCTGGGCATGATTGGCGCGAAGCGACCAGCGTAGGTGGCGGGGTTTGGGTCAGTTCTTGGTCTTGAGGCCTTTGGTCTTGTGGCCGGATGGGCCGGTGAGGGTGAGGACGTGGGCATTGTGCACGACGCGGTCGCAGGTCGCATCCGCGACGGCTGGATCGCCCAAGGCAGCGAGCCATTTTGCAGTGGGGAGCTGGCTGGCTGTCACGGTCGACGAGCGGTCGTAGCGATCCTCGGAGATCTCGAGGAGGTCGCGGCGCTCGGCGTCCTTGAGCGGGGCGATGAGCATGTCGTCGAGCACAAGAACGTACAGCTTAGCGATGCGGGCCAGGACACGGGTGTAGGTTCCGTTTTGCTTCTCTGAGCAAAACATCCCGCGTTGCAGGAACACGGGGTGTGCGAGCTTGCGCGACTTGTCCTTCTTTCCCGGCCCGGACTGTGAGCACACGGAGTTTGAGCGGCGGGCTGACCTCCCAAAACGCAAATCACCGTATTCGCGCGGTCTCGATCCCCAGCCGCGGGCAAAATGACTGCGGGGTCGTTGGCTCCGCATCGAGCCAGGCGACGAGTTTGCGCGGTCTGGCCCACTTGTTTCGGCGCGACCGGCTGTGCTAGCGACTCGACGGTACGAAGTTGCGGCGATACGCAGCTGCGTGACCCCGCGCCGGTGTGCCGCGGCGCGTCGGAACTCGACATCCGGCACTTTCGGACCAGGAAGGGACGAACCGTGAGCAATTCTCAACCCAGATCAATGAGTCGCCGTCTATTTCTCGATCGCGTGGGCAAAGCGGGGGGCAGTGCCGCCGTTGTGCGTTCGATGACCGCGATGGGCCTATTTGCCGGGAGCACGGCGTGTGACGGCCCATTTGGCCTCGACGGAGCGACCGATTTTGACGATCTCAATCCACGATCGGGTCGTGGGGAGGATCCACGCGCCCGCGTGATCATCTTGGGAGCGGGTGTGGCCGGGATGACGGCCGCGTACGAGTTACGTCGAGTGGGCTACCACTGTCGAATTCTCGAGGCTCAAAATCGCGCGAAAGGCCGCAGCGAAACGGTGCGCGGCGGGGATCATATCGAAGAGTTTGGTCATTCTCAGATTTGCAAGTTTGATCACCGGCCGGGCTTGTACTTCAACATGGGGCCCGCGCGGATTCCCTACCACCATCGCGGTGTGCTGAACTACTGTAAGAAGTTCGGGGTCGAGCTCGAGACGTTTACCAACGACAATCGCGCGGCCTACTTTCACAATGACGCGGGCCTGGACGGCGTGGCCACGCCAGGTCGGGTGATCCACGCCGATACCCGAGGACATATCGCTGAACTACTGGCAAAGGCCATTAACATCGGTGCGCTGGACGAAACCGTGGGCGAAGATGATCGCGACCAATTGCTCGAGATGGTGCGTTCATTCGGGGACCTCGACGCCGACGATACCTATGTCGGCACGAGCCGGGCCGGTTACCTCCCTCACACTCACAACGGGTTTGATGACTCCGATGTACCGGTACCGCACGGCCTTTCGGATCTACTACGTACCGATTTCTGGCGCTTTAAACTCCGTTTTGCCCATAGTACCAGTCAGCAACCGACACTGCTTCAGCCGGTCGGCGGCATGGACAAGTTCGCCCGGGCACTGGAAGCGCGGACCAAGTCTGTCATTCGGCTCCGTCGGGAAGTCACGGCCATTCGCAAGCGAGAGAACGGCGTACGCGTAATCTACCGGGACTATCACGGACGCGAGCGTGCGTACGAGGCGGACTACGCGATTGTGACGATTCCCGCCAGCGTGCTGCGAAACATCGACGCCGACTTCTCGCCCGCGCATCAGACCGAGATCGATGAAATGGTGTACTCGCGTGCCGCGAAGATCGCGTTCCAGTCGCGGCGCTTCTGGGAGGAGGAAGACCACATCTATGGCGGCATCTCCTGGACGGATCAGGACATTACGCAGCTTTGGTACCCAGCGAATGGATATCACGCGGCTCAGGGCATCATCGGGGGGGGGTACATCTGGGATGACGATCCGGGCGAGCGGTTTGCTCAGATGTCACCCGAAGAGCGCATCGAGCTGGCCTTGAGCCAAGGCGAGAAGATTCACCCGCAATACCGCGCCGAGCTCAAACACGGGGTGTCGCGGTCATGGCTCAACACGCCGTTCATCCGGGGGGGGTGGCGAGACAGCCCGACGCCGGTTGCGTTGCGGGAGCCGGACGATCGCATCTTCTTTGCCGGTGAGCACGTCAACAACCTGGCCGGTTGGCAGGAAGGCTCGGTGATCTCGGCTCATGAGGCGGTGATGAAGCTCCACGCCCACGCGACGAGCTAGGGGCACTGAACCGCCTCCGATCCGCCCTCTGCGTGTGCCGGCAGGGGGCGGATGGGGCCGGGTGCCTCACACAACCGAGGCTAGTTCGTCTTGTGGGCGCGGACGCGGTCGACCAACTCCGGGAGCGTGTCTTGCGCCTAAGAAGCATGAAACGACAAAGCACAAGGGCGCGGAATCTGCGGCAGCTCGGATGTGCTCGCATCCGACGTTCCTTCGCACTCGACGGCAACTCGTCGGCCTCTCGCAGCTTGGTGATGAACTGTTCCGGCGTGTGCTTTTTCTCTTCATCGTCGTCTCCTGCTGCCCGGAGACTGTCATTCTAGCTGGACTGATTTTTGGGGGCAGGTCAGTCACCAGCGGGG
>QKPP01000210.1 GCA_006508105.1 Myxococcales bacterium FL481 | reverse complement strand
AGCCAAGCGTCGCCGGCGAGCGCGAAGGAACGTCGGACGCGAGCACATTCGAGCTACTGCGGATTCCACGCTCTCGCTCTTTGTCGTTTCATGCTTCCTAGGCCCAAGGCCTCGTGCACGCCGGTCGGTCGTGCGCGCTGTACGGTTGTACGGAGGGGCCAGCGACGACCTCCTGGCTCGCCGCGGCGCGAAGCGAAGTCAAGCGGGGAGGGGCCGTGACCCGCGACCGGTTTCGACGAGTCGCGCCATGGGCGCGAAATGCGAGGAAAAAGCTTCGGCCCGCTGAGCCGTCGCTTTTCGGTGGGGTGTCTTGTCGTCCGGTGGCGCGTCACAAAGCCAGCGATACGCACTCCGGTATGGCGGCGCATCTCCCGCAGTCCGGGAGGGCGCCATGAGCCAAAGCATCTCGGATGCGAACCCCCACATCGACTCGATCGCAGTCGAGTCGAGTCAAGGTCACGTGAACGAAGCGAGTGTGGCGCGACGTCTCTTTCTTCGCTACGAACGCGATGTCAACCGACTGGTCTACCGCCTGCTGGGTCCCGACCGAGATCATGACGATATCGTGCAAGACGCGTTCGTACGGATCATCGGTCGCCATCACACCCTGCGTGATCCCGCCGTCGAAAAGGCTTGGGTCAACCGTGTGACCGTCAGTGTTGTTCGCAATCACCTGCGGCGCCGCAAGGTGCGAAAGATCGTCGAGTTTTGGCCCTCACTCCCTGATGCGGGTCAGCCCCCCGAAGGCGCATTGGAGTCGCGCAGCCTTTTGCGGCGCAGCTGGAAACTACTGGATCGCTTGGCTGCAAACGACCGTACGGCGCTGTTGTTGCGCCGGGTGGAAGAACGGCCCCTGCAAGAGGTCGCAGAGCTTTGTTCGTGTTCAGTGGCCACGGTCAAACGAAGAATCGCGCGGGCGGAGAACAAGCTGCAACGGGCACTCCAGGATGAGCCTGACTTGTATCGCCACTTGAGCGGGGAGGGACCGCGATGAGATCCCGGCCAGACCCATCCTCGTGGATCAAGCGGCTCGTGCAGGAGAGCGAAGGAGCATGGCGATATGACGCGGACGCTCAGCTGCGAGAGTTGACCCACCGGATCGAAAGACAACGGTCGCGTGGGTGGTTCCCGTGGTGGTTTGGCGGCACGGTGGCGGTGGTGGTGAGTAGCGTGCTTTTCGTCTGGCAACCAATGGTGGGGCTCTTTGAGCGTGGGTCCTCCGTGCATCACACCGCCGCTGCTGACACGGCTCATCTCGACAACGAGGCCATCCAGGCCGTAGCGCGCGGGCGGGCCAGTGCGCGAGAAAGACCGCAACTGCCCACACAGGTGCCCGATGGGACTCCTGCGGATACGGCGTTTCGGCCAACGCAGCCTCCGCCAACACCGCTTCCGCCGACGCAACCTCCGCAGGTTCGGCCTTCGTCGCAATCACCTCTGAAGCCAACTCAGGCGCATCGAGGAAGAGAGCAACGTCGCGAGGGTCGCCGAAAAGGCAAGTCGCGGCGCCCGAACGCCACGAGCGCTGCGGTTGAGCGGACAAGCGAGGATCCCAGCGCTCGCAAGGCACTCGAGGCCAACTCGGCCGATGAACTGTTGGCGCTCGCTCGGGCGGCTCGAGCCCGTCGAGACGTGGTGGGAGCCCGGGCCGCGCTGCACGAGTTTCGGAGCCGTTTTCCCAACCACCCGGCGGCTTCCCGCGCGACCTTTCTGCTCGGCCGGGTCGCGGAAGATCTTGCAAACGATGCCGGTCAGGCGGCGAGTTGGTTCGCTCGGTATCTTCAAGAGTACCCCAGCGGCCCATTGGCCGGCCAAGCGCGTGGCCGTTTGTTGTCGTACTTCAATCGGCGA
Source organism: Myxococcales bacterium FL481 (assembly GCA_006508105.1). GTDB lineage: Bacteria > Myxococcota_A > Polyangia > Nannocystales > Nannocystaceae > FL481. Next base: position 7,049 of record QKPP01000210.1, on the reverse strand, counting down.
GGCGACAAACAAAACGCCGAAAGGATTGCGCTCGAATGCCTACGAAGCGACCCCGATGGCCCATACTCGGACTTGGCGCGAGCGATTCTGAGTGGGTCAGGCGAATAGTTCACAAGCACTCTAAAGATGTGATCGTCGGTTGTCCCCCACGTGTCGTGTTTACAGAAAGGAAAGTGTGTGCGTACTCGAAATGTTGAGTCGGTGATCTTGTTTGGGCTATCATGTATCGTGCATATGGGGTGCCCTCAGCAAGAGGGCGGAGAGCAGGTCTGTAAAGGGAATGTTCTGGTTCAAGGATGCCCCGAGCGGTGCCGGTGCGGAAGTACCAATAATGAGGGGATGCCCTGCACGGATGAGACCGATGACCAGCCGGACAGTTGCGAGATTCTCTGCTGCAAAGAAGACTGACGGCTCGGTGACTTCAAAAGCGGCGATTGGGACCATCTTGACCATCTTGACCGCGTGAAGGCCTCGTGCTCGCCCAGAGTCTTGTATATAAATGTGAACGAATGAGTATCAGAACCGCTTTGGCCGCAGGTTTGCTTGGGCCTTTACTTCCGCTTCAAACTGGATGCCCACAGTAAGAGGACGACGCGATGCTGTACCAGGGGAAAATTCAGGTCGAGGGCTGCCTTACACAGTGTCGATGCGGGAGCTCTAGGAATGAGGGCATGCCGTGTACGAACAAGAGCTACGACGAACCAGACCGCTTCGACTTGTGCTGCAAGGAATAAGGGTGGCGAAGTGACAATCAACTGCAAGCGAAACGCAATCATCGCGACGATATTCGGTGGCCTAGCGTGCACAGCGGACTCATCGGGTGGAAGGTCCCTGCAGGCCCGCGCCGAACGGGTCTGGGGCGGGGCCTCCCGCGGAGGGGTTACCGCACTCGTTCGGCGCGGCGGCATGGTTGAGACGGCGGCTGTTGGAACCGCGAACCCCGAGGGGGACCCGCTTGTGCTCGACAGTGTGATCGCCGCGGGCAGTGTCACGAAACTCTTCACCGCGACGTTGATCTATCAACTGCACGAGAACGGTCGTCTCGAACTCACTGAATCGCTGGGCACCTATCTGCCGATGTACAAGGACTACTCGGAGGTTACGCTTGAGCAGCTTTTGAGTCATCGCGGCGGCGTGCCCAACTATACGAGTAACCCAGAGTACGTTGAGGATTTGCTGAGGGATCCCGAGCGAATCCTCACCACCGAGGAACTCGTCGCATACGCTTCGTTCGAAGCGCCCGCTTTGCCTGGCCAGCGTTTCGCGTATTCCAACACTGGGTACTCGTTGCTCGGGATGGTGATCGAGCAGGTCACGCAGGCACCGCTGGCGGAAGTCTTAAATGAGGGTATTGTCGCCCCGTTGGATCTCACCGCCACCAGTCTCGCCGACCCACCGGGTTTTCCGCCGGATCTGGTCTCGGGGTGGCTCTACCCGCCAAATTTCGGACTGCCGGAACACGCGGATCTTCCCGTGCAACCTCTGGCCGCCCCGTTTTCTGGCTGTCAAGCGGACTGCGGTCTAATCACAACCGTCTTTGAACTTCAGGTCGTTCTCGACGCTTTGTTTGCTGGCGAGCTTATCTCAAACGAATCGTTGGAGAAGCTGACCTCAAGCGAGGCCGATGCGCCTAATCAGGGCTATGGAGTCGAAATCTATGCACTTGGCGAGAGCGATGCTTTTGCGTATGGCCACGGGGGTGGGGGGGCTGGCTACACGACGCTCGCCGTGCTCGAGCCCGAATCTGGCGACCTGAGCATCTTCTTTGCGAACAACGACGCGATCGATCTAGCGAGCCTTTGGAGTCAGTACGGGCTTTAGCAGATGTGCCGTTGTACATCGAATTCGTCACGCCGAACCAGATTGTTGGCTCGCTTTGTCTTTCTCATTCCCGTATGCCTTGGGGGCCCACCTGCCTTCGCTACGGTTCGTTCGAGCCCGGTCCATGAGAACGTGAAATCAGCCCCCGTCCAGATCGCACTTCAAACGACTTCGCACTACCGTTGGCCGAAACTCGGCGAGGCGATCACCTTCGAGCTCGAGCAGGCCGGGTACGTGGTGGTAGGAGGCGACGCGGTCGCTCACGCTACGCTCACATTTTCGGTGGACCGTGACCGCTGGGTACTTGAACTACGAGATCACCGACGGGGAACGCAGTACCGCAGGATCGGGCGGCATGACGAGCCGGCACAACTCGTGGCGGTGCATGCCGCTGGGCTTGTCCACGCGTCCTTGGTCGAGTTTCCGGCGCAAAAGGCCGAACCGGCAACGTCGATGACGGCAACAGTTGAACCGCAAACCGGGCCCCAAGCGCCAGTGAGCGGATCAGTCACGCCGAAGACCGAGCCCACGACGTCGAACTCCGAACTGGGGTCTGCGGCCCAGGTGGTCGACACATCCGGTCAAAGTGAATCAGATCGACCGGTCGAAAAGGCGGAGTCGTCACCCGCGGTCGCCCGGTCGCCTGTATTCGTGGGGGAGGTCGGCGGGGCCCTCTCTTTCGTGGGCCTTGTCGGGCCTCGGATCGGGTTCGCCGGTCATTGGCGCCATCTTGAGCTCGGGTTCGCGGGAGAAGTTGGTTTCGTCGAAAGTGGTGTCTATCCACGCGATGTCGAGTGTGTCGATCGGTGTCAGTGGGAGCGGCAACCCGTCCCGAGGCTACAGGTGCGGGTAGGATACGCGTTTCGGACTCGTTCCGCGATTCGGCCATTCGTCGGGATATCGAATGTCGTCGCGGTTCCCATCGTGGCCGTTACAGGCCAGGTCGGTGACCCGCCACGTCGGATCGAGGATCTCGAACCTGGTGTTTTATGGGTGCCCGGGCTCGAAGGTGGGATTCGGGCCGCGTTCGCCCCCATGCTCGCGCTACGGGTGGCTGCGCGCGTTGGGCCGACGATTCGCATTGTGGAGCCTCAGCTGGTCGAGGGCGAAACTGTCGATTTTCCGGGGGCAATCGCCTCGCTTTCGGTTTCGTTGTTGGTAGGAAAGACCCGCTCTCGCGTGGAGTGGGCCCCACCAGGGTGAGCGCATCTAATTCTCGAAGAATCCTGGTCACATAACGTGATACTGGCCAAACCAGGAGTTTGTGCTCGCTTAAAAAAGCAGGAAACGACGAAGAACAACGGCGTGGAAGCCGCGGTTCGCAGGCAATGAGCCACGAGGCGACCCTCGAAAGAACCAACGCCGCCCACGTTCGCAGGACGGGTCGGTGAATACCCCCTTTCGGTGGTCTGGCCAAAAGCGGGCCGCGGTGTTTTGTAGTGCTCGAAGAGCGCTTGCCATACGCCAGAGCAGCACAACGAGACCGGGCATCTGACTCACCAGACGGGTCCGCTCGCTCGGAACCAGCGCTGCCGCCGGTGCTCCCTTCCGGTGGACAACCATCTACGATTCTCCGCCGCGTTCTCCGCGGGCGAAGGCGGCACCTGGCCACAAATGTCATTTTACAGAAAAGGACCGCCTCACGGCAGTGGGCCTTGCTCGCCTCAGCAGAATCGACGTACCATTGCTACATGGTTTCACGACCGACGTCCATCACCGTCGTTGGGTGGCTAGCGACGGTGCTCGGCACTTTTTCGCTGGTCACCGTCCCGTTTACGTTCCTGCTCACCGGTACGCAGCGATTCGCGGAGCTTAGTCCCGTCCCTATCGAGCTTCAGCTGGCCACCTCGTTGCTTGGTTGCCTGGTCACGGTGATTTGCGGCGTGGCTTTTCTCAAAGGCAAAGACTGGGGACGCGTCCTCTACCTCGGGTTCTTCACTGCGTCGCTTGCCTACTCGTTGATCACTGCACCGGTCAAAGCCGCGGTCATTCCCTCTGTAGCGATCCTCGGCGGAATGATATTCGTCTTGTACCGTAAGCCCGCCCGTTTGTTTTTCAAGGGGCGACCATGAGACGATTTCTTGCTGTTTTCAGCTACGTATGGGCCGGCATCTGGCTCTACTCGGCCCTCGTGGTGCGCGGTATGATCCCCGCCGACGCCGGAGAGGTGTCCGCCTGGATCGTGGTTGTCACGCTGAGCGTGCCGCTGCTCGCCTCACTGGGCCTCGCTTTGTGGCTAGACAATCGGCCACCGCGGCGAATCGCAGTGGGCCACACCATTTTGTGGAGTACCGCGCTCGCCCTGGTAGTTGTCTGCACCGTGTCCCTCACGCTGGAATCGGAGGAAGTCGCGTTACATTTCAGTGAGCACAGCGACCGATCCGCGCCACAACTCAATTTGTGGAGCAGCCTGTCCCTTATCTTGCCCACTTTCGGCCTCGGCGGCAGCCTGTTGGTGTCTGGGCTTCGAGCCCGCGCCGACAGGATCGATGGGAAGCCTGCGAGCAGGGCTTGACTCAAGCCCACGAAGCGGCACCCGATGATCCCCACGTCCTGCGCGCGCTCCTGCTGCTCTACGACGGCACTCGGGGGCCCTGGTCGGTGGACGAGCCGAGGGCCGCCGGTATCGGCTGAGAAACTCTCGCTGTTCACGACGGAGCGAGCGGACGGCCAAAGCCGGTGCTGTGACGCGGTGGTGAGCTCTTCCGCCGCTTTGGGGCAAGGCATGCGAATGGACTCTTCGCCGATGCCGAGCGATAGCGATCATTCTCGCTCCAAGCGCTCGCGGGCAATCCATTCTCGGTCGACCATCTCGCCCGCCCCTCCGCCGCTTGCTGTTTTCATGCAGCGCAAGGGTCACGCGCAAGCCAATCAACCTGTCCCGGAATTCGGGGAACGCCGACACCCGGCTCAGTAGTCGTGCCGGCGGCATACTCGTCCTCTTCTACTGGATCAAGCCACGGAACCGGTTTCGATTGACTGGGCGGCCGGCGTGTTTGCGTCCGCAAGAGTCGACGAGCCCGATTGCTGCCTTGTCTCGTGGAGGTTCCACCACTGGCTCGTGGGGCAGCGGCCCTTACCGCCGGGGCTGATCCACAGGTTTACTGACACTCCCGCGGTCGCAAGTTGTCGCTCGGATCACTCGCCGGCGCCGGCGAGCTCGCCGCCTGCACTCGACGACAAGCAGCATGCCGCCTACTGGGGCGAGTCCCCAGGCGCCATGCGGACGGTCCCCTGCGCTAGAGCACCCACGATCACCCGAGGGCAGCGGCACAAGCACTTCACTTGTCTCCAAATCGTAGATTGGGCCGACGCAAGCTGGAGCATTCTCGGCGAGCAAGGCCACGGGATCGCCCAGCGTATCGACTCGCGGCAGGTTCAGATCACCGTGAGCCACGCACCATGGCGCGCCACGCCGCGAGTCACCATTTGTCAAGTCAACGATCTCGATTTGCACACAGTACTGAGCTTGTCGTTGCTCAAACTGAATCTCGCCCGCGATCTGAGGTGCCCCCCTATGCACGACCCGGCTCATGTACGGCGCCGCAGCCATGTTTTCATCGAGCCGGTAGATCTGTACCACCGCGGGTCCAATCGCGGCGGTAGAGAATTGCAGCTCGGGCATGAGTTGATTCCTGTACGCAGTGCAAAAGGCCATTCCTCCGCAGGAGTGCAAGACTTGGGTTTCGCAGCAGATGGTCTGCCCGTTGTCGGCGGTCACGAACTCGGCCAACCTCCCGGCGGTAACCTGGGGAGGCTCCGGTAGCGCGACGGACGGCTCCCCAACGCGAGCGAAAACCTCCGTCTTCTCGACGCCAGCGGAAGTCCCGTGAACAACGCTGGCCTCGACTCGCAGCACGTCGTGCGGGGTGAAGGGCTCGTCGGGTATCCAGGCTACCAGACCCGATTGCTCCCAGGAGCTTTCACCGATCTCCGCGGGGCCCCAGCGCAGCTGGCCCGAAAGCTCTACGTTGTGCAGATCGGACCACACGCGCACAGACAAGTCCCCGTGGAGTTCGGGCCACGGCCGGTCATACGACCAGGTGCGAAACGTCAACGGGAAGTTCGCGGGGACGCCATCGAGCCCCTTGTCGAATTCATCGCTGCCGCTGGTGTTGTTGCCCGCAAGGCTGTGCTGAAGACCATCTGGCAGCTCGCTGCATGCCGTCGACGGGCGGGCGCCGATCAAGCTGAGCGCGGTCCAAAGACCGAACGATACCAGTTGGCACTGTCGCTTCCTGAGCTTGCTCATATATATACCTGATCCTTCCGACGATCACATCGGAGTGAATCGGATGTGCCACCTCGAAGCGGTGGAGGCGGCGCAGGCGGGCGCGCGCCATGATGAGTCACCACATTGCAAGGGAGGCCGGGCAATCCGCAAGATGGCTCTAGTATGAGGTCTCTCGCTCACGCGTCTAGCTCACCAAATTGGACACGCGTGGGCCGTGGCCGGCGGCGGCTGCCAACCAGGTTGGCGCGTGTAGTCGCATCGTATCTCGGGCCATCGGTGCGTGATCAGAGGGTGGTCGGTCGTCCTACAGACAATCTCGGAGCAGAGGGCGCCGACGTACGGACGGCGGTTCAACGAGCGATTGCCGACCAGGGTCTAGGGGGCAATCAGGGGGAAGCAGCTGCCAGTGACGGGGAAACCGAAGAGGGTCCGGAGAATCCGTTTTCGCGACTGCACCGTAGCGGTGACGGTAGGGAAGCGAGACGGACACCGAGAGGTGGCACCCGTCCGTTTCGCCGTGGCATGCCGCTCTCGCAAGCCCGTTCAGGCAGATGGGGGCAGCTCGCGATACGGGCCGCCACTCGGCGCCTCCAGAGCCCATGGTCGCACCACCTCTTCGATAAACTGCGCGGCCTCGACCGCCTCGCGGTCAGGGTGCCTCCCGGCCCGCCACAGTACGACATACTGCCAACAGAGGACGATCATCAGCGTACCCAAGCTGTCCCAGTCCAGGCCAAAGGACCAAACGACGGCAGCCCAGGCCACCACGAGCAAAAATGAGCAGCCGACCCCGGGTAGGACGCGACGTTCGCGTCTATCGACGCGGCACACCAGCTCGACGGTCCCATCGTTCCCTGGCAGCAGCTGTCCCTCGAGCAGCGCTCGCCGCGGTGCGCCGTCGCGGCTGTCCGTCACGACAAACGACGTGTCGTCGCGCCAGCGGATCTTCCACAGCCACAATGCCTCTTCCTCAAGCCGGCTGAAGACCTGCGCG
>QKPP01000031.1 GCA_006508105.1 Myxococcales bacterium FL481 | reverse complement strand
CATCGCCGCGTCGACTCGCGCCTGTTCCACCCGCTCGAGGCCCGCCACGAGAAACGGCGTCAGACCGAGACGAATCCCCGGCAGGCAACGTGCCCGTTCGTCTTCAAACCGCGCCAGCAGACGCCGCTCGGCGCCCGGACCCCAGTACAACTCAACGCGGTCGGCCACGAGGAGCTTACGATAGTCGCACGCTTCGATGAAGCGACGCAGAACCGGCAGATTCTCCTGCGCCACGTAGATCGCCTGCAGCCAGTTCGGTGCAGTCCAAGCGACGGGGTTGCGCAACACATTCAGCAACGCATCGACCGCGACCGCTTGCCCCACGCAGGCGTGGGAGAACAAGGGGTTCGAAAGGCCGCGGATGGCCTCGAAGATCGCCCGCGGCGGTTCCGGAAGATTGACGGGATGGACCTGCCCGGCCTCGACTCGCAACAACAACGGATAGTCGGCTCGGGCCACGCTTTGCCCCGGTTGGGCCCCGCCAAGCATCCACGGAAGGTCCCGGAGCCACGCCACCGCCAAGAGCGCGGGTTCGGTGCGGTTGAGTGACACGCCGAGTTCGGGGTACTGCGAGGCGATATGCCGCAAGTTGGCCTCGGCCAATGCGGCCCGCTCCTGCCGCTGACGTCGCTGCGCGGCCGCCAGCTCGTCGCGGATCACCTTCTCCTCTTCGACGGGCAACCCGACGGCGGGGAGCCACTCCAGCACCTGCTCGGGGCACTCGAGCTCTTGCCAAGTAGCCGCCACCTGCTGGGCAACGAGCGGCAGCGGACGCACGCGGTGCAACAGAAGGTAGCAGTTGAGCGCATGCAGAAACTCGCGCTGCTGGAACAAGGCCGTCGCCCAGTGATGCAGCGTGTTGTAGGCCGCCGGCTGTTCGAGCCACGTCCGGGTGGTCTCCGCCGCGGCGAACCCAAAGGCGAAACGGTGCAAAAGATCATCGGTTGATGCGACGGCATCTCCCAAGCCCGTCGAGCCGTTTGGGGCCACGACCAACACCGACGAACCCAAGACGATTCTGCGGTCTGCCGCCACCTCAACGAGCATGGTGGCCAACGGCGCCGTTGCGGGCGACCCGACGAGCACGCAGTCTCGAGCCGTCAAAGCGCCGGAGAACACGGGAGGTGAAGCGACCAGCCGAGCCCGCGTCGTCGCATCGACCCCAACCGCCACCACTGACCGCAAGGCGGGAAACTTTCCAACGAGCCGCTCGAGCATCCCGGGCCCATCAAGGCCCACGAGGAACACGGTCGTGACCTCCTCCGAGCGCAGGCCCCGGAATTGGGCCGCCTGGACGGCCTCGTGCTCGAACGCCGTCAAGTCGGACCGAGACGAACACGCGGCCTCCGAACTTCCCAGCGTGGGACCGGCCGGTGACGCGTGGATGAGGTCGTGCAGAGAGTCCATCGCGACGAGGCGGGCGAGCAGGCCGGTCGTACGGCCCTACCTCCCTACGGTGCGGCGACCAAGACCCGTAGCGTCAATCCGGGCCAGGGAGGCCCGGCCCGCACGAGCGTCAGTTCGGGCCACGAGCGGCCTTCGGGAGCGGGGCCGATCGTTGCGCGACCAGATCCGGTCTACCCGATCATGGTGTTGCCCCCACCGGCGCCTCGCCGCGGGCTGACTGTGAGCGTGACCTCATCGTCTCGTTTCGTCCGCTTCGGAGTCCCGATCACAATGCGTCGCGATGAAACTCTCGAGCCGCGACAACCAGGCCGCGTCGGCGTCCTCGTGAGAAAAGTGCCCGGCGTTGTCAAAAATGGTCAGTTCGCTATGGGGTAGCCGCTCGTGAAGGCGCTTGGCGTTCGAGGGCCGTACGAACCGGTCGTGAGCTCCCCAGGTAATCAGCACCGGCACCGAGAGCGCGGCCAATCGTTGCTCGAGCAACGGCAGCTCCCGCGCGTACGAACCCAGGAAGCGAAACGCGTTGCGGTGCTTGACCGGGTCGAAGCAGATCGTTTCGTATTCTCGCACGGCGGCCTCGGAGGGTCGGAAGTGGTGGTAGCCGACTGACGTGGCGACGGCGAAGTTTTGCTCCATCAACCGCCGGCGCATCGGCCAGTGGGTACCGAGCCATCGCACGAGGCCGGAACGAGTCGCGGCGCCCAGCGCCGGGTCAAAGTCGGTGGGCCACATGCCCGGCCCATCGAAGATGTTAATGCCCGAGACACGCTCCGGGTGCGTCGTGGCCAACCATAGGGACACGGGAACGCCGACGTCCGGACCCACCATGAAGGCACGATCGATACGATTGTCGGCCATCAACTGGACCAGCGCGTCGGCCTGGGCCGACGGTCGCATGACAGGCCCCGCGCCACCCGACATCCCGAAACCCGGCAGATCGACCGCGAGCAGATCGAAACGTGCCGCCAGCCGCTCCCAAAGCGACTCCCAACAGCGGATCGACTGCGGGAATGCGTTGGTGAGGACCAGCGTCGGCCGACCTCCGTGAGAAACGCGAGCCACCCGCAGATCGAGCCCGCGTACGGTTTGGCGTTCAAAGCGCATCGCTATCTTCTCCTCTCGGAGCCACTCGCCAGGTCTCGAGGGCGCCCACGAACGCGGACAGATCGTGCTGTACGCGGGGGATATGTTTTTGTACCGATCGGCATAAAAATAAAGTGCGCCGTTGCCTGGCTGGCGTCAAGGTTTTTCATACCGTAAGGTACGAAATTATGACGGGCCCAGTGAGGCGACCGCGCGGACGGCCGAGAACCGTGGATCGGGCACGGGCCGTGGAACTTGCGATGCTGGAGTGCTGGGAACACGGTCTGTCCGCGTTCTCGCTCAACGAGCTGTGCAAACGCGCGGGCCTGTCCAAGCCGGCGCTGTACCGCGAGTTCGGGGGCGAGGACGGGCTGTTCGCCGCAGCGCTCGACCACTACCGCCAACGGGTGAGTCTCCCGCTCCTTGCACGCCTCGACACCGACGCCGGGTTTCGGCCCGCACTCGACGCGGCGATCGTCGGCTTGACCACCGATCGCGACACCCCCGCCGGATGTCTGTTTACGAAGATGCGCTTGGCGAGTCCGCGACTGGGTCCGCTCGCCGCCGAAGGCGTGCACAAACTCGCAAGCGAACATCTTCGTGCGTACGAGGCCTGGTTTTGCCACGGCGTCGCCTCGGGCGAGGCCAACGCGGATGTACCGGCGAAGCTCGCCGCGCGCTACATCGACACCCAGTTTGCCACCGCGTTGGTGCAAATGGGGATGGGGGTCGCGCCCGCGCTGGTACGCGCCCAAGCCCGCCTGGCCGTCCAACCGCTGCTAGCCGAATCCCGGGCCGGCCCGTGACGCGGGGTCTTCGTCAAGACGCGATGGGTGCGGCCGACGGCCTGGCTCCGCCGGCAACGCGAGCTGGTATGGACTGAGTATCGAGGCCCAACGAGCGACGCCGTCGACTCGGCATGGGTCGCGGACCGACCACCGACGATCAACTGGATCCCGCGCTGAGGACTCGCGCCGTTGACCCCACCGACGTGGTTCCCGACCTAGCCGCATGCTAGGCCCGGGTATGCCCACGACCGACTCGGATCCATGGGGGGCGCATGCCTCCGTGTACGACCGTCTGTTCGCCCCGCTGACGGGATACATCGGCCGCTCGATGCTCGCCATTGCGGAGGCTCGGATCCCGACCGATGCCCACGTGTTGGACGTCGCGTGCGGTAGCGGAGCATTTCTCATCCCGGTCGTCGAGCGAGCCCAGCGGCGACGGCACGCCGGAGGTCGCGACATGGTCACCGGATGCGACTACTCGCCGGGCATGGTCGAGTTGGCGCGGCGCAGACTCGCTGGGCTCTCAGTCGAGCCGGACGAGTTCGAGTGCCAGGTGCAAGACGGCCAGGCGCTCGGGTACGACGATCGCTCCTACGACGCGGTGTTCTCTTGCTTTGGGATCTTCTTGTTCGAAGACCGGCACGCGGGCTGGCGCGAGGCAGCACGGGTGCTGCGGCCCGGCGGCGTGTTTGCGACGACGAGTTGGAGCGCCCCAGAACAAAACGAGATGTTTCGGGCGCAGTTTACCCCGGTCATGGAGGCGTTGCCCGCCCGACTCACCGAGGGGATGACTCCGCCGGGGTGGATGGTCGTCGCCGAACCGGACGCGCTGAGATCCGAGGTGGCCGCGACCGGCTTCGAGGACGTGGATGTCCGAAACTTTCGCACGGGGTTCGCGATCCCAGACGCCGAAACGGCGTGGGGCGCCATGGTCGATAACCCCGCCGCCGGGGCCGTTCTCCGGCAGTGCGACGAACGGGAACTGGAGACGGTCAAGTCACGCGTCATCGACAGCTTACAGGATCGTGCTGGCGGGCCGGGCCGCCCGATTGTGCTGGAGGCCAGCTGCAACATTCTCGTGGCGCGACGCGCCTAGGGCAGCCGACGCGCGAGCCGATCGCGCCCGGACTCGAGACCGCGGCAGAATCGAGGGAGGCCAGCGCCGCCACGCCAGCCGACGCGCCAAGCCACGAGTCGGCGGAGGGGGTCCGGCGTCACTCGTTCGCGCAGACCAACGTGCTGCTGACCGCGATCTCGACGGTGCTCCAAAGCTTCGACTTCCCGTCTTCTCCGGTGTGAAGCTCTTTGCATGCGGCGTTGAGGGCCTCCACCGCGCCACCCAGGTCGAAGTCGAGCACATCGATCTCGCCTTTGGCCGTGAGCTGCTTGTCGGCGAGCGTCCAAGCAAACGGGACGTCTTTGGTCTTGCGATTCAGCGTCAAGGCGACGTTTGCATGGCCGGGCTCTTTGGCGGCGATCTTGCCGGCGATCTTGACGTGATCCAAGACGTTGCCGAAAAAGTGGGTTGAGATCTTCACGTCCCGTTCGGGGAGCGCCGTGTCGACGCTCGCTCCATCGACCTCAAACTCGAGCCCGTCCAAAAGGTCGCTCGCGCTGGCGCCCTGCGGGGTGCCGAGCACCTTGAACCGTTTGAGTTTCCCGCCGACGGGTACCTTGTCGTTGGTTTTGAACGCGGTCCACGACAGCTCGGTTTGATCCAAGTCGATGCCCCAGATGCAAGACTTCTCGGCCGCTTTGGGCCCCTCGGCCTTGGGAGAACCCGCCTTCGAAGGGCCTGCGGCCTCGGCCTGCGGCTGCGCTTCTTTCTTGGCAGTTTCTTTCGGCGGCTGGGGCTGCTGACAGCCGCCCCCGACAACAACGAGCGCATGTCCGAGCAACGTCACGCGACACAGCGAGTAGAACCGGCGATTCATGCCGGGAGCACACCAGCTTGCGTCACGGAACGCAACGGCTGGGCGCCGTCGAATCCGGGAGAGAGCCTCCCACCGCGAGTGTGCGGGCACGCGTGGATCTGCGGGCACGCCTCGAACGGATGGATCGCCGTCCGCGAAAGCCGCGGGCTGCCAACGTGGCTCGCTGAACCGGCCGACGGCTCGTGGCCACGTTCTGCCGCTCATCTGCCGCTCGAACTCCGCGACCCGCTCTCCGGGTTGTCACAACACCCTCGTCGGGTCGGTCCGGGTGGTGCCGCGGGGATTGGGGGGCGTCATCGAATCACTCGGGCGACGACGAGAGAACTGGAGAAGAGAACCCGCGCCAAGGCGGCGCGGGTTCCCATTGCTCACGGCGGATCCGAGACGCGATGGGCACAGAGAAACGGCGCGCCGACAGGCGAACGCATCCCGACCTGCACCCGTACCGCACGCACCGAGACTCGTCGGGAGCGGGATCAGGCTCGGCTTAGCTGACGACGAAGTCGCCCTGCATCGTGCCGAAGTGTCCGGGAAAGCTGCACAAGAATTTGTACGTGCCAGCCGCCGGCGCATCGAACTCGATGGTCACCGATTCGCCACCGCCGACCACTTTGCTCGAAACGATGACCTGATCGGCCAGATCAGGTGGAATGTAGTCCGTGGCGGCGGCCGTCGCGGACTTGGTTCCGAACGCCTGCACGTCCGATCCCGATTTGAGCAGGACGAAGTTGTGGCCCATGGCCGTCTTGGGCATCTTGCCAATGTGCTTGAGTTCGACTTTCACCTTGCTCCCGGCTTTGACCGAGATCTTGTTGGCGTTGAACTTCATCAGGTCGTCTCCGGTGAGCCGGATGACCCCTTCGGCGTCCGGAGTTAGCTCGGCCCCGCCGGCCGGTTTGGCAGCCTTCGGCGCAGCGGCCTTCTTCTCCGCCTTCTTGTCCTTTTTGCCCTTGCTGGCGTCAGCAGCCTCGGTCTTCTTAGCCTTCGGCGCCGGCGCGTCGCCCTGGCCACAGGCCGGCGCAAGGAGCGCGAAGATACATGCGAAAGTGGTGTTTCTCATCGGTGTGTTCCTTGGCGCGCGTTGGGCCCGCGGTTCGGGCCTCGCGACGCGCAAAGCCTACTACAAGCCGCATGTCGGACCTCGCGGTCCCGGTCCAAATCCACCTCCCGCGCAATCCTTTCGCGGGTCCGCGCTCGCGGGATCCTCGTCGACCCCACGACCGTTTGAACGCCCCGCGACGCTCAGCGACGCCAGAGCGTCACTCGCGACGGAACCCGCCCACCGCTGGCTCCGGTCCGCCTCGAGATCCCCGTGCATCCCCACCGTTCCGATTCGCCGCGTGGTCGCCTCGTTGGCGTCGTGCTCCCGCCCCGAGTCGCTGGCAACGCTTCGTTGTCCGCACCGCGATGGCTGTCTCCCAACCGGCGCCGATGGCCGGCCCGACGAACCAAGCGTTCGCTCGCGTGGCCGGCGTCTCCCTCCCCCACCCCGCCGGCGCGGCGACGCCACCGCGCTTGGATCGCTGCATCCAGCCCCCGACCACCGCTCCCGCCCCGGGGGGTGAACCGCGCTTCGAACCGATCTCGGCCGCCTCGCACTATCCGTTCCGGGTCGTCGCGCACGACGTGCAGCAACACCGAGGGTCTGCCGCAATGACCTCGCCGGAACAACCGGGCGCGCCGACCCATCCTAGCGGAGCGCCGCCCGAGGTCACTCGCGGCCGGCGAGCGAACGTCCCCATGCGCGAACGAGTCCACGACGCCAACGATCGCTCGTTAGAGGTCACCTCGGGGTTCTGGCGGCTGGCGCGCGGAAGTCAGGAGCTCGTCGCGAGCGGGTCCTCGCGCCTGGCCGCCACATGGCGAGGCTCGGGGTTCCCATCGCGCCGCCCGCCCGCCGCGGGGTACATCCGCGGCGTGTCCCTCCCGGTCGGGAACGTCCCCGCACGGGTCGCAGTCTGGTATCCTTCCCTCAACACGGTCAGCGCGTAGAAAGCGGCACCCGCACATGGAGCAAACCGGAGCGAATCGAGAGCGAGTATTGGAGCTCTTGGAAGAATTCGGAGGAGTTACACCCGAAATCGTCCGTAAGGTGCACGAGCTCACCAACATCGCGGAAGCGGAAATCTGGGGCGCCGGCACGTTCTATTCGTTGCTGCGCCGACCCGGAAAACACGTGCGCGTATGCACCGGGCTCAGCTGCCGAATCCGCGGGGCGGACCAGATCCTGGCGCAGCTCGAGGCGAACGGAACCCCGTGTGAAGGCGTTAGCTGCCTCGGCCAATGCGACCGAGCGCCGGCGGCGCTGAATGCGGATTTCGAGGCCATGAGCTACGGGCCCGACCAGCGCGCAGTCACGCCGGCCGACCCGAACTTGCCGATGAACCTGGCCGGCGAACCGGACTACTCATTTTCGGCGCTGGCCAAAGCCCGCCAGATGACCCGCGACGAGGTGCTCGCCGAGATCGAAGCCTCGGGGCTGCAAGGTCGCGGTGGAGCCGGGTTTCCGGCGCACATCAAGTGGCGAGGGGTTTCCGACCAACAAGATCCCACCCACTACCTGGTGTGCAATGCGGACGAGGCCGAGCCCGCCACGTTCAAAGACCGCGAGACGATGCTTCGCCGCCCGGACAAGCTGATCGAAGGCATGGCGATTGCCGCCCGGGTGATTGGAGCCGAAGATCTCTACTTTTACATCCGTGGCGAGTTCGAGGCCGAGTACCGCGCCGTCAAAGCGGCGCTTGAACGGGCGGCCGTGCACGTGGCTGACTTCAACTGGCACTTTCACCGGGGCCACGGCGCGTACATCTGCGGCGAAGAAACCGCGCTGCTCGAGAGCATGGAGGGCCGCCGGGGGATGCCACGTCTCAAGCCGCCATTCCCGTTTCAAAAGGGTTTTCGCGGCAAGCCGACGCTCGTCAGCAATGTCGAGACCTTCGCCTGCGCGCCGTACATCGTCGAGCGCGGCGGCCAAGCATTTCGAGATCATGGCCGCACAGAGGCCGGCTCCAAACTCTATTGCATCTCCGGCCACGTGAACCGACCCGGCGTCTACGAACTGCCGCTCGGCGCGACCCTCGACGAGCTCGTGGAAGCCGCCGGAGGCTATGAAGGAACCCCATTCGCGTTCAGCCCCGGTGGCGCTAGCGCCGGGTTTTTGCCCATCTCCATGCGCGACGTGCCGATGGACTTCAAGACGCTGGCCGAGAAAGGCTCGATGCTGGGGAGCGCCGGGGTGGTCGTGCTCAACGACACGGTGGACATCGCCGAGGCCACCAAGTGGCAACTTCAGTTCTTCGAAGACGAAAGCTGCGGGCAGTGTGCCCCGTGCCGCATCGGAACTCGCTACCTGCACAACCAGGTGATCAAGTACATCCGCGTCGGCGAAGCCGGCAAACTGCAGCATGCGGCCGACGTGGCCTGGGAGATGGAGGAAGGCTCGATCTGTGGCCTCGGGATGGTGGCCGCCAAACCCCTCGAGTCGGCCCTGAAGTACTGGCCAGAGGCCTTCGCCGGTCGCAATTCGGAGACCAAGAGATGACTGAGGTAGTTTCCATCAAAATCGACGGTCGGACCGTGGCGGCCAGGACGGGTGAAACCGTCTTGCGCGCGGCCGAGCGGGCCGGGGTGACGATCCCCACGCTTTGCGACGACAAGCGTCTGGACCCCGCCGGGGCGTGCCGCGCGTGCCTGGTCGAAGTCAAGGGCCAACGTCGCCTCCAGCCATCGTGCCACTGGCAAGTCCAGCCCGACATGGAGGTCTCGACCGACGCGACCAGCGAACGCGTGAAACGCCACCAGAACGTTCTGGTGAGCATGTACATGGCTGATCATCGGCTAGATGACACGGGACTCCCCGTCGAGACGGCGGCTGAACCGGGCAACGCCTTGCGAGACTGGGCCAAGTCGAGCGAGTCGTTGCCGCTGGAGCCGGTCGACGCCCCGCGGGTCGCTCGACCCGGCGACAAGAACCCGTACATCACCTTCCAGCCCGATCTGTGTGTGCTGTGTGCCCGGTGTACTCGGTATTGCGACGAAGTCGAGGGCGTCAACGCCATCACGCTGACCGACCGTGGCTCGGCGACAACGATCGGCACGAGCGGCATGACGGGCCTGCTCGACACCACTTGCGAGCTTTGTGGTGGCTGTATCGACACTTGCCCCACCGGCGCGCTGGTCGAAACGAAATCGCTGAACATCTTGCCGCGTGACGTGGAGAAGGTGCGAACCACCTGCAACTACTGCGGCGTGGGCTGCCAAATGGACCTCAATGTCAAAGACGACAAGGTCGTGCGGGTCACGAGTCCCGAGCCCGGCACCACGTTGAACGACGGCAACCTGTGTATCAAGGGCCGTTTCGCCTACGATTTCATTCATCATCAAGACCGGTTTACCGAGCCGATGGTTCGGGGCCAAGACGGCAAGCTGCACCCCACGACCTGGGAGCACGCCATCCAAACGGCGGCTGAGGGTCTCAAGCGCATCGCCCGAAAGCACGGACAAGACGCCATTGGGTTTGTCAGCAGCAGTCGCTGCACCGGCGAAGAGAACTACCTAGTACAAAAGATCGCCAGAGCCGCGTTCGCGACGGGAAACGTGCACCAGTGCTCGGCGACATGACACGCTCCAACGGTGGCCGGTCTGGTCAAGATGTTTGGTGCGGGCGCGATGACCAACTCCATTCCCGAGATCCGGGATACGGACCTGATGTTCGTCATCGGCAGCAACACCACTGAGGCGCATCCCATCATCGCGATGGAGATGAAACGGGCCCGACAAGCGGGAGCGAAGCTCATCGTCGCCGATCCGCGCCGGATCTGGCTAGCGGACTACGCCGATGTGCACTTGCAGCTCAAACCCGGCACGGATGTGTTTTTGCTCAACGCGATGGCCAAAGTCATCGTGGATGAAGGTTTGGTGGACCAAGGCTTCATCGACAACCACACCAAGGGCTGGCAAGCGCTCAAGCAAAGCCTCGAGAAGTTCCCGCTCGATGAGGCGGAGCGCGTCACACGGGTGCCGGCTGAGCTGATCAAGAAAGCCGCAATCATGTACGCCTCGACCTACAAGGCGGGCGTCTACTACACCCTCGGCATCACCGAACACAGCCACGGCACTGACAACGTCTACAGTTTGGCCAACCTCGTGCTCATGACCGGTCACTTGGGCCGACGCTCGTCGGGACTCAACCCACTGCGCGGCCAAAACAACGTGCAAGGCGCGAACGATGCCGGCGCGAGTCCGGTGTTCTACCCTGGCTACCAGTCGGCGACCGACCCCGAAGTTCGGGCGAAGTTCAGCGAGGCTTGGAACTGCGATGCCCCCGGGGCCGGGATGAATCTCAACCAGATGATGCACGCGGTGGAAGAAGGCGAGATGAAGGCCTTGTTCGTCATGGGCGAGGACATCGTGCTGTCCGAGCCCAACACCAGCAAGCTGGAAGAAGGCCTCAAGGACCTCGAGTTTCTGGTCTGCCAAGAGATCCTGCCGAACATGACCACCGAGTACGCGGACGTAATCCTCCCCGGGGCGTGTTTTGCCGAGAAAGACGGCGTGTTCACGAATAGCGATCGGCGGGTCCAGCGAGTGCGCAAGGGCGTCAATCCTCCCGGGAACGCGCGCGCGGACTGGCAGATTCTCGTGGATCTAGCTCGAGCCGCCGGCTACGACATGCCCCGGTACAACACCGCCGCGGACGTCTACGCCGAGATGGCTAGTTTGGCGCCGAAGTTCGCCGGGATCAGCCACGAACGGATTGACGCCAATCCCAAAGGGATGCAATGGCCCTGCGTCGATGCCGATGATCCTGGCACCGAGTTTTTGCACGGCGATGGCCCCTTGTCAGGGAAGGCCGGGTTCCAGCCGGTCGAATACCGGGCAAGTCTGGAGCTCCCCGACGACGACTACCCGCTGATCTTGTCCACCGGTCGAACCCTGTATCACTACAACAGCGCCACCCAGACCCGTCGGGAGGCGGGGCCTGACACCAAGCAAGGCGAGATGTTTGTCGAGGTCAATCCAGAGTTGGCCGAGGAGGTCGGGGTTGCCGACGGCGAGATTGTCAAGATCGCGTCGCGCCGCGGTGGGATCAAAGCCAAGGTGGTGCTCACGGATCGCGTACGCAAGCACTCGGTCTGGATGCCGCTGCATTTCGCCGAAGAAAGCGTGAACTACCTGACGAACGACGTCGGTGATGCGGTGACAGGGACGCCAGAGTACAAGGTTTGTGCTGTCACGATGATTCCGCTGCGCAACCGCCAGAAAGCAGGCGGAGGCCTGGCGAAGGCCGTGTTGCAGTCGAAGCAGGAGTGATCGTCGCGACCGCGCCGAGCGGAACCGCAATCCGGGCCGCCGGCCCCCGGCTCCCGCGCGACCGACACTAACAACTGCGGGCGGCCGGGCGAGCGCTCGACGATCTGTCATCACAGCTCGCAATGTCAACTCGACCGAGTCGGCATTGGGTTCCATTGTGCAGGGGCGGCACGGGACCCCGCGAGCGTTTCGACTCGACCGAACCGCGACGGCCCGGTCGCTGGCGACCAGGCCGTCGCCACCTGGCCCAACAACGTCCGAGATTGGGCCCGAGAGTTTATTCTCTGCACTGACACTGGCGCCAGCCGGTCGTCGACGAGGCTTTCCTCGGTACTGCTGGCGGGCGCCGCCCCCCAGTCGGGGCGGGCAGAACAGTCCTGGTGGGCGTCTGGATTCGCACAGTTGCGCCGCGCACTCGATTCGGCATGTCGACAGAGAGGACGCGGCGTCGATGATCGCTCAGTCATCGCCCGCGATCGCTCGAGAAAGCCCTCCACGAGCCTGAATATGAAACACAGCAAGCCCACCCCATGCGATCGCAATGCTGACTCCGACACACACCGCCCCGAAACCACGAGGAGCATCGCGGTCGGACCGCGACTCGGCCGTCGCGACCTGCTTCGGGGCGCCACCGTAGCGGCCACCGCAGCCACGATTGCCTCGACTGGACTTCGGGCGAGTACGGCCCGGGCCGACGGGACTCCGGGCACCGTGCTCGCCGACTCTCCGGCCACGCGCGCCGCCGAGTCTCAGCAGCTGCGCTACGCGGCCGCCGACGCCAACTTCGCCTCGTTTCCCCGCACCGAACAGCCCGTGAACGACGACGAGGACCGCTTCGACGACTACCGCGGAAACTTCAGCAAAACACTGAAGCACAACGCCGACGCGGAGGTCACCCGCAAATCCTACCGATCGCTACTCGACGCCCTGGACGCGCGCACACCGGCCGCATTCGAGGCCATTTTGATCGGACGCGAAGACGATGCGAAGCGCGTCCGCCTGGCCAACCCGCAAGGCGCCTTTGCGTATGAGCTAAGCGGTCTCGACAGCAACGCCAGCCGAATCCCCGTGCCGCCCAGCTTGGATAGCGCGGTCACCGAAGCGGAGATGGCCGAACTGTACTGGTACTCTGTGACGCGAGACATCCCCTTTTCCACGTACGGCGACCGCGGGATTATCCAAAAGGCAGCGGACGACCTCAACGCGTTCTCGCGATGCGACATATTCGCCCGCGACGAAACCGGAATCGTCACGCCGGCCACCTTGTTCCGCGGCTCGATCCCCGACGTCGGGACCGCCGCGGGCGTGCTCGACGGACCCTTCGTCAGCCAATTTCTCCTGCTCCCCTACCAAATGGGGCAGCTGACCGTGGAACAACGGTACGCACGGGTCGATAGCGGTGAGGTCAACCAGTTCCTCACCAACTTCGACGACCTCCTCGCGGTCCAACGCGGCCGCGATCCCAATGCGCGTCACCCTAACGGGAACGCGACCACCTTCCGCGACGGCCACCGCTACCTCGCCCGCATGCGGGATCTTGCCGAATGGGTCCACCGCGATCATCCCCAGCAAGCCCCGACCCAAGCGCTCACCATCATCTTGGGTCTCGGAGAGGCCGCCCTCGACCCCGATCTCCCCTACCTACGTCGCTCGAGCCCAGTTCAATCGGGCTTTGTCACCTTCGGCTTGGCCGAGATCACTCATCTGATGACCATGGCCGTACGGCAGGCCCTCGCGGGCGCATGGTTCCAAAAATGGGCCTGCCATCGCCGTTTGCGGCCCGAGCAGTACGGGGCTCGCCTCAATGTCCAACTCCGCGGTGCCAAAGACTACGGCCTGGGTTCAGAGTTGCTGCACTCCAAGGCGTTCGACCGCGCTTGCGACGAGAACCGCCTTGTCAACCAAACGCCCACCAGCGAGGCGAACGACGGACTTTTGCCGATCGCGTTCCCCGAGGGTTCGCCCGCTCACCCCGCCTACCCGGCGGGGCACTCCACGGCCATCGCGGCCGGGGTCACGGTGCTCAAGGCCTTCGTCAACGAGAGCTATCAACTCCCCGACCCGGTGGTTCCCAACCGAGGCGGCACGGAGCTCGAAGCGTGGACCGGCGCCACTCTGACGTTGGGTGGAGAGCTCAACAAACTGGTGGCGAACATCACCCACGCCCGCGACGCGGCCGGGATGCACTGGCGCTCGGACGGCGTCGGGAACATCATCGGCGAAGAGGCCGCCATCGCATTGCTGGCCGACTACAGTCGTGCACACCTCGAGGAGTTCGCCGGCTTGACGCTCGTGCGCTTCAACGGCACGCGGATCCGCATCGTCAACGGGGCGGTGCTCCCGGAGGCCTAGCGGCAACGGGGTACAACGGGACGGACAAAGACAAAACACGAGGGTCGAACGAGTTGAGATCGGTAGACGCCAACCGGCGAACGCGTGCGGGGATCGGACCGTCACCGACCCCGCCCGTTGATCATGCGAAGTCGGCGGGCAAGACAGATGTCGGCAACCCAACCGGCTCCGCTCGTGTCTGCATGCTCAGCGTACCCGGGGCCGGCGGTCGCGATGCGGTGCCATGGTACCGTGACTCGATGACACCGCGGGCATCGCTGGATGAGTGGCACGTGGGCGGGAGCTGGTGCGTCGTCAGGGTGATCATCCCGCTTTGGGTCGCCGCCGCGAGTCCGGCCGGATGCGGCGAGCTCACCGACGAGTCGGCGAAGCCACCGTCTGGGCACAGCTCCGAGAGCAACCCGGCGACCACTGGCGATGGCGACGGTGATGGGGATGGCGACGGTGATGGTGACGGTGACGGTGACGGTGACGGTGACGGTGATGGTGATGGTGATGGTGATGGCGACGGTGATGGTGATGGTGACGGCGACGGCGATGGTGATGGCGACGGCGACAGTGACGGCGGCGATACGAGCGAGGCGACGAGCTCGAGCCCCACCACCGAGTCGTCGAGCTCGCTCCCCGACTCTGGCGACACGGCCTCCGACACCGCGGGCGAACCCGATCCCAACGACTCTGACACCGGCGGCGACGTACCCGGATGCGGTGACGGCATCGTCGACGTGGCCGAGGAGTGTGACGATGGCAACACCGCGGATGATGACGGGTGCGATGCCGACTGCGTGCCCTCGCGCGTGGTCCAGCTCGATCTCGGGGGGATGCACACGTGCGTCGTGACGCGAACGGGAGGCGTGCGCTGTTGGGGTCGCGGGACCCACGGTCAGCTGGGGTACGGTGACACCGAGGCGCGCGGGGACGACGAGGTACCGGCGGACGACTCGAACGTCGAGGTTGGCGGACCCGTCATCCAGGTCAGCTGCGGTTTGGACCACACCTGCGCGCTGTTGGTGGACGGCGGGGTGCGCTGCTGGGGGCTCGGCGACCACGGCCGCCTCGGGCAGGGCAACCTAGACAGCATCGGAGATGATGAGCGACCGGCCGACGTGCCGCCGATCGACCTCGGAGACAAGCGAGTCGTGGCAATCGAGGCCGCCAACGAGCACACGTGCGCGATCTTTGAAGACCGATCGATTCTCTGTTGGGGACAAGGCGCGCTCGGGCGCTTGGGGTACGGCCATGAGGAAGACGTGGGCGATGATGAATCTCCGGCGAGCGCCGGCTACGTCGACGTCGGTGCGGACGTCCTCGAGCTCGCCGGCGGGGCCGAACACACGTGCGCGCGAGTGGAAGGCGGAGCCATGCGCTGCTGGGGAGAAGCCACGTACCGCCGCCTCGGGTACGGAGGCTCGGCCAACATCGGCGATGACGAGGCCCCCGCCGCCGCGGGAGATGTCCCCGTCGGTGGTCGAGTCGTGCAGGTCGCGGCGGGCAACAAACACAGCTGCGCCCGCCTCGAGGATGGGCGGGTCCGATGCTGGGGATACGGCTGGTTCGGCCAAAACGGGCACCCCGGGGTCGCGTACTGGAACGGCGACGCGTCAGCACACGGCGATGTGGACGTCGGCGCGGCGGCAGCCGACGTTTTCGCCGGCATGATTCTCAGCTGCGCGCGGTTCGACGATGGCACCGTGCGGTGTTGGGGGGGCGGATCGCTGGGCTACAACGGTTCGGGCACGACCGAGGACTTGGGCAACGACGAGCCGATCCACGGGATCGCGCTCCTCGAACTCGGCGGGCCGGTGCAAACGATGTCTGTGGGCAACAACCACGTGTGCGCGCTGCTCGACACGGCCGAGGTCCGCTGCTGGGGTGGCGCGTTGTACGGGCCGCTGGGCTACGGCAACACCGACAACATTGGCGACGACGAGCTGCCCGTCGACGCGGGGCCGGTGCCGGTGTTTCAGGCGTTCGATCGTTGACGCCGCCGGCGGTCGCGCCGCGCTCGATGACCGGGGGCAACCCGTGTGCGCAATTTGCGCAAGACGTCCGCACAACTGTAAGAACCGAGCGGCAAGCGGCGTCAGCCCGTGCGAGCGCCGTCGATCGGCGTTCGCCACCCGAGAAAGACCCGCGAATGACCAATCCACCCAACTGTCCCTGTAAGAACTGCCCACGGACCTGCTCGTGCCAAATGCAAACGCCGTCGGAGCGGAACTGTTGTTGCGGCAAGACCTGCACGTGCGGCGAGACGTGCCGTTGCCCGCCGACGTGCGCGTGCCCGGCCACGAAGAAGTGAGCTACGGTGTCCGAGGTGGCTCAGCGACGCGAACGCGAGCACAAGCGCCAGGCGCTGGCAGTGGCCCTCCGGGCCCACCGCCCCCACCTGCAAGCGTTTGTGCGCGCTCGCGTGCCGTCGTCCGACGTCGAGGACGTGCTCCAAGCCGCGGCCCTGCGGGCGCTCGAACGGTCAGAGTCACTGCAGGACCCGGCGTCCGTACTGCCCTGGCTCTACCGACTTCACCGCAACATCATCGTCGATCGTTTCCGTCGCCAGGCCCGACGGCAGCGAGTCGTGGACGAGGGAGCGGCGATTCCCGAGCACGCCCCCTTCGCCGAGGAGGACGACTCGACCTGCGGGTGCAGCGTCCGATTGGCCGGGCGGATGAAGGCCAACTACGCGTCGATCCTCCAGCTGGTCGATCAACGAGGGCTGACACTGGCCGAGGCGGCGCGGTCGCTGGGTGTCTCCGTGAACAACGCCACCGTGCGTTTGCACCGAGCCCGCAAGGCATTGCGTCAGGTAATGCTCGAGCACTGCGGAGTGACGAGCCCCCGAGAGTGCGCACACTGCCGCTGCGCGTACCAGGGCGACGGCTAGCCGGGCGTCACGGCGTCAGCTCGCCGCTTCCGGGCTCCCTCGCGCGCCGAGCTGGCAGCGGATCGACGGCCTCCCCCCGCGCGTGGTCGCCACCGCGGGTGCTACCGGAGCCTCCGCACCTGGCGGCGCCACAGCAGAAACGCACACAAATCGCGATAGACGCGGCGCCACGGCGGACGCGGTCGTCCGCCACCGTACGCGGTGTCGAGCCGCCACTGCACCCAGGCGGGCGGAGGGATCGGGAGCCAGGCCCATCGCAGCCCGAGCGCGCGACGACGGCAGCTCCAAAGAAATCGGAGCGCTTCGGTGAGGATGTGCCACCAGTTCATGAGAAGGTCGGTCGAGGTCTCAGCGACCGCTTGTGGACGGGGTCCACGTCCCCGGCAGTGGACCAGACTGCTCGCGCGCGCGCAACCAGCCGCCCCCGAGCGTGACGCCGCCTGACGCCACATCCGCGAGCCCGCAAGCCCACGCGTGACCCGGTGGACCGAGACCAGCCCCAGTCGGTCGCCAAGGCGCCGCGCGTTGGGCCGACGACCCGACGCGGGTCTGCATCAAACGAACGCGCCACCGCTTGAGCCGGTGCCGGCCCCTGGCTATGCTGATCGGGTGTTCGATCGTCGTCGGATCGCCACGGCCCTGCGCACCACGGCCGCGCGCCTGCGTGAAGGAGCTCCGTATCAGTGGGGCCACGCCGGCTCGTGCAACTGCGGCCACCTAGCCCAGACCATCACCCGCGAGACCAAAGACAAGATCTACCGTCACGTGGCCGGGGAATGGTCCGAGTACCTCAGGGAGTACTGTCCCCACACCGGGCAACCGCTCGACGAGATCGCGTTGCGCATGATCGAGTTCGGGTTTCGTACCGACGAGCTGGCCGCCCTCGAAAACCTCAGCGACAAACGGGTGCTGCGAGCGTTGCCGGGGGGGCATCGCCATCTCCAACGCAACCGGCGCGACGACGTGGTGCTCTACCTCGAGACGTGGGCCAACTTGCTCGCGGTCGGTTGAGCGGGTAACGCGGGCCGCTTCGCCGGCCCGAAGCGCGCCACTGTACGAGTGCCCGATCGGCGAATCTTCCAGTCTGGCTGTAAAATCCCGGCTCGTGACCGCTGCACCGCGCTCCACCGATCGAGCCGCAACGCCCCACCGTGACCGGCCGGCCCGCTGGAGATGGCTTGGGGGCCTGGGCTTGGCCGCGGGTTTGTACGGGCTCATCTACTACCCATGGTCGCCACAGAGCGTACCGGGCCGGTACCTCATCGGGTACCTGGAGCTGAACGCTCACTGGACCGCCGCCGTTGTCTCCTTGTTCGAGCCGGGGGTTCGCGCGCATTCCATGCTCGTCCAAGGGCGGTTTCTCATGCAGATCGTGTTGGGCTGCGCGGCCTTGGATGCCTGCGCCGTGCTCGTGGCCGCCATCGCCGTCTTCCCGGCTTCGGCTGGACGGCGGCTTATCGGGGTGGGATTCGGAGTGCTGCTGCTCATCGGGCTCAATGTGCTCCGGCTAGTCGCGCTGTACTTCGCCGGGGTACACAACCGACCGCTGTTCGACCTGCTCCACGAAGAGGTGTTCCAGTTCGTGATGGTCGCGGTGGCAACGGGAACGTTTTTGGGGTGGAGCTTGTGGGCGGTTGAGGAAGGCGGCGCACGTGAGCATGGTTCGGTCTAGGTGGCGCACGGCGCTGCCGCGTGTGGCCGCGTTCTTCGGGTTGCTGGCCGTGCTGACCTGGCCGCGTCCCGATTGGCGCGCGGCGTTCGCTGAGGCGTTCTCTCGGGCTGCAAATGTGGTGCTGGCGGAGCAGATCATCGGTCGGGCGGGTCGGGTAGAACTGGGCAAGCTGCCCCCCACGGCCAAGACCGCGACATCGGCATCCGATACCGCGCTGCACCTGACCGCCGACGGCTTTTCGGGTCGCAAGACGCTCGGCGTCAGCGTGCGTCGCGATGTCTACCTACCCGCCTGCACCATCGCCGTGCTGATCTTGGTCTCACCGCTCTCCGTCCGCCGCAAGCTCGTGTCGGGCACGCTCGGCGTACTGGTCATCGCCGCCATCGCCGTGTTGTCCTACTTCGCGGTGGCCGCCTGGACGTTCGCCAACGTACCGCAGCCGATCTTTCGTCCCGGCGCGCTCACCAAAGCCTCGCTGGAGCTACTCGTATACGCCGGGGTCGCGCCGCCGGGCAACCGCTTCATCGTCGCGTTCGTCTTGGGGTGTGCGCTGATCTGGCGACCGCTTCGACCGCGAGCAGCGAAGCCGTCCCCTCCCGACTAGCCCCCGTTGCCTCCCCGCCGCTACAATTCCTGCTCCCACTCGAAGAACGACTCGTCGGGGTTGTATTCGGCCCAGCCCACGGCGGCCCACTCACCGTCGAGCCGACGGTAGCCCGTTTCGTCCGCGTAGCCGACCGCCATCGAAGCGCCATCGAGCGCACTGGGGTCGATGTCGTATTCGTCGCAGTGCTCCTCCGCTTCGATCTCCACGTCGCCCAGTGTGAAAGAGAACGCCCAGTCGCAGGCCTCGCACGTCTCGTCTGGTGCCGCGTCTCGGGCCTGCATGAACAGCAGACACCGATCCTCACCATCGATGTACGCCACAAACTCGACGTGCATCTCCAAGCGTTCGCCAGGGACCACCTGCCCCTCACCAAACCAGAACACCGCGTCTTCATCTTCATCCTCGTCGTCATCGTCGTCGTCGTCGTCGTCGCCGTCATCCCACTCCGGATCGATGTCGTCCCCTCCGTCGTCCGGGGCGACCGACTCCACGTCCCACCATGCCCCGGTTGCACCGTCGTCGGGTGCGTCGCCGGTCGATCCCTCGACCGCGGGAGTGTCCTCCCCGGCCGCGACCAGCGGCGTACATCCAGCCAGAGCCAGCCCGCAGCTAGTCGTGGCAAACAAGGTCAACAACGCATGATTCATGGCAAAAGCTCCGGCAAGATTCCAGTGCAGTCGATCAGCTGTCCGTCGGTG
This sequence comes from Myxococcales bacterium FL481, assembly GCA_006508105.1. Lineage (GTDB taxonomy): Bacteria > Myxococcota_A > Polyangia > Nannocystales > Nannocystaceae > FL481. The sequence goes on along the minus strand of QKPP01000031.1, from coordinate 9,513 downwards.
CCCAAGACCGACTCGATGGGCATCGAATTGAGCTGCGCGCCCATTGCCCGGGCGATCGTGGTCAAAAACGGTTGATGCGGCCGACCCATGCGTGGATGCGGATCGTACTGCAGGCCCTCGAACGCGGCGTCGCGCGGGTAGTGGATCCACTGTCCCAGCTTGACCATGCCTCCGCCGCCGGCCACCACGATCGGGTACCGGTCGAAGCCGTGCCAACTGTCGGCCATCTCACTGAGCCAGACAATGAGCGTACTGTCGAGCACGGTGCCGCCGGCCTCCGGAATCGCATCGAGCATCGCCATGATATCGGCGAGCTGTCGCGCGTGGACGCGGGTGTACTCGGTCATGAGATCTTCCGCGCGCCGATCGTCGTAGATGCCATGGGCGATCTCGGCGTGCACATCCCCCGGCGGGGCGCCAAGTTGAGCCGTCGTCAGCTGGCCGAGCTGAATCGAGATGACACGGGTCAGATCGCAAGCGAACGCCAGGGCGATCAGGCCGGTGTGATTGGCCAGGTCGGTATCATAGTCGCCATAGGACGCGGGGCGATCGGGCTCGCCGTCGCATTCCGCCGTGGCCAGCCCGGTGATTCGCCGCTCGAGCGAGCGCACAAGATCGCGATGGATCTCCAACTTGCGTCGGTCCTCGGCGGACAAACGCCCGGCCACCGCGGCGTAGCGCTGGGCCACCGCGTCGAGCATGCTGGTCTGTTCCAGCGTGACGGGATCGGCGGTGGACGGGTCAAAGCCAAACAGGCGGTCCCACAAAACAGCCGGCTTGTCGATCGCGGGTAGGGGCCGATTCCGACCCTGGTAGATCACCGATCCGTAGCCGTCGTACGCCAATCCGTGGGACACCGACAGCTCTAGCGAGCGGTAGCGGTCTTGTCGGGCGATGACGTCGGCCACGATCTGGTCGAGGGTCGGCGCCCCCGAGTACGGGAAGCCTCCCACCCAGGCCGCTTTGGCTCCGGTGAGCGAGTGGGCCTGCGCACGCTCGTGGCGAAACCCATCGCCGTCGGCCTCGGCCGACAACAGCGACAGCCCGTCGACCACCGACACGCGGTCCCGCCATGGGTACAGCGGCTGCAAAGCGTCTGAGAACTCGGTCTGAGACCATCCCCCCATATCCGAGGTCCACACAGCATCGTCCGGCTTGCCCTCAGGGTTGGTCGACCAGCGCCAAGGCACCGTGCCCTGCGCCGAGTAGAACAACAGCAGCCGGCGTGGCGCGCCGCTGGCTCGAGCCGACGTCGCCAATGACGGCAACACCAAGCTTGTGGCTCCCAGACCCAAAGCGTTGAGAAACTGGCGGCGGTGGATCACTGGTGATTCTCCAATCGAGTACGAAATGTGTCATCGCTGACGAGGTCGACCAAAAGCTCGGGCACCACCCCGCCGCTGTGCCAAAACGAGTCGGCGAGGCGATCGAGGGCCGCGTCGTCCTCGGGCTCTTCGTTGCGGTGGTTGGCGAAGCGCCACCACTGTTTCACCACACAGTCATGCACGGTGCGACTCACCGCCAAACGTTCGGCTAAGTCCACCGCGCCCGAGACAGGCCCGTCCACGTCGGTACCAACGAGCTCGCCGGAGGCGTCCACCGGGTGGCCGTTGTCTTGGGTGCGATAGGCCCCCACGGAGTCGTAGTGTTCAAAAGGAAAACCCACGCCGTCGATTGCCACGTGGCACCCCGCGCAGGCGGGATTGGCCACGTGCGCCTCGTACCGGTCGCGGTTGGTCTGGGGCTCTTCGTTCTCGGTCTCTTCGATCGGGGGCACATCGTCTGGCGGGGCGGGAGGCGGCGCGCACAACAAGCGATCGCGGATAAACACCCCGCGCAATACCGGAGATGGGAAGCCGGGGTGGGCGTGGCTGGCCAGAAACGCGGCGCTCGTCAACACCCCAGCCCGTTCGCCCTCCGGAAGCTGGCCCGGGTACATCACGATCTCGTACTCATCGATGCCGCCGATGCGACCGCGAAACACCTCCCCTTGGCTCGAGTCGTACGACGCCCCGTACACCTCGGCTGTCGTCCGCGACACCCAAGCGTCGCGCGAGGTCAGCAGGTCTTGTACCGTACCCTGTGGTCCGAGAATCGTGCTAGCGATGAAGCGCTTGAACTCGACAGTCAGCGACAGGCGATACTGCGTCATGATGCCTCCGACCTCCTCCTCATCGTCGAGTTCAGGAAAGTACACATCCGGGTCCACCGTGATGCGCTCGATCTCGTCAAAGGCCAGCCATTGCCGGTGAAACTCGACGATCGCCGCTTCCGCCCGCGGATCTTGCATCAACCGCCGGGCCTCGCGACGCACGTCGGCCCGCGTATCGAGTCGACCCTGGGCCGCGGCAGCGAATAGCTCCGCGTCCGGCATGCTGTTCCACAGCAAAAACGACAAGCGCGACGCCAGCTCCCACCCGGTCAACGGCACCCGGCCGTCGCGCGCTCGAGCGGTGTCGCCGACTTCGACGAGATAGAGGAAGTCGGGGGACAAAAGCACCGTTTGCACCGCCAGTTGAATTGCGGTGCGAAAGTCATGCGCCGCGAGCCAGGCGTCGAATCGTTCCAACAGCCACGCTTCCTCTTCTGCAGCCAGTGGCCGGCGAAAGGCACGCGGAGCGAACTGGCGCAGGGTCGCGTGACCGCAACCACGCGGATCGTCGCCGCCGTCGCGACTGCAGTGGAGCCATTTCCCGGGCGACTCAAGTTGTGCCGCGACCAGGTCTTGGACCCCGCGCTGCAGCGACTCCACCAAAAATGGCGTGGCGTCCCGGGTCAACGCATTGTTTTCGAACCCATTGACCGGGATGTCTCGCGGAAGCCGGAGCCGATCGAGTTTCGACACCAAGAACAGATCGCGCAGCGCATGATTGATCTGTTTCTCGGTCAGACGGTGCAACACCGCCGGGACCGCTTCCGAGTGTCCATCCACCTCGGACGACGGCGGGGGTGCTTCCGGGTCAGGCCTCGAACAGCTGAGGGCAGTCAGCAGCAGGGCCCACGTACAAGAGCGCGGGAGAAGGCGACGAGCCATGTACTCCTTGGACACCTCATAGGCGGGCAAATGGGAAGCGGCGGCATCACCGTCTCAAGACGATCGCGCGACGGTCGCTGTGGCGGCCGCGCCATCGTCCGGCCCCAAGCCGCAAGCCGCGTTGACTCGCTGCACGTCCGCGCGACGGGGTCTTCGTCGGCTGGCCGGACCAACTGCCTACGACGGCGAACGCGTCCAGCAGTGCTCGAGCTCGGGACACACGTCCCAGGGCGCTTCGTCGTGCAACTCCGCCTCGTGCTCACAGTCCTCGATGTCGTCCTCGGGGCAGTCCTCATCTTCGAAGCACCATGCGATCTCAGGGCAGATTTCCCAGTATTCGGCGTCTTCTGCCTCGACTTCCTCCGCACACCATTCGGCCTGCGGCGTGTCGCAGCTCTCCCACTCCAACAGATTGCCGTCGCAGTCGATATCCTCGCCGAGCGGAACCCAGCCTTGGACCGCCAGATCGAAGTCACCGTCCTCAGTCTCGATGGGGAACAGCCCATGGGCCTCGTCCGGGAGCGCGTCTTCCTCGTCTTCCTCTTCGTCTCGACACCACGAACCGATCACCCGCATCACGGAGAAACCGGCCGGAACGCTCCATTCGAGCGCTTGGCTCGCGGCCCCGCTCGGACTGTACGTGATCATGCGACCGTCGACCGAGCCCCCGACCAGAGTCTCCCACTCGCGATCCCAGCGCCGATTGCGGTTCGCGTCGACGTAGATCAAGACCACCCCCACCGCGATCTGCCCCTGACCCGTGCCTTCGCCATCGACGACGGGTCCCAGCGCTGCGGCCGGCGGAGGGGTGAAGATCCGCATCTGAAAGCTGGCCGGGAATGTCCCCTCGGTCACCACCTGGTCCTCGAGCACGAAGCGATCGTCTTCCACGTCGCCGCTGCGCTTGGCCCAAAACAGGGCGATCCGCAGTGCCTCGCGCTCGATGCGTTCGATGTCGACGAACGAATCGTCGATGCTGACGTTGCCGCGGATACGCAGCATCGGCTCCCCGCGATAGCTCTCGTCCACGATCCCCGCACCGCAACTGAACGTCATCGAGGCCGCGACCACGGCGCGACGGACCGCACCCGGGGGAGGTCGCCGCTGACTAGAACGCTTGGATCGCCAGTCCCAATGTCCCATAGGGCAAAAATCGCGCGGCCAGGCGCGTCTCCTCGGTCGCCGAGTGATACTCGGGCAAAAGATACAAGTCGGCACCGCCGCCCACGAGCAAAGAGACACGACGCGAGACCGCCATGCCCAGCTGCAGCATCGGTCCTCCCCGCCAGACCGCACTCGATCGAGCGGGGGCGTTGCCACCGCTGGTGAACGTCTGGCGCACCCAGTCCCCGCCGACCCGAATCCCCGCCGCCGGGGTCCAGCGCCCCACGTCGAAGACCTTCAACAAGCCCACGTCTCCACCCAATAGGTGTTGCTCGATCTCCACATCTCGGTTGTCCGCCCGCTCGAACCCGTGGCGCAGTCGCGCTGCGAACGAGAAGCGTCGCAGATCCACCCGGACGCCCAAGGCCGTCACGACGCCGAGCCGGCCCGGATTCGCCAGGGACATGGCCACCCCTGACTCCGCCGACACGGCCCCGGCGTAGCGCCGGCTCGCGTCGTATCCTCGGCGCACCGTCGTACCGTAGGGGACCGCTCGCATCTCGTCGACGCCCAACGCCGTGACGCGCCCCCGGACGACCTCGACCCGCCGCTCTCGCACCTCGTCACGGGCCCGCCGGCGCACGAGATAGACTCCCTGCCCCAACGCGAGCTTGGCATCATCCTCGACACTGATCTCGGCGACCAGGCGACTGCGAGCCCCGTCTTCGAACACGAGGTACTCGCCGCGGTCGCGCAAGCGCAACGTGCCCGCGGATCGGACGTCGCGTAGCCAGGTGAGCACGAAATCGTCGTACCCGCGCAGATCGAAGGCGTAGCTGGGGTGCTGCACCGCGGCAACTCGACTCGTGGCACGCACGGTCTGCTGGTACGCGTAGCGATACACCTCGGTCAGCGTCACGCGACCGTCGTGCGAGCTATCGGCCGCCCCCTGCAATCCCATGGCGAAATGGTGGGTGAAGATGCCCCCCGCCAACTGGTCCGACTCCTGGGAATCTTCGCCGGACGCGGACGAGGTGATGATGGCCATCCCCTCGCCGGCCAGTTTCGTTTCGGCCAGCACATCGAACGGGGCGGTGGGCGCTCCGCCTTTGGCCCGCGTCATGTCCCCCGAGTGGCACGCGTCGATCACCACGACGCGGGCCTTGGCGGGAATGGTGTGGATCAGTCGCTCGAGTTCGCCGAACGCGACCGCGTCGGACCCGAGATGCAACCCGTCCCCGTCTGCGTGTCCGCTGTAGTAGAAGAAGAAGGTGGCCTCGGCCGCGAGCGAGCCTCCTTCGGTCTCGATCCGTCGGCGCACCTTGGACAGCGCTCGGACGAGTTCATCGCCGGTTGCGCCCCGCAACAACACGACATTTTCCGACGCCACACCGCCGAAGCTCGTCAGCACGTCGGCGATGCGGCGACTGTCCCGTTCCGCGTAGGACAACGCGGCCTCGTGCGCATAGCCGTGGTTGGCCCCAATCACCACGGCATACCGGGCGGGCTCGCCGACTTGGCCATGGGCGGGGCACGACCCCGTCCCCCACATGCCCGCGACCGCGAGTCCCCGGCGAACCGCCCGCATCAGCGACGGCCCCATGCCTACGGCACCGTCTCCCGCTCAAGGACCACCTCGGTCTGGGCGCAGTGATCCCACAGTGGCGAGGCGGGGACGCGAGCCGTCCCGTGCTCAGCGAAACGTGTGGCCACGTCGCGGTAGGTGAACGGATCGGGACACAACAACGCCAAGATGTTCTCGCGCTCCGCGACGCCGTCGAGCACGACGGCACTGTCCAACAACATCTCAGTTGAAGATGCCGTCACCGGCATCGCAAGGTCGCCGGGCTGCGGATGGCAGGGGTACAGCGTGCCTTGGGCGTCGATCCCCACGACCATGAGATGACCGGGCTCGCGCGGATGGACGCGAAACCGGAGGCGGTCGCCGGCCGAAAACAAGCCGCGCGAAGTCGCGACGTGGATGTCGCGACCGTCATGGATCAGCACCGAGAGCCCCAAGCGTCCGCCTTTGGTCCGTACTCCGTGGGCGCCGTCGCGAGTCACTGGTGCCGTCGGGCCGACGCTCGTCGGCGCGTCCGTCGACGCGACGACGAGGACCGCAATCGTGGCCGCCGTCGCGAATACGCCACCGCCGACGGCCGCCCACCTTCGGCGACGGCGCAGTGGCGAGACCGTCACCGCCGCCTGACGCACGCGATCCGCTGGCTCGATGGCGAACGCGCCCGTCGCCGATGCGACTTCGGCGAGCCGGTTCGAACACAACTCGCACCCCGCCAGATGCTGGGCAGCCCGTTTCTTCGCGGTGGGATCGAGCTCATCCGCCACGTAGGCCTCGAGCGCGAGATCCAGCAGATGGCCGTCTTGGCGGAACAGCAACCCCTCACTCACGCCGGTTCCTCCCGGACGGAACCGCTGACCGCCCGCGCGGCGAGTTCCCGCAGCTGCTTGATCCGTTTGCCCACCGTCCGCCGAGAACAGCCAGTGAGCGCCGCGATGTCATCTTGGGTCATGCCGTCGACCAGGTGGTACACCCCGACCTCGACCACGCGTGGGTCGGCTTGGGCCCACTGCTGACGCAAGAACACGAGGCTCTCCTGGTCGGCATCCTGAGTGGGCCGCCACCCCGCCATCGCGCCGTGCTCGAGCCAAAGCGCTTGCCGCCGTCGCCCGTCCCGCAGCCGATTGAGGCACAAGTTGGTGGTCAAACGATACAACCACGCTCGGGCCCGTCCCGCATCGGCCAATTGCTCGCGTCGCTCCACCACCCGGAGGAAGACCTCGTGCAGCACTTCTTCGGCCTCGCTGCCGGGGAAGAATCGCTGGGCGCGACGGAGCACGCCCGGCCCGTAGCGGCGATAAAGCCCGGCCACGTCGACCGCGTCCGCAGACGCATTGGCAGCGGGAGGAGACATGCCGAATTCACTATGACGACGCGGGTGAGACGAGACAACAACGGCGAGTCGCGGGTCGACAGCCGCCGGACGGGTGGCGCACGGCAATGCGATGGAACTCGTGGAGGACATGGTGGAACCGGCGCAGCCGCCGGTCACTCAAGTACGACCCGTGGCACCGACCGAATTGGGAACTCGTCAGCGGTTTTCGCCGACGCTGACAGCGAGTCTCGAACCTCCGCCGCGCCCAGGTCGCGCGCCGCTCAGCTGCGCCCCCGAACGACGCCGAATGGCACGAACGCGGTTTCTCGAGCTCGAGGTGCCGCCAACTAGCCTTGGGTCGAACCGGGCGAGCGCGCCGCTTCGCGCCAGTAGTCGCGCGCCAGGCAGTTCGCTACCGTGACCGGGAGAGAGGCAGCCAATATGAAGAAGATTTTGCTCACCATCCTCGGCGTGACCGGGATCGGGCTCGTCGGCCTGTTGACCGCGGCCGCGATGCAACCCGACACGGTGCACGTAGAGCGTCAGGTGACGGTCGCAGCCACGGCGGCGGACGTGGCCGCCTTCGCCGGCGACCTCAAGAAAGTCAACGAGTGGAGTCCCTGGGATGAAAAGGATCCGAACGTCAAACGGGAGTACTCGTCGAAGACCACCGGGGTCGGAGCCTGGTACGCCTGGGAGGGCAACGAAGACGTCGGTCGCGGCAAGCAAACGATCAAGAGCGAAGAACCCGGCAAGGTGGTGCACACCCTCGAGTTTTTTGAGCCGTTTGAGAGCATCGCGGAGTCGACGATCGCCTACCGCGAACAGGGGGGCGAGACCACGGTCACCTGGGGTTTCGACCAAACGCCCAACTTCGTGTTCAAGCTCGTGCTGGTGTTCAGGGACATGGATGCGGCACTGGGCCCAGAGTTCGAAAAGGGTCTGAACCTGCTGAAACCTAAGGTGGAGAAGGCGGCCGCCGACCGCCTCGCCGCCGCGAACAAGAAGCAGGCCGAAGCGGCGGCCGCCGCCGCGGCGGCGAAAGCCGCGGCCGCGCTCGAGGTCGCCGCGGCGGGCGACGAACCGGCCCCCGCGGACAAGCCGAACTGAGTCACCCGGTGACGCGGGGCTCGGGCCCGCTTCGCCCGGGCCAGCTCACTCAGCTGCTTTTCACGGCCTGCGCCCCCCAGTCGACGTGCAGGCCACATTCGCGTTTCTCGTCGGCCTTCGCCGGGTCCCAGTAGTCCCATTCGTTCGGGAGCTCGTACCGGGCGAGGTACGCGTCCATGTCGGCGTCGGTGAGGTCAAGGACTGGGCTCACCTTGATCGTGCGAAACGTCTCGTCCGCGGAGACGAGTTCCATGCCCTCGCGGTTCGGGTTTTGGACGCGTCGCAAGGCCGTGAGCCAAATCGTCGGCGCGAGCTCTTGCATGCCGCGTTTGAACGGCTCGAGCTTGAACGTGGCGCTGAACCGCTTGAGCCCCGCTTCGTCGTCCGGCTCCGGCAAGGGTCCCTCGAGAGCCTCGCGATGCGCGGCGGTCTGGCGCGGTACGTACGCTTTGATGTTCAGGCCAAGCCGCTCGGTGAGGTTGGCCATGTGACGATAGGTGGCCGGCCGATTGCAGCCATGGTCCACCCACAACACCGGTATGTCGGGCTGAACCCGCGTGCACAGGTGCAGCAAGACCGCTTCGTAGGGGCGAAAATTGCTGGAGACGATGGTGCGGCCCGGGGCCTGCTCAATCGCCCAGCGCACGATCTCCAGCGGAGAGAGTCCCTGCAGCGATTCGTTGGCCGCGGCGATGTCGATGACGCTCATTGGAACGAAGTCCTAGCTGATGGTTGCGGTCGACCGCAAAGTTTTGTGGGTCGGCCGAAGCGATTCAAACGTCGACACATGCCACCGGAAGGTAGCGTTTGTTGCGGGGCTGGCGGCGGACCGGCGCCGGCCGGACGCGCGAGCTCGTCCCCGTTGTTCAGACGACGGCTAGAAGTAGCCCTCGCGCTTTTTGTCCTCCATCGAACCAGACGAGTCATAGTCGATGACTCGGCCCTGCCGCTCGCTCAAGGTGGACGCGCGCATCTCCTCGATGATGCCCGGCAACGTCGCCGCCTCGGACTCGATCGCTCCGGTCAACGGGTAACAGCCGAGCGTCCGAAACCGTACCCACTTCTTCATCGGCTCCTCGCCCTCGAGCAATGGCATGCGATCATCGTCACGCATGATCAGCACACCATCGCGATCCACAACCTCGCGCTCGGCCGCGAAGTAGAGGGGCACAATGGGAATCTTCTCCAAGAGCACGTACTGCCAAACATCGAGTTCCGTCCAGTTGGACAAAGGGAAGACTCGAATGCTCTCGCCCTTGTGCACACGCGTGTTGTAGAGGTTCCACAGCTCTGGACGCTGTTTCTTCGGGTCCCAGCCGTGATTTTTGTCACGAAAAGAGAACACCCGCTCCTTTGCCCGCGATTTTTCCT
>QKPP01000114.1:66511-69710 GCA_006508105.1 Myxococcales bacterium FL481 | reverse complement strand
TTCTCGGGCGTCGCCAAGTCTGGGCAGGTGGGTTGCATGGCCGTCGACACTCCATCCGGCTCTCGCATGTGCGGGCCGGTGTCGGATTGGCGGCGACCCGGTCGTGGGATAGCGTGACTCCATGGTTACAGACAGTCGGCCTATGGGGGTGGCACTGGCCGCGAGCCTGCTCGTCGGTGCGGGCTGCTACGCGGCAGCGTCGCCGGACGGATCCGGCGTTGGGAACGATGCGGAGACCGACGAGGACGCCGAGCCATCGGAGGACGTCTCGTCCTCCGGTACGGAGCCCGCGGAGGACACGTCGGACGGCGAAACCGCGTCGTCGAGCGCGGACTCGGACGATGACGATGACCCGTCCGACGCTGATGACGATGACGATCCGTCCGGCGACGAAGACCCCGGCGAGGAGGAGGGCGATGACGACGATGTCCCCGACTCCGATGATGATGATGATGTCCCCGAGGAGTTGTGTGCAGGTCCCAACAAGCCCAAGCCTTGCGTTGGAGGCGAGGTGGAAGGCTACGACTGTGGGAATGTCGAGCTACTGTCGATCACCTCTACCGACGAGCTTGGCGGGGGCCGGGTCAGTGACATGTGGGGCTGGCTGCACCGGGACCGAAGGTTTGCCGTCATCGTCCACACGAACGGCACCGCGTTTGTGGAGGTGACCGATCCCTGCAACCCCGTGATGCTCGGCATGCTGCCGCAGTCCTCCTCGGCAAACGCGATCCATCACGATCCGAAGGTGTGGGATGGATGGGCGTTCATTGTCAGCGAAGCCCAAGGACACGGCATGCAGGTGTTCGATCTGCGCCGGCTTTTGGATGTCGCGTCTCCTCAGGCGTTCGAGGCCGATGCCCACTACGACGGCTTCGGCAGCGCCCACAACATCGTCATCGACGAAGAAACTGGCTACGGTTTCGCGGTCGGCAGTGGGACCTGTTCCGGCGGTCTGCACATGCTCGACTTGCACGATCCGTTGAGCCCCACCCGGGTGGGGTGCTTTTCGCAAGCCGGCTACGTCCACGATGCGCAGTGCTTGATCTACCGCGGTCCGGATACCGAGCACGCCGACAAGGAGATCTGCGTCACGTTCAATGGCGGCAGCGGCAAGATGAGTGTGGTGGACGTGACGGACAAGTCGAGCCCGAGGGAGTTGAGTCGAACGGGCTATCCCAAGGCGGCGTATTGTCACCAGGGGTGGTTCACGTCGGATCTTCGCTACATGTTCGTCGGTGACGAACTTGATGAGGGGGACCTCGTCGACCGCACGCGGACGCTGATATTCGACATGTCCGATTTGGACGAACCGGTGCTCATCGGCGAACACTTCGGGGCAACGCGGGCCACCGACCACAACCAGTACGTCGTTGGAGACCGGCTGTACCAGGCTAACGATGGGCTCGGACTGCAGGTTTTCGATACGGCGGACGTCTCGGGGGCGAATCTCACCGAAGTCGCTTACCTCGATACGCTCCCCGGCAAAGATGAGGGCTTCGATGGGTTGTGGAGCGTCTACCCGTTTTGGCCAGAGTCAGAGGTCATCGGTGCCAGCGACCGAAACCTCGGTCTCGTGATGGTGCGCATCGTCCCGCAAGTGCCGTAGCGCGGCGTCCGGTTCCGTTCGTAGGGAGGGCCGGACCCGGTCATCGTCGTTGCCCGGCGGGTTGAAATCGGTTGGCTGCCAATCGGTCGCTGGGGTCACTTGATCTCGTGTCGCGCGAGCTCGAGCTGTTCGTCGAGCGTGTAGAGCACGAGTTGGGGCGCATCGGCTTCTCCCACGACCCACGCCGCCCGATCTCCTAGGCGGACCAGGTCGTCCCCGCGGTTGAGACGAGCCGGACCGAGATCCGCTTTCTCCGTTTGCACGTTCCCGTATTCGTCGACCAGCACCGCTTCCGTGGTGACGTACTCTTTGAGGGTCCATTTTTCCCACACGACCGCGTACGCGTCCTCGGCGATCCGAACGACCTTGGGTCGCTCGACGTGCTCGTTTTCGCGGTCTGTGTAGTCCGTGAGCCACACAAGCCCACGGTTGTTCCCGTCGAAGGCCTCGCCCCAGTAGTCCAGGATCTGTACATCCAAGGTTGTGGCGTGGTCATTGCCTTCGCCCGTGTCTACGATCTGCACGTCGTACTTCTCGTCGGAATCGATCGTTTCGAAGTCTTCGACGACGTGGACGAACGCTAGGTTGCGCGACGCGATGACGCGGTCCCCCGTCGACGTCGCGTCATTTTCGGTCGAGAACACAGCCACGTACCCCTCTTCGCCCGGCTGCACGTTCCCAAGTCGCGTAAACGTGTTGTTGTAACCGCCCCCGGTTTCGGAGTCGCCCCCCTTGATGGCGAAGGCGACTTTGTGGTCGCCGTCGCTGAGTTTGGCCAGGCCCACCCCGCGCAAGCTAGCGTCCCCGAGCGCCATGCCCACGAAGTCTTGGCCGTCGTAGAACACTCGCTGATCAAACGAGTGACTGGGGGCGCGGAGCCGTCCTCCCAGCTCCCCGGTCGCGGCGTCGACTGGGATGTAGATCTGCCATTGGTGCCGGCCAGAGACCCCTTCGTCATACTCGCCGTGTTGCGAAAACGTGGTCATGACCCGGCCATCGCCAACGGCCAGGCGTCCTGTGCCAGCCGTCATGGGGTCGTAGATGGGAGTGGCGTCGGCGTTCGTAGCGTCCGTTCGCAAGTCGATCCGGTATTCCAGCTCGCCGCCGGCGGTCAGCTTGAACAGCTGGATGATGTCTTCTCGCTGAACCCCGCTGGGCTCCATCTCGTGCTGGAGGTCCTCGGCCACCGCGGTGAGGTAGTAGATGCTGTTGTCCTCGTCGCGCGCAAACCCTCCGAGGTAGTTTAGTGTCTCGAGCTCGAGATGCCACGCGGCCCGATACTCGTCGCCGTCTCTCGTCACGTGGCTCAACACGATCTGGTCTTTGTCGTTGTCGATCCACGCGACGTCCAGCGCTCCATTGGGGTGGGCGTACACCACGATCTCGGGCTTTTTGCCGTACACTGTCGAGTGGCTGCTCGGTCCGGCCCGGTCGTCTCGGGCGTCGTAGGGGGTGCCGAGATCGCCGATGGATCCGCCCACGGCACCGTCGGGCTCCTCGACAGGCTCATCGTCGTCATCGTCATCGTCATCGTCATCGTCATCGTCATCGTTGTCATCGTCATCGTTGTCATCGTCATCGTTGTCATCGTCA
>QKPP01000114.1:55623-66501 GCA_006508105.1 Myxococcales bacterium FL481 | reverse complement strand
GTCATCGTCATCGTTGTCATCGTCATCGTTGTCATCGTCATCGTTGTCATCGTCATCGTTGTCATCGTCATCGTCATCGTTGTCATCGTCATCGTTGTCATCGTTGTCATCGTTGTCATCGTCATCGTCATCGCTGTCGTCGTTATTGTCATTGTCATTGTCATCGTCGTCATCGTCATCGTCATCATCGGCGGCGTGGCCGTCGCCAGCCGTCGGTTTCGCATCATCCGATTCTCCACAGCCGGGCACGGGGAGGAGAGCCAGCGTGCATCCGAACCAGACGCCGTGTACGTGGTAGCGAGTCATCGACTCGATCTTGAGAGGGGGACCGCGTGGATTCAACCCATCAATCTCGCTGGAACCAGCGCGGGCCGGGAGGACGCCCGGCGTGCATAGAGTTCGCTGCCCACGACGTACCGGGAGGGCCGGTCCGCCCGGGCGGGACCGACTCGTCGCATCGCCATGCGCTCACGCGTGCCGCAATTTCGTCAGTAGCGGCCTTTGGCCAAGGTCCCGCCCCGACCGCTGAATATGTGCGTATGCGTGATGCGGGGCCGGGCGGGTCCTCGTCAAGCGTGTGGACGCCAAGTGGAGGCTCGTCGCCTCGACCACCACCGGTGTCGCCCTGTCTCCCCAGCGGACTCGCTCGTCACCGCGATCGAGTCCCCCTGGGCCAAGATCGTCCCCGTGTAGGCGAGGGGGGGCGCCGCGGCGGGTCGCCATCGAGCTGGGCCCATTCGCGGCACGGCGAAGACTGCAGGCCGAGGGCTCGGCGTCATGCCCGATCCGCTACTCGTCGATGGTCGTGGTGTACTCGATCTCCGGTATCGCGACGATGTCAGCGCTCAGGGCCCGGCTCGCCGCCGGGTCGTCCAATAGCGCGTGGTGCAAAAACGCCGTCGTCAGGTGGTGCAAATGATCGAGCGCCTCGTGGCGATCCCACGCCGGGTCCTCGCACAGGTACTCCGCGAGCGGGCCCTCCGCGGCCCACGGCATGGTGTCACAAGTGTTGACAGCGAACATGTGCTCGGCCCCCACGAACCCCACCAGCGACTTGTCCGCGCTCGTGGCCGCGTCAAAGGTGGGCTGCGGACCCCAAGTCCACGGCGTTCCCGTGTCAGCCGTTCCGCCCACGGCCATCAGCGGTGCCATGACCTCGGCGAGGCCCGCGTCGCTGAACATGTACGCGTCTCCCGCAATGGGCAGGGTGGCCGTGACCCGAGGATCGCCCAAAGACGGCCACAGCCCCACGGGAGCGACCTCAAGCCCGGCTAGCGCGGCCAAAGTGTCTTGTTGACCCGCCAGCGGGAGGCACAGGAAGGCCTCGGGATCCGTTTCGTCGATGTCGGCACAGCGCGCATTGAGGGCATCCATGTCGAGGCGCGCCCCGGCTGCCGCCAGCGCCGTGTACCCGCCGAAGGAGTGACCGACCACGGCGATATGGTCGAGGTCGACCAGCCCGGCAAACGGTCCCCCTGGGGCGCTGGCTCGGGTGACGTAGTCGATGGTGTGCTTGATATCGATGGGACGTTGGATCACCGACGTGGCGTTTTGGAACCAGTCGTGCTCCGCGTGTTCGGGGGCCGCAACGATGAATCCGTACGACGCGAAGTGCTCCGACAAGTGGCTGTACCACGCCGCGTTGAGGGCGAAGCCATGGGAGAGGACGACCAGCGGATAGGGCCCTTTGGCGGGGTCGATCGGGGCGTCTGCGACCGCGTGGCCCTCGACCGTGCCGTCGCCTTCCCCGAGTTGGGGGCTTTTAAACGCGAAGGTGTACGTGATCGCGTCGTCGGCTTCGGCCGCCGTCGGATACCACAAGCTCAGCGGCGGCGTGCGCTGGGGCGTGGTCTCGGCTGGGACGTGGCGAAAGCCCACCGCGTGAGGCCCCCGGGCGATGAACGAGGCTGGCTCCGCGGGGCCGGGCGGCTCGTCAGACGCAGGAGGCTCGGCGTCGCAGCCGGCCAGAGTGAGCGCGATCATCGCCACGAGCGCGCGCGAGGACAAAAGGACCGAGGGAGTGGTTTTCTTGTTGAATTCCAGCATGTTTGACTCCGTGCTTACGATGTAAGTTTTTCGACTTACGGCGTAAGTTTGTGCAGAAACCAAACGCTGTCAAGCCCGCGCATCGCGCTTGTACATCTCGAAGCGGCGGCGCACGCTCAAGGTTCCGCCTCCGCCCATCCCTTCGTTGCCTCGTGTCATTGCGCAAAAAAACGCAGTCCTCCCCCCGTTCGCGGCGCCCCGGCCTGACGAGAGCTCGCATCATCGACGAGGCGCTGAGCCTTGCCGACGAAAAGGGGGTGGACGCGGTCACCATGCGGCAGCTCGCCTCACGCCTCGGGGTCAAGGCGATGTCGCTGTACAACCACGTCACCAACAAAGACGACATCTTCGACGATCTGATCGAACGCGTGACCTCGCTCATCGAGGTGCCCGCGAGCACCCTACCGTGGCGAGATGCGATGCGAGTGCGTGCCCGCTCGGCACGTGAGGTGTTGCTGCGTCACCCGTGGTCAGCCGCGCTGGCCGAGTCGCGCCCGCGGCTTGGGCCCGCTCGCCTCGCGCTCAGCGACGCGATCCTGGGGGCGCTTCGTCGCAACGGCTTTGCGGTCGAGCTCGCCTACAAGGCGTTTTTGGTCCTCGACAGTTATATCTACGGCTTCGTGTTGCACGAAGTCGCTTGGCCCACGGATACCCTCGATTCAACGGAGTCGCTGGGGGCCATCGCGGAGGCGGTGCCAGCCGACTCGTACCCCCATATGTTCGAGATGTTTGAGTTCGCCGTGGGCCGATCCGATGAGATGCGGTCGTCCGCCAGGCGATCGGATGAGTTCGAGTTCGGCCTCGAGCTGTTGCTCGACGGCCTCGAGCGGGCCCGCGATCGGGACGCCGCGGCGAACGACTAGTCTCGTCTCGGCCGGCGCCTTCGCCCGGTTCGTGGGGGCGGTTGAGCGTGAACGAGCCGGGGCTCACGTGTGAGCCGGAGCCGTCAGAGTAGCTCGTCGAGGGTGGCCGTGAGCTCTTCGACCTGGACCGGCTTGGGCAGGTAGCGGTGAAAGCCGGCGGCCGCGGCTTGACGCCGGTCTTGTGGCATCGCGGCGGCACTGAGTGCGATCACCGGGATGCCGGCGGTGCTGGGGTGCTCTTTGAGGCGTCGCGTGGCCGCGATGCCGCTCATCCCCGGCAGATGCAGATCCATGATGACCACCTTCGGCTGATGCGTGCGGACCAAGTCGATGCCTAGTTCAGCGTTCGGCGCGACGATCAGCTCGACGTTGCCGTAGTCCGCCATGAAGTCTTCCATCAGCGCGACATTGGAAGGATTGTCCTCCACGTAGACGACCTTGCTGGCGTCTCGCGCGACCGTGGAGCCGGCGGGCCGCGTCGTCTCGGAGACCGGCGACGGGGCGGCTTGGTGTCTCTCGTGCTGGGCCAGCTCGACCCAAAACGTCGAGCCACGGCCTTCGACGCTCGTGAACCCCACTCGGCCGTCCATCGCGTCGGCGAGACGTTGGCAGATGGCCAACCCGATGCCAGTTCCCTTGATTGGACCGGTCTCTTGCCCGGCGCGTTGGAACGCCGTGAAGATGCGATCATGGTACTTGTCAGGGATACCGATCCCGTCGTCAGATACCTCGATCCGCACTCGGCCGTCGTTGATCCGGGCGTTGAGCTCGGTGTTCCCCCCCGGCTTGCCGTACTTGATCGCGTTGGAGCCGAAGTTGAGAAGGATCTGCGCGAGACGGGTCCGGTCCGCGATCACCCACGTGTTGGGGTCGGTGAGTCGTAGCGTCAGCGTAATGCCGGCCTCGTCGGCCAGCGGGTCCAGCGTGGCGCTCAGCTCCTGAACGAGATCCGCGACCTTGACGGGTTCCGGCGAAAGCGTCAGCTGGCCGGCTTCGATCCGAGCGAGGTCGAGCACCTCGTCGATCAGCCGCAGGAGATGCTCGCCGCCCTTGATCACGTGGTCCAGGCGGTCGCGCTGCCTCGCGCTCGGGGGCTCCCGCCGGTCGCGACGTAACAACTGCGTGAAACCGAGCACCGCGTTGAGCGGGGTGCGCAGCTCATGGCTCATGGACGAGAGAAACTCGCTTTTCGCCCGGCTAGCCCGCTCCGCCCGAGCGCGGGCCCGGCTCAGCGACGCGTCGCGTCGCATCTCCCGGGTCACGTCGAGCGCGGTGGCGATCGTCCCGCCGTCAGACGTCTTGCGCTCGATCACCCGTAGATGGCGATCGCCGCCCGTTTGCAGCGTGAACGCTCCCTCGGGCTGGCGGTGGTACTCCAGCCAACGCTCTCGCAGTGCCTCACGGCCCTCCTCGTGGTCGAAATCGCCCGTGGCGAGGACTTGATCCAGCAGCTCGACGTACGGGGAGCCCGAGAGGTCCCCCAGCACGTCCGCGCCGAACATCGAACGATAGGTGCTGTTGCACAGCAGCATGCGTTCTTCACCATCGAACACGGCGAAGCCCCCGTGGAAGCTCTCGACCGCGCTGCGCAGCAGCAGATCGGCGCGACGCAGGGCGACCTCTTGTGCCTGGCGGACGGAGATGTCTCGGATCGCCGCGCAAACGAGTTGCGACTCGCCGTCCGCGACGGGGGTCAACGAGACCTCCACCGGCAGCGGATGCCCGCTGCGGGTGCGCGCGACCAAGGACCGCTCGCTGCCCATGGCTCGCGCCTTGGGTCGCAGCATGAAGCTGCGACGCAAATGGACGTGCGCATGGGCTTGGACCTCGGGTACCAGCACCTCGACGGGCCGGCCCACGAGTTCGTCCGGCGGATAACCCAAGATGGACTGGGTCTGCGCATTTGTGGCCACGATGACGCCGTCGCCGTTGACCACCACCATGGCGTCGGGGCTGGCGTCGAAGATCGTTTGGAACACCTCGCGCGAGAGCGCGGGAGAGGGGGGGGGCGTTTTCACGGTAGCGGCAAGGTGATGAGAATGGTTGTGCCGCTGCGCGTGGGCTCTACGAGGATGGAGCCGCCGTGGCCGGAGACGGCCGCGCGGCAGTAGGCGAGGCCCAGACCGTGACCTGCCCGCGTCGCGTGGCGGTCCTGGGCGGAACGGAAGTGCCGCTCGAACACCTTCTCTCGCAACGTAGCCGGGATCCCCGGCCCTTGGTCCACCACGCGGATCTCGATGCCGCCGGCGCCGGCCTTCGCGGTGATCCAGACTTCGGAGTCCGTGGCGGTGTGGCGAATGGCGTTTTCGACGAGATTGGTCAGGACCCGGCGTAGCATCTCGACGTCGGCCCACGCCTTGGTCACCTCGATCGCGCTGCTGAGCTTGACGCCCTCGGTTCGGGCACTGAGGGCTTGATCGTCGAGGACCTCGCGGACGAGCGCCGGCAGGTCGACGGTCGCGCAGGCGGGTTCAAGGCCGCTCTCGTCGATGCGGCTGAGGTCCAAGATGTTGGAGATCATTCGCTGCAGGCGGCGGGCGTCGGCGCGAATCGTCGCCACCGCGTTCTTGACGTCGTCGGGAAGCTCGCGGTGGCGCAGCAGCAGTTGGGCTTGGAGGTCGAGCGAGTTGACCGGGTTTTTGAGGTCGTGGACGAGAAACGCCGCCAGGCCCTCGCGCACCAACTGCAACCGCATCAGGTCGTCTCGTTGGCGACGCAGCTCTTGGCTTTGCTCGCGCAGCTCCTCGTTGAGGCGGCTCGTCCGCACGGCCGAGTCGACCCGCGACACGAGTTCGGCGGGTCGGACGGGCTTCGTGAGAAAGTCGTCGCCGCCCGAGCGCTGCGCGGCATCGAATGTGTCGACGTCACGGGAAGCGGTGAGAAACACCACGCCAATGTGCCGCCCCTCCGACCGCGAGCGCAGCTGCTTGGCCACCTCGAACCCGTTCATCTCTGGCATGTGGACGTCCAGGAGCACGCAATCCGCGCCGTGCTGATCGAACAGTTCCAGCGCCGCGCGCCCACTGTCGGCGGTCAGGACCCGGTAACCTTCGTCCTCGAGGGCTTCCTGCGCGAGCGCGCGGTTGGCCGCGTGATCGTCTACGACGACGATGGTTGCGGTGTCGGTCATAAGGCGGTGGCGCCGGCCGGCCCCCGCCGACAGCGAGCTCGAACCTACGTAAGGGCAGCCGCGGCTTCAAGTGGCGAGCCATCGATTCACCGATCTGACTCGTTTCAGGATCCGCGCGTCAGGTCTCAGCAACGCTTCGCGCGCGAGGCCAAACGGCCGTGGCCGGCGATGGTGGCCGCACATCGAGATCGCCAACGGCGACCCGCGACACGCTCACGCTACGACGATTGCCCGCGCGCACGACGTCGCCGCCACGCGGCGAGCAGGATCAGGCTCCACCGGCTAGCGGCCGGCCTCACGTCGGTGACGTTGCAGGATTTCGGTGGTGCGGCGGGTTTTTGCCCGGCTCCGCTGGATCGGTGCTCGCTTCTCCGTCGTCGGGGGGGCTCGAGTCGCCCGTGTCCGCCGGGAGTCCACGTCCGTGTTGTCTTCGCTCGCCCCGGTGTCCGCCGTCTCGAGGTCCGAATCCTCGTTGTCTGGGGGGGCGGGGTCGAGATCGGTGTGGCCATCTCTCGCGCCCCTGTCCGCCGCGACGTCGTCGGGCGCGTCGTCGCTTTCCTCGTCGCTGTCGTCGTTGTCGTTGTTGTCGCCGTTGTCGTCGTTGTCGTCGTTGTCGTGGCTCTCCTCGTCGTCTCCGTCGTCGCTGTCGTCGTCACAGGTTTCCAGGAGCTCTTCGCACTGCACGCGCATTTCGAACTCGGATGGCAAGGTGTCGTCGTCGAGCGAACCCGGCGTCCAGCTGCTGTTGTCGCACATGCAGGCGCCCGCACCGTTTGACCACACCTCGCAAGTCCCCAGACGGCCTCGCACTCGAGCTTGTCGGGTCTGGGGTCTTCTGCCGTCGACCGCGATTGCAGCGCCCCCGGCTCGGCCCAGCGCGGCGGACCGGGCCGGGCCACTTCGGGCGGACGCGCGGCTCGTCCTGGCCGAGGAGGCGCGCCGCGTTGCCGCCGTCTCCTTGGGCCAAGGGCCGCGCCTCTACATCAATTGCTGAGGCCGACGCGGCGAGGTGAGCAGTTCAACGAACGTATCCCACCGTTCGCGGTCGGTCGCATGGCGGCCCACTCGTTGTTCGACGTAGCGCTTCACGAGGTCCTGGCCCCAGTTGTAGGTGAGCACATACGCGCGGTGGGCCTCGATGAAGCCGAGTCGCTGGGCGGCCCGGGCGGGTTCGTAGAGCAAGCTGGCGCGAAGTCGGGCGATGGCCTCGTCCCGATCGATTGTGCCGGCGAGGTACTCGCGAGCCACGTCGTTGTTGGCGTAGTTGAGCTGTTGCACGAGGCGCATCACGTCGTAGTAGGTCGCGGCCCGCGACGGGTCTAGACCCGCTCGCGGAAACAGCTCCTCGGCCTCGAACGCGATGCGGTCGGGCCAGGGAAATGCCACCTCGATCCCGTAGTTGGCCGTGCCTTCGGCGATCACCGACTGCGGACTGAACAGCGGGTACACGCAAAACTCAACCCATCCCCGAGCGCGGGCGAGGCGGGACTCCAGTAGTGCGTTGTACACGTGGTGGCCGGGGTAGCCTTCGTGCGCGGCCAGGTCCACGGCGCGGTCGATGTAGATCGGCAGATCCGTGTTGATCTGGATCAGGCTTTGCGCGCGTCCCTCGAACAGATTGTAGCCGCTCCACACTTTGTCCGTGACGTACTCGAGCCGAAAGTCCTCGTTTGCGGGCAGCGTGACGTGTTCCAACGTGCGTTGGCGTGAGGCGGCGATAGCCGCTTCGAAGACCGACGCGAGTCGGTCGCGGGGAATCACGAACTCGGCCTGGAACGCGTGATACCGGGTCTCAATGTCACCGTCGCCGGGGAGCAGCGGCTCGAGCTGCGCGATGAGGTTTCGGTAGTGATCCGGGTCGTAGTGCGGGGCTTCGGTGTCGTACAACGCCCGGCTTTCGTCATCGAACGCCAGCGGATGGCCAGCTAGAATCTCCGCGTAGGCGGCGATCGAACTGCTCTGGGCGTCGAGAAAGGCCGCTCGCAGTGCCCACATCTCAGCGTCTTCACCGGTGGTGGGGCGATCGGTATCGGCGATGCGTTGACGCAGGTCACGAGCCCGGCGGGCGATCTCGCTCAGCGCCGCGGGCTCCGCCCGAACCCGCTCGCGCCAGCTCTCGGGACCGTAGTACGCGTCCACGTAGCCGTCGTCGTGCTCGCCCACGGCCAGGACCAAGTCGACGTATTCGCGGGCGAGCTTCGCGAAGGGATCACCAGGATGCGAGGCGATTTCGTCCAGCATGATGGTGAGCCTACGCGGTTTGTCGGCCGGGCCCAACGCCCGGTACCCGCGGTCTTGCCGGGCCTTGGGGCGGAGCAAACGTCGCGTCGTCGCCTCGTGACGGGCTGACGCGGAGGTGCCCTTGGGCGCGCGAGCCGGGGTGCTGCGGCGACACCGTCGCGTTTCAGCCATACTCGTCGGGCGGAGTTGCCGTGGCCCGCGGCCGCGACCGGTCGGGGCGCGGCCGCCCACGCGGTACTCCATCCGACTCGCACGAGGGCGCGCCCCTCGAGCAGGAAGCCCACAAGATGCGAACGATCGTTTGGTTTCGAGGAAAGGATCTGCGTCTAAGGGACCATGTCCCCCTGGCCGAGGCGGTGGCGATCGGAGACGTCATCCCGCTCTTCGTGCTCGACCCCTTCTTCTTCGCGCCGGCGCGGGCCCGCGACGCTCCTCATCGCATGCAGTTTCTCCTCGACGGGCTGCAGGAATTGGCCGCCGGGCTCGAGCGCCGCGGCTCCCGACTCGTGCTGGCACGGGGAAAGAGCGTTGTGGTCGTGCCTCGCTTGCTGCGCCGGTTTCGCGCCGACAAGGTGGTGGCGCACCGCTGGGTGGAGCCGTTCGGTCGCGAACGAGATCGCCGAATCGCCGAACAACTGGGTTCTCGGTTTCAGCTGTACGAAGGGGAGACGTTGCTGCCTCCGGGCAGCCTACGCACGGGATCGAACCGCCCGTACGCGGTGTGGACCCCCTTTGCCAAGGCGTTTCGAGCGGCGGCGACGATCGACCGTCCTCGCGCAGCGCCTCGACGTTTGCCCCCGATCCCGCCTGATATCGACATTCCCCGGATTGAGGTGCCTCGCTGCGAGGACTTGGGTCTGGTCCGAAATCCTCGCGTGCTCCAGGGGGGTGAACGTGCGGCTCGACAGCGGCTCAGCCGGTTCCTCCGCGACAATCTCGTCCATTACCCAGACAGTCGCGATCGCCTGGACCTGGCGGGGACGAGCCGGCTGTCAGCGGATATCAAGTTTGGAACCCTCTCGATTCGGTCGATTTGGTCGGCCGTGACCGCCGTTTCGCCAACCGCGTCGAGGTTTGTGGATGAGCTCATCTGGCGCGAGTTCTCGTACAGTACGCTGTGGGACCGTCCGGGCTTGCTCCGCGAGCCGTTCAACCCCAAGTTCACCGGTTTCCCCTGGATCGACGACGAAGCGCGGTGGGCCCGATGGACATCGGGTCGGACGGGGTATCCCGTTGTGGATGCTGCGGCGAGACAGCTCACGAGTGAAGGCTTTGTGCACAATCGTGCGCGTATGATCAGTGCCAGCTTTCTCGCCAAGCACTTACTCATCGCGTATCGCTGGGGTGAGGAGCACTACATGAAGTATCTCGCCGACGGTGACTGGGCTCAGAACAACGCCGGCTGGCAGTGGTCTGCAGGATGCGGGTGCGATGCCCAGCCCTACTTTCGAGTGTTCAACCCCATCTTGCAAGGACGCAAGTTCGATCCTCAGGGCGCGTACGTGCGTCGATGGGTACCCGAGCTCGCGAAGTTGCCGCCTCGCTACATTCATTCCCCCTGGGAGGCCTCGACGTTGGCTCTGAAAGAGGCGGGGGTCGTGTTGGGCCAAAACTATCCCCAGCCCGTCGTCGATCATCCGGCCGCGCGAGGGCGGTTCTTGGCGCTCGCATCCCGTCACCTCAAATCGAACTAGGGTCTGAACCCGACTCTACGACTCGCCCAGCAAACTGAGCGTGACGCGGCGCGACTGGCCGAGCTGGCGATGCTCCCACAAGAACACGCCTTGCCATGTGCCCAGGTCGCAACGACCGTGGGCGATCGGCAAGGTGAGCGAGGTCTGCGTGAGCACGCTGCGAACGTGAGCTGGCATGTCATCAGGCCCTTCGGCGACGTGCTCAAACACCGGGTCACCGTCCGGTACGAGGCGCTGAAAGAAGCGTTCAAGGTCGGCGAGCACCGTGGGGTCGGCGTTCTCGCCGATGACCAAAGAGGCACTGGTGTGGTGCACGAACAGATGGGCGACGCCTTGGTGAACGCCGCCGTCGGCGACCGCGCGCTGAATCGGATCGGTGATATCGAGGAGCGCTCGCGGGCGGCTGTCGAACACCAGCTTTTTGCTGACTTGGCGCATTGTCGTCTAGACGATAATCCGCACGCCCGGGGGTGGGTCAAATGCCGATCGAAATGGCGGCAGAACCGCTCGAGGGCGGAGGTTCTCGCGGTGGGACCTCTCGCCGTCGGATCACGCTTGCCCCTGAGGACCCGCGGCGGTTGGGTCCCCCGTGGGGTGGCCTGCGACCGGATCGGAGGACTCGACGAGTTCCCGGGGGTCGCTCAGGCAGCCCGTCACGGCACTGGCGGCGGCGACGGCCGGGGAGACCAGGTACACCGGGCCCGCGGCGCCCATCCGTCGGTCGAAGTTGCGGTTGGTCGTGCTGGCCGTCGTTTCGCCGTCGCGGGGGATCCCGGGTCCGTTGCCGATGCAGGCGCCGCAGCCCGGCTCACTGATCACGGCTCCGAACGCGGCAAGCTCTCCGAGCGTGCCGTCGTCTCGCGCGGCGGCGGCCACGTCGGCGCTTGACGGTGTGACCGTCAAG